>NZ_JBFBJK010000009.1:0-340310 GCF_040686095.1 Streptomyces sp. NPDC086554
GCGGAAGTTCAACCCCCGCGAGAAAGGCAGAAAGCACCTCCGGAGCCCCGGACACCGCAGCCATCCGCGACACCGGCGATGCAGAGCTGCAGACTTGCCTATGCCCTGCCGGTCGCCGTGCTGTCCGCTCTGCTCACACTGGCCTACGACAACAGACTGGACGACGCCCAGCGCTGGTGCGCAAGGCTCGGGCCGGAGGCGGAAGCACATCGGGCCGTGGCCTGGGTGGCCCTGCTTGCGGCGGTCGAGGGGATGGTGGCGCTGCGCAGGGGCGACCTGGTCGATGCCGAGCGGCATACTCGCCGAGCCCTGACCGTGATGCCTCCGCACAACTGGGGTGCGGCCGTCGGTCTGCCGCTGTCCTGTCTCGTCCACGCCACCACGGCCATGGGCAGAACGAGCGATGCGGAGGTGCTCATAAAGGAGGCACTTCCCGAGGCTCATCAGAACGCATTCTGGTTACATTTCTTACACGCCCGCGGTCGCTTCTACATCGCCATCAACCGGCCGTACGCCGCGCTGGCGGATCTCCAAGAATGCGGCACCCTCCTCGTGAATTCTCGCCTCGACCGCCCCAACTTCATCCCCTGGCGGAGCGACCTGGCCGAGACGTGGCTGATTCTCCAGGACCCGCTCAGCGCCAGAGCCGTCCTCGAGGAGCAGTTGACGCTGACGAACGTCGAGGACGAGCGAGTGCACGGTTGTTCCCTGCGCATCATGGCCGCCACATTGGACCTTCCGGACCGGGCGTCCATGCTGAGGGACGCGGTGACGGTTCTCTTCAGAGCCGGGGATCAGCTCGAGTTGGCCATCGCGCTCGCCGATGCCAGCGACGTCGAACTGGAGTACGGCCGGTTCGCCGAATTCAGGCTCAGCGCACATCAGGCGAAGCGCATGGCCAAGTTCTGCGGTGCCGAACCGCTCTACTGGCGGCTGCAGAGAATCGGTGACGCGGAGAAACAGGACGATGCTCCGACCCCTCAGAAGAACCCCCCTGGCTTCACCGTGCTCAGCGAGGCCGAGCGCAAGGTCGCGGCACTGGCGGCGCAGGGGCGGAGCCCGGCCGCTCCGCAGACCCTCACTGCGTCGTGCGGGCCGTCAGGCCTGGCCGGAGCCGGTCGCGGGCGGCGCGCTGGGGTGGGGCGGCCGCGACGATAGGGGGGTGATTAGGGGTGGGGCCGAGCTTGATCGCCGGTACGTTGAGGCTTGATCGCAGGGAGTTGCCGAACAGGTCAACTGAGCGAAGGGGAAAGCCTTGACTGAAACGTTTTCCGGACGGCACGTCGAGATCGCCTGGCCCGACCTGGGTATCACCGTGACCGCGGAACTCGACGGTCGCAACGCTGAACTCGCCGACGCGCTGTGGGAGTCTTTGCCCTACCAAAGCCTGCAGGGACACGCGCTGGTGGCGGGAGAGCATCTATATCACGCGGCACCGATACCGTCGCTGCTGCATCTGTCCGCGTCCACGCGGATCCCGGATCGACGCGATGCGCCCAATGGGACCGTATTCTGCTCCGCGTTACAGCATTTAGGCATCAAGTACGGCGAGTTGACCGAACCGATGCCGGCCTCCCCGGTGGGCCAGATCCGGCAGGAGGACATGCCCGCACTCCTGGAGGCCGGGCAGGCGATCTGGGATTCGGTCTATTCGACGAAGAAGCCGATCCTGGCAGAGGTCCGCAAGGCGGGAGCCGAAGGCGGCCACCGTATACCGCAATTGACCGCCGCGAATCTACTGCGGCCTGGAGCAGCTGTGGAGCTTCACTCAGCGCTTCCTGTCCTGCCTCGACCGGCTCGATCGCGACGACTTCCTGAGTGTGGTGAGCCAACTGGCCCTCTACGTCAACTGCTTGGGCGGCTGGAATCTGCACCTGTACCCGTGGGACTCCGGAGATCACCTGCGCCAACTGCGTCCCAGTGAACCGGTCCGCCAGTCGTGAGCCGGCTCCCCGAACGCGCGGACGCCGTCGTCATCGGCGGGGGTGTCATCGGCAACTCGACAGCGTGCCAACTCGCCGAATCAGGCGTAGATACCGTCCTGTTGGAGCGTGGCGCGCTCGGATCGGGATCGTCCGGGACCACTGCGGGCGTTGTGCGTACCTACTTTCCCGGCAACGCTCTCATCAGCAGCCTCGCCGTCCGGAGCCTGGCGGCTTACCACGCCTTCACCGAACGGACCGGAAACGACCTCGGCTTGAAGCGTATCGGCCTGCTCGTGCTGTTCACCGACGAACAGCAGGTGCAGGAATTCCGGGACACTCGAACTGCCCAGCAGGCAGCCGGAGTTGAGGTCGAACTCGTGACGGCGGCTGAAGCGGCGCGGCTCAACCCGCTGGTCGACGAGCGAACCATCCTGGCGGCAGCCTGGTCGCCCGAGGCCTACGCCTGCGATCCCGCCGCGATCGTGCGTGGCTATGCCACGGCCGCCCAACAGGCCGGCGCCGTCCTGCACACGGAAACACCCGTCACCGGCATCGACCCGGACGGGCGGGTCCACACGCCCGCGGGCAGCATCCGCGCCGACACCGTCGTCTGCGCGGCAGGCCCCTGGGCGGGAACGGTCGCCGCCCTGGCCGACGTACGCATTCCTGTGACCACGTACCCCGTCGACATGCTCCTGACCGACACCCCCGCCGGCGCCCCGCGCGACGCGCTGCCGATGACCATGCACCCATCCAGCCTGCGGATCCGAAGCTGGGGAGACCGCATCCTCGTCGGGATGGGCCGCCCCGCTCCGGACGAGACCCGACAGGCCTGGCTGCAACGGGTGTCACACCACCTCGGCACGGCCTTCCCGGCCCTCGCCGGCAGCGGCATCGAGCACGGGTGGAGCGGAGACCTCGATGTCAGTCCGGACGGGATGGCTTTCATCGGCCGCGATGATTCCCGCCCGTTCCTCTATGCGGCTGGATTCTCCGGTCAGGGACTGTGCCAAGCGCCTGCCGCCGGAGAGATCATCCGAGACCTCGTGCTCGGCAAGGAATCCTGGATCGACACGGCCGGTCTCTCCACCGCCCGCTGCCTCAGTGGTTCGGCCGAGACCGCGTAGGAAAGAAGATCGCGGAGACGGTGCGCCGGGCCGGTATCTGTTCCATTCTTTCGAGAGGAAAATCCATGGTTGAGCACACTGGCGGAGAGTTCGTTCGGGAGATGATGCGGTGGCACTTCAGTCCGGAGACCGGGTCACCGTTCTGGCTGAAGCGGGCCGAGGACCTCGACTTCGATCCGCTGACCGATGTCCGGGACTTCGACGATCTGGGCTTGTTCCCCAATGTGGTGGACGAGCTGCGCGATGTCGGCGTCCGTGACCTGATTCCCCGTGGCTATGGCGACGAGCACGGTGCGGCCGTCTACGAAAGCGGCGGTACCACAGGGCAGCCCAAGCGAGTGGCGTACAGCGCGGAGTGGCATCGGCGCAGCGTCGAATGGTTCAGCGAGCGACTGGATGCTCACGGCGTACCCCGAAATGTCGGCTGGCTCAGTGCGGTTCCCACCGGGCCGCACAATGTCGGAGCGATGGCGATCGACACCGCGATGCTTCGGGGCGGGCTGAACTTCAGCATCGATCTGGACCCGCGATGGGTGAAGAAGCTGATCGCGCAGAGCCGCATGGACATGGTCGAGGCCTACACCGATCACCTCGTCGAACAGGTCGGCCACATCCTGGCCGGCCAGGACGTGGGCGTCCTCTTCGCCACCCCGCCGATGCTGGAGCGCCTCGCGCAGGACGACGATCTGGTCGAGCTGGTGAACCGGAAGGTTCGCGCGATCATCTGGGGCGGTACACATCTGGACGCCGACACCCGGGACCTGCTGCGCGACGAGGTGTTCGGAAGCGCCAAGTTCGTCGGCGGGTACGGCGGCACGATGATGCTGGGGACATCGGTGGAGCGCCCCGGCCTAGGTGCCGACGAGCCGTGCGTATTCGACTCCTTCGCTCCGTACACCACATTCCGGGTGATCGACCCCGACACCGGCAAGGTCGTTCCGTACGGCGAGCGCGGGCAGATAGTCGTGCATCACCTGAGCCGAAGTGCCTTGCTGGTCAACAACATCGAGCGGGACTACGCAACCCGGATCGCACCGTTGGACGGCGGCTTCGGTGATGCGGTCGCGGACGTCGCCCCCGTGGCGTCCTTCGGCGATACGAAGGTGATCGAGGGCGTGTACTGATGTTGCCCCTGGACGTTCTCGGCCCCGGCGGCCCCTATCGGTCCCGGCGCCAGGAGACCATTCGCGATCTTGCCGGAGACGAGGTCGCGACACTCAGCCTCGCACCCTCGCTCTACATCCCCCGCGCGATAAAGGCTCTGCGCCGAGCGCCGGTGTTACCCGTCGACTCACGGATCGCGGCGTTCGCGGAGGCGGGCCGGGCTTTCGCCACGCAGTCGATCGCGGGACTGACGCCGCAGGAATATCAGCAAACCGTCAGCGCGGTCACCGGAATACCGATCACGGTGGTGCGCAATGCCACCGATGACATCGCGCGGGCCGCCGAGCTGATCCACCACACCGTGGAGAACGCGCGACCGGCCGCTGCGGTCGGCTCGTGGCGCGATCCACGGGCTCGGGGCGGTGCGGCGGTGTGGACCCGGCGCGGTGAGGTGTTCGCCGTCCATGCGGCGGGCAACCACCCTGCGGTGCACCAGGGTTGGTTCGATGCCCTCGCGCTCGGCTATCGCGTTGCCGTGCGTCCCTCCCGTCGTGAGCCGTTCACCCCGCATCGGCTGGTCACTGCCCTGCGCGAGGCCGGTTTCGGCGACGACGGAATCGCGTTCCTGCCCACCGACCACCATGTGGCCGACGACATCCTCCGGCACGCCGACCTCGGAATGGTGTACGGCGGCGCGGATGTCGTGGGCAAATACGCGGGCGACGGACGCATCCTGCCGCAGGGCCCCGGGCGCTCCAAGATTCTCATCACCGCCGAAACCGACTGGGAGCCGATCGTCGACACCATCGTGGAGTCGATCAGCAGTGGTGGGGGCGTCGGCTGCGTCAACGCCACCGGCGTACTGGTCGAGGGCGACCCTTCCCCCGTGGCCGCGGCGATCGCCGAACGCCTCGCCGCGCTGCCCAGCCTGCCCCCGACGGACGAACGCGCGGTCCTGCCCGTGATGCCCATCGATCCCGCCCGTCGGTGGGACGCGTATCTGCGGCAGCGGGCAGCGGGCACCAAGGCGTGGCTCGGCGGTGACAGCATCGTCGGCGATCTCGGCGATGGTTCCGCGGCGCTCCGGCCGGCGGTGCACCAGCTCGACAGCCCGTTCGCCGAACAGCTCGGGATGGAATTGGGCTTCCCCTGTGCGTGGGTTGCACCGTGGGACCGCGACGCAGGGATCCGGCCGCTGCGCGACACCCTCGTCCTCACTGCCGTCACCACCGACGAGGACCTGATCGACGCATTGGTGGCCGAGCCGACCATCGCCAATGTGTACGTCGGTGACCATCCGACTCCGTGGATGGAGCACGGGCTGCCGCACGACGGCTACCTCGCTGAATTCCTCATGCGTACCAAGACGATTCGACGTTGACCGACGAGGGCGCTGTGCCGGGCAGCGCCCTCGTCGGCTGCCGAGGTCAGCGCTGGTCCGCGAGGTGCGACGTGTCGTTCAGCGATTGCACCGACGCGGTCCCGTCCCCGTCATAGGCCACGGCCGACAGCGATGCCGCCGACAGCTCCATCCGGAACAGCGACTCGGGCGGCGCGCCGAGCGCCAGCCGAACCAGCGTCCGCAACACCCCGACATGCGAAACGACCAACACCGTCTGCCCCGCGTACCGTGCCAGGAGCCGGTCCCGCGAGAGCGCGGCCCGGCGCGCAACCGCGGTGAAGGTCTCCCCGGTTCCGCCCGGCACCGCCGCCGGAGAGGCGCGCCACGCCGCGAGTTCGTCCGGGTAGCGCTCGCCCACCTCGGCGAACGTAAGCCCCTCCCAGACACCGAAATCCGCTTCGGTGAGCCCTTCGTCGACTTGGACGTCCAGGCCGAGCCGTCGTGCCGCCGCCTCGGCCGTCTGCTGGGCTCGGCGCAGCGGTGAGGACACCACCGCCTGCACCGCGCCGCGTTCCTTGAGCATCCTCGCGGCGGCCTCGGCCTGCCGCTGCCCGGTCTCCGACAACGCCGGATCGGAGCCGCCGCTGCCGGACAACCGCTTCTCCGGTGTCAATGGCGTCTCACCGTGGCGCAGCAGCATGAGGGTGGTTCTGGAGCCGATGGGAATTCGGGTCACCCCTTTCGATTCAGCGGAGCGCGGAGATGACCGGCGCGAAGTTCTCCATGTTGTATTCCATTACCGTGAAGTAGGTGAAGCCGTAGCGTTCGCGGCGTTCCTTGATCTGTTGCGCCATATCCGCGGGGGTTCCGGTCAACACGCTGGGCACCTCCTCGGGGCGGTGCTCGGCGTCGGGCGGCTGCGGCGCGAACCTGTCAGGCAGTGCGGTGCGTTCGGCGGGCGGAATCACCTCCTGCACCAGGAGATTCAGCAATCAGCAGGGGTGGTCCGGACGGCTGGGCCGGACTCGGCTGATATTCGGTGTCCGCAAACAGACGGCGCAACGTGGTGACAGTCTGTTCCAGTTGTTCGACGCGCTTTCCGCCGCTGGGGAACGGTATCCCCGCGGTGTCGAACTCGGCCTTCACATAGCCTGCGCCGAGCCCGATTTCCATGCGCCCGTCGACGAATTGGTCGGTGCTCGCCACGTCACGCGCGAGAAGGACGGGGTTGTAGAACGGTGTGTTCAACACGAATGTGGTCAGCCGTACCCGTTCGGTCGCTTCGGCCGCGAGCACTATTGCTGGAAACGGCGCGGGGAATCCCAGGTGATCGGCTACTCCGACTACATCGAAACCGAGTTCCTCGGCTCTGCGGCACTTCGCGATCCACTCGCGTCGCGATTCGGAAGCGAACATGTTGACACCGAAGCGGAAGGGGCGATGTAAAGGCATTGAGTTCGTATATCACATGGTGATTCTTCCGTTCAAGACTATCCAACTCCCGCCCATCACAAGGGAGTTCGGCCTACAATGAGCACCGCCGTTACTACACAGTTCCCAATTGGAAAGAGATGGGCTATATGAACACGTCCCGTCCGGCAGACACGTCCGGCACCTTCGCCCTTGGCGGAGACCTGATAGTCAACCGTCTCGGCTACGGCGCCATGCAACTCACCGGCCCCGGCATCTGGGGCGAGCCCAAAGACCCGGACGAAGCGGTACGTGTGCTGCGCCGAGCAGTCGAGTTGGGCATCAACTTCATTGACACGGCCGACTCTTACGGCCCGTTCGTCAGCGAGCAGCTCATCCGCAAGGCCCTTCATCCCTATGCCGACGACCTGGTCATCGCCACCAAGGGCGGGCTGACCCGACCCGGCCCCGACGATTGGCGTCCCATGGGCCGGCCCGAGTACCTGCGCCAGCAGGCCGAGCTGAGCCTGCGTCACCTCGGCGTCGAACGTATCGACCTCTACCAGCTGCATCGTATCGACGAACAGGTGCCGCTCGCCGAGCAGTTGGGAGAGCTCGTCCTGCTCAAGCAAGAGGGAAAAATCCGCCACATCGGCATCTCCGAAGTGACCGTCCAGCAGCTCAAGGAGGCGTGCGCTCTCGCGGACATCGTCTCCGTGCAGAACCTCTACAACCTCGCCAACCGGAGCGCTGAGGACGTCCTCAAATACGCCGAGAGCCAGAGCATCGCCTTCATCCCCTGGTTCCCCCTGGCCACCGGCGAGCTCGCCCGCACCGGCGGACCGCTCGACGCCGCCGCCAAGCGGCATGGCGCAAGTCCCTCCCAGCTCGCCCTTGCCTGGCTGTTGCAGCGCTCCCCGGTCATCCTCCCCATCCCCGGCACCGCCCGGACCGCCCACCTGGAGCAGAACACCCAGGCTGCCTCCATCACCCTCACCGACGACGAGTGCGAGGCCCTCGCCGCCGCGGTCTGACTCAGGTCCGGTCACGGATGGCGACGCTCGCCCTCCGCATGGCCGAAACCTGCATCTGAGCAACCAAACAATCTAGGGATTCTCTGGTCATGCGCCTCTCCAGGCACTTAAGTTCCTGTCAGGCACTCGCTACCGGGCAAGAGCGAAAGCCCGGGCAAGAGCGAAAGCCGCCGGCAGGGTTATGCGCCAGCGGTCGTCTCCGCCCTGCCCGTCGGCCCACGCCGCTGTCCTTTGCGCGACCGTGCCACCCCGTCCCAACTGCCCCGAGGGTCCTTCTGCCGATGCCCGCCAGTGCACACCGTTCGGTGTCGTGCTCACACCACCCGGCGGGCCGCGCCCCGGCCGGCCGAGGGGGGCGCTGATGGAGAGTTCGAACCCGGCCGGCCGGGCGAACCCGGTCGGCCGGGACGCAGACCTCTATGCGGCAGTGCAGGACATTCAGGCGGGTTACTGGATGCAGATGCGGCAGGTCCTTGCCCGAACGGGCACCTGGCCGCAGTGGACATCCCGTACTCAGGTCCTTGGGGTTGTCGCAGCTCAGGCCAACGTTGTGGAGTTATGGCTGAAGGAGGAGCCGGAGAGCCTCGCTGCCCGGGTGATGTACGCCAGAGTCGCCACCGAACGGGTGCTGCAGGCCCACCGGAGGCACTGGGCGCGTGACTACCGGCGGGCAGGGGACCTGGAGAAGCTGGTGGCCCGGGCCCGGGAGGCGTGCCGCAAGGCGGGCGAGGGGAATCCCGACGACTCGGTGCCCTGGATCTGTCGCCTGGCCCTGGCCGAAACGGACGTGACAGGGCGCTACCCGGAGCATCACGTGGCTCCGCCAGCCCATGAGTATCTGCTGCCCGGCGGGCCATGGGGCCTGCTGGGGGAAGTGCACCGGCGAGATCCGTTCAACCGCGAGGCATGGCATCGCATGTCCCAGGCGCTCCAGGCCCGCCCGGGGCCGGCGGGCCGCCAGGCAGTCGCGACGGATTTCGCCCGTTGGACGGTCTCCTTCGCGCCGCCCGACTCGCCCCTGCTTCTGCTGCCCCTCTACGCCCGTGTGCAGGAGCACCGGGAGCGAAGGGACAGAGGCGCCGAGGTCATGCTGAACCTCCTGTGGACCAGGGAGGACACCACCCGGGCCGTCACGCAGGCATTCGAGGGCTGGTTCCAGAAGTGCGATCCGGCCACCAGTTCCCAGCTGGATCTGAACCACCTCGCATACGCCTTGGCGAGGGGCGGCTTCGCCCGGTGGGCCACCGAAGTCTTCGATGCCATCGGCGACTTCGCCACTCCTGCCCCGTGGCAGTACGACGCCCGGTACCCCGAGGAGCAGTGGCGGAAGGCATTCGAGGAGGACCGCGTCGCCTGCCTGAGATCCCACCCGCGGCATACGGGAGAACACCCATGACGGAGAACCAATGACTTCAGTAAGAACATCACGAACAACATCACGCCAGCAGCCGAACCCGGTCGACGACGACGGGGAGGACGCGCGCATCCTCCAGTCGCTGGGCTACACCCAGCAACTGCACCGCCGGATGGGGGCTTTCGGCAATTTTTCGGCCTCCCTGTCGGTCATCTCGATCATGTCGGGGACCTTGCTGCTTTTCGGCTACGGCCTGAACTCGGGAGGCCCCGCGGTGATCACGTGGGGGTGGCTCGCCGTCGGGCCGCTGGTGTTGTGCCTGGCCGCGTCCCTGGCGGAGATCACCTCCCGCTACCCCACCAGCGGCGGCCTGTACTACATGGCCCGCCAGCTCGGAGGCGAGCGGTGGAGCTGGTACACGGGCTGGCTCAACCTCCTGGGCCTGCTCGGCGGAATCGCCGCCCAGGACTACGGCATAGCGACGTTCACCGCCGCGTGGATGAACCTGCAGTTCGGCTACACGCCGACCCCGGAGTCCCTGCTGCTCCTGTACGCGGTCATCCTCGCGCTGCACGCGGTCCTGAACCTCTTCGGCACCCGGCTGATGAACATCTTGACGTCCCTGAGCGCGTGGTGGCACCTGGCAGGGGCCGTCGTCATCATCGGCTCCCTGGCACTCGTGCCCTCCCACCACCAGTCGGCCGGCTTCGTCTTCTCCGAGTTCACCAACAACACCGGCTGGAGCGCCCCGGTATACGTGATCCTCCTTGGCATGCTGCTTCCGGTCTTCGCCCTGGCCGGCTACGACACCTCGGCCCACCTGAGCGAGGAGACCAACCATGCCTCCGTCGCCGCGGCTCGCGGAGTCTTCCGCTCGGTGGCGGTGTCCTGGATCGCCGGCGGCATCCTGCTGCTCACACTGCTGTTCGCCATCCAGGACTACACCACGACCCTGTCAGGACCGACCGGCGTACCAGTGGCGCAGATCCTTCTGGACGCGCTGGGCATGGCGGCGGCCAAGGCCCTGCTCCTTGTGATCATCGTGGCCCAGTTCCTGTGCGGCTACACCGTGACCGCCAGCGCCAGCCGGATGATCTACGCCTTCGCCCGGGACGGTGCCCTGCCCGGATCGACGCGCTGGAAGAAGGTCAGCCGCCGCACCGCCATCCCCGCCAACGCGGTCTGGCTCGCGGTCGCCGTGGCGTTCGTGCTCGCGCTGCCGTCCTTGTATTCCCCAACGGCGTTCTCGGCGGTGACCGCCATCTCGGCCGTCGGATTCACCTCGGCCTACGCCATCCCGGTGCTGCTGCGACTGCTCCACCGCGACCGATTCACCCCAGGGCCCTGGCACCTGGGCCGCTGGAGCCGGCCGATCGGCTGGGTGGCGGTGGTGTGGGCGGCCGCGGTCACCGTGCTGTTCCTGCTGCCGCAGAGCAGCCCGATCACCGCCACCACCTTCAACTACACCCCCGTCGCCGTAGTGGTGGCCTTCCTCATAGCCGCCCTGTGGCGGCGCTTCGGACGCGACTCCTACCACGTGCCTCGCTCCGGTTCCCCCACCGAGGACAAACAGTTCGAAGGCATCATCTGATGACGGTGACACTGCAACACCACCCTCAACACCCTCAACTACCCATGGGAGTACGGTGACTGGCCTCACGGAGTCCATCGAATCGGCGCAGCAGCTCGCTGTGGCCTGGCGGGCCATGGTGCTCGACCGCGACGCGGACGCGGATGTGCGCGACCTCCCCGGCATCGCCGTCCGCTGGGCCGACTGCCGATTCTCGTTCTTCAACTGCATCGCTCTGACCGACGCAGGAGCAGGAGCCGATCTCGTCGCACAACGCCTGAGCCAGGCGGCGGACATCATGCGCGCGAAGAAACACCCGGGCTTCCTGTGGCTCTTCGAGGACCTCCTCGACGACGAGGCTCGCACCGCGCTGGCCACGGCGGCCGAGCAGGCAGGCCTGCAGTACGCCTTCCCCGGCACGGGAATGGCCGGAGACCTGCTGCCCGTCCCCGACCCGGTCCACCCCGACCTGACGTTCGTGCGTGTGCGCACCGACGAGCACTTGCGGGCCTACGCGGACCTCCAATCACGCGCCTACGGGTTCCCCTTGGAGGAAGGCCGCGACGGCCTGGTCGGATCCGCGCGCTGGAAGAGCGAGGTGTACGCCTACCTGGGCATGCGAGGCGACGTTCCGGTGGCGTGCGCCGCGACGGTCGAAGCGCAAGGCCGCCTCTTCGTCTCCTTCGTCGCCACCGACCCGCAGTGGCAGCGCAGGGGCTATGGCGAGGCGGTCACGCGCAAGGCGCTGCACGAGGGCGCCCGAGCCACCGGGCTGACCCGCGCCACTTTGCACGCGACAGTCGCCGGGGCCCCCGTATACCCGCGTATCGGTTTCACGCCGAACTCACCCATCCACTTCTACTACCTGAAGGAGTGAGCCAACGAGGTCGGCCCACGATCCGGGCGAACATCTTCAGCATGTGCCGGACCCGGTGGCGGAGTCTCGTCGTGCAGCTGGCCCGAGAGTTCGGGGCGGGACGGATCATCGCCACGGCATCGTCCGACGAGAAGCGCGCCACGGCCCTCGAACTCGGCGCGGACGCGGCGATCGACGGTGCTGCGGAGGGCTACCGGGAGCGGGTCCTCGACGCCCATCACGGGCGCCCGGTCGACGTCATCCTGGACGCCGTCGGCGGCCCCGTCCTCGACTCCGCCCTGGACGCACTCGGGTATCTCGGCCGGCTGGTGACGTACGGCGCCTCGTCCCGGCAGACAGCCTCCGCGATTGCGCCGAGCCGACTCGCGGTGGACAGCATCACCGTCGCCGGTTTCTGGCTCATCCCGCTCATCGCCCGGCACGGGGCCGGTGGTGCGGCGCTGGAGGAGTTGCTCGACCTCACGGCGCGGCGTCGCCTGTGGCCGCTGGTCGGCGCAGAGTACGACCTCGCGCGGGCCCGCGATGCGCATGAGGACATGCTCGGCCGCCGCACGAGGTGACTGCCTGCCGGCCCGGGACATGGCACCTCAGCGGTTATACGAGAGGTCGGGGCCGGCGCCGTCAGCCCCGGCGGCGCGGCAGGCGTCGAGGAGAGGGGCCAGACGGCGCGCGGGGGTGGCGGGGTGGACGGCCAGGAAGGTTTCGGCGGTCAGGCCGGGCGGGGCGAAGGGGCGGAAGGCGGCGCGGCCGGTCTGCAGGAACCGTGCCTGGGCGGCGTAGAAGACGGTCCAGCTCGGCTTGCCGGTCGCGATGGCGGCGAGGGTGTCCTGGTCGGTGGTGAAGGCGGGGCCGAGGACGGGTTCGAACCCGGTGTTCCGGCATGCTTCGATGACCAGGTCGACGAGTTGCGGGTTGGTCTCGCGGGGGACGATGCGCAGCGGGAGGTGGGCGAGGTCGGCAAGGGGCACCGTGGTGCGGGCGGCCAGAGGGTGGGTGGCGGGGAGCGCTGCCACGAGGGGGTCCTGCCAGACGGGGATGAGGTCCAGGCCGGGGCTGTGCGTCAGTCCGCGTACGAAGGCCGCGTCCAGTTCGCCGTCGCGTACGGCCTGTAGCCGGGCGGTGGATGCGGCACTCACCAGTTCCACGGTCAGTTTCGGGGAGCGGTCCGCGAGGGTCGTGAGGACGTGTTCGAGGCGCGCTCCGAGACCGACGCTGGTGCCGACGCGCAGCACTGTGGCCGCCATGGTCCGAAGGCCGTCCAACGCGTGGAGTGCCGCTTGCTCGGAGGCCAGGATGGTGCGGGCGTGCGGCAGGAAGGCGGCGCCGGCGGCGGTGAGGGTGACCTGGCGTGTGGTGCGGTCGAACAGGTCAAGCCCGAGTTCGCGTTCAAGCCGCCGGATCTGCTGGCTGACGGTCGGCTGAACGATGTGCATCCGCGCGGCGGCCCGGCCGAAGTGCAGTTCTTCGGCGACCGCCACGAAGTAGCGGACCTGACGCAGTTCCATTCCACCCCTGCCCCGGATTCATCACGGTTCTTGATCAGTGTACGAGCGGACTGCGTCTTGGTCGGGACGCGTCACCGCGGTGAACTGGCCCTGCTCAACACCGCGGCCGAACGGAGCGGTGCGGACGAGAGAGGGGCATGACGATGCCGTACGCCAAGACGAACGGGATCCGGCTGTACTACACGGACGGTGGGACCGGAGCGCCGGTGCTGTTCCTGCACGGTTGGGGCACCAGCGGCCGGGTCTGGGACGCCCAGGTCGCCGATCTGGCCGCCGACCACCGCGTGGTGACTGTGGACTGGCGGGGTTGCGGCCGAACCGACCATCCGGCCGCCGGGAACACCATCGCCGCCAACGCCGCCGACATTCTGGGGCTGATGGACGTACTGGCTCTGGATCGGCCCCTGCTGGTGGGCAACTCGATGGGGGCGGCCTTCGCTCTGGAGGCGGCACTCCAGTCGCCGGAGCGGGTGGCCGGCGTGGTGTCGATCGACGGGCCCGGCTACTGGCCGAGCCAGGGCATGTCCGACACCCTGCCCTCGCTGCGGACGGCGCTCTCCGTCGATCGCACCGAGACTCTGGCCGATTGGGTCCCGCAGTGGTTCGGCCCGGCGGCGGATCCGGACCTGGCGCGGCAGACGGTGCGACGGATCCTTCAATCCGGCCCGTTCATCAACGAGTTGTTCGCCGACCTCGCGGTCTACGACCCGCGCGAGGCACTCGGCCGGCTGATGGTGCCCGCGGTCTTCGCACACGGCCGACTCGATTCCCAGGTCCCCCTGGAGGTCTCCCGGACGCTGGCCGAGCTGGCCCCGTACGGCGAGTTCCACGTGATCGAAGAGGCGGGACACATGCCGCATCAGGAACAGCCCGCCGTGGTCAACGCCCTGATCCGCGCCGTGCTCGCCCGCCTGGCCACCGAAGCGGCCCCGTCCGCCTCAACTTCCTGCAACGCATATGCGGCATAGCCACGTTGACGAAGCAGTACGCCGTCGCTTCTGGGGGCGGCAGCAGCCACCGGCTCGATCTGTCGGCCATGGTGCTGCTCAAGGAGACCGTGGCGGAAGCGGACATCACCGTCGACGGCACCGGACTGCTCTGCGTAACGCTCCTCATACGACTACGGGCCGCAATCGCCCAAGCCAAGCCAAGCCGAGTGCCGTCGTACATGTCATCGCGACCGACCCGGCTGCTCCGCTCGACTTGCCGGCCTGGTGCCATATGACAGGCCATCACTATCTCGGACCCGTCCTCGACGACAAGGACAGCAGTGTTTACGCGCTCAGGCTCTCCGCCGACGCACGCCGGAGCGTTGATGCGCGGCGTCCCTCCGTGATCGGTTTGCGCCTGGTGGAAATCGGGCGTCGCGTGTGCGGAACCAACTGATGTGGAAAAGGAGTTGATCGGGCCATGGCGCGGGACACGCGGGACATCTCCGGCAAGGGATACCTCCTGGACAATCGGCAGGCCGAGGCGGGGGAGCGGTTCACCGCGCTGTCGGCGCTCTTCGATCCGTCGACATTCCGGCACTTCGAGACGGTCGGGGTCGACGAGGGGTGGCGGTGCTGGGAGGTCGGGGCCGGTGGGCCCAGCGTGCCGGCCTGGCTGGCCGAGCGCGTCGGCCCGGCGGGGCACGTGGTGGCCACCGACATCGACACCTCCTGGATGCGGGAGACAGCAGACTTCGAGGTACTGCGCCACGACGTGGCGGCCGAGGCGCCCCCGGCCGGGGGGCCGTTCGACCTGATCCACGCCCGCCTCGTACTGGTCCACGTCGCCGACCGCGACAAGGCCCTGCGGTCGATGGTCGAGGCGCTTCGCCCCGGCGGGTGGCTGGTGCTTGAGGATGGCGACCCGGCGTTGCAGCCGCTGATCTACCCCGACGAGTACGGGCCCGAGCAGGAACTGGCCAACAGGCTGCGCCGGGGCTGCCGTGAGCTGCTGCGGCAGCGCGGCGCGGATCTGGCATACGGGCGCAAGCTGCCGCGGCTGCTGCGCGAGGCAGGGCTGGCCGACGTCGAAGCCGATGCCTACTTCCCGATCACCTCGCCTGAGTGCACCGTGCTGGAGGAGGCCACCGTCCGCCAGGTCCGCGCCAAGCTCGTTGCTGCGGGGTTGGCCACGGACGAGGAGATCGACCGCCACCTGGCCAACATCGCCGCGGGCGGCCTCGACCTGGGCACCGCGCCGATGATCTCCGCCTGGGGCCGCCGCCCGCGGGACTTTTAGGTTGACGCAACACGCGGGAGGACATGTCGCTGCAGCGTCGGCGCAGGTCACGGAACCCCCAGGACACCTTCGTGCAGTCACATGCGTCTTGGGCTGCAGCAGTCTCGTCAAGCAGACAACCTCGCCAGCGCGTGAGGAACGTGAGGCTCTTGCGGCGAACACGCAGGGAGTACGTCTTCCTCCCCCCAGCGCACCACTGATGCTCCAGCCGCCGCTCGTGGCCATGCTCGTGAATCTCGCAGCCACAGTCCAGCGTGGCTCGACCACTCGCCGGGCCCATGTGGCCGTTCAGTCAACACTCACCGAGACTGCGTACGTAGCTGGTCCCCAGGGCCGCCCATTCTCCCCAGATTCTCCCCAGAGGGCTCGACAGAGCCCTACAGCCAGTCCCGCCGCTTGAAGATGAAGTACAGGCTCACGCAGACCATGGCCATCAGCAGGATCGCGAAGGGATACCCGGCCGCCCATTTCAGCTCGGGCATCGTCTCGAAGTTCATGCCGTAGATGGTTCCCACCAGCGTCGGTGCGAACAGGATCGCCGCCCAGGACGAGATCTTCTTGATCTCCTCGTTCTGCTCGAACCCCGCCTCCGCCAGCGCCCTCATCTCCGCGTTCTGCTGCTGGGTCACCAGCGTCGCGTTGACCGTGAGGATGTCCGTCAGGGCCTGGCGGAAGCCGTCGACGCGTTCGCTGGTGTGGGTGACGTGGTCGGCCACGTCGCGCAGGTAGCGCTGGAGTTCCTCGTCCGTGCCGTACTTGGCGAACCCCGCCATCAGGGCGTGCAGCATGGACACCAGGGGGCGGGTGGCGCGCTGGAACTCGACCATTTCGCGGGAGAGTTCGTAGATGCGGCGGGATGCCTCGGGGTCGCCGCCGAAGACGTCGGTCTCGATCTCGTCGATGTCGTTCTGGACGCCGGCCACGACCGGGGCGTAGCCGTCGACGACCGCGTCCAGGATCGCGTAGAGCACTGCCTCCGGGCCGAGCTTGAGGAGATCGGGGGTCTCCTCCATGCGGCGGCGGACCGCCGAGAGGTTGGGGGCCGCGCCGTGGCGGACCGTGATGACGAAGTCGGGGCCCACGAAGACGTGGAGTTCGCCGAAGTCGACCTCCTCGGGGGCGTCCAGGTAGCGGGCCGCGCGCAGGACCACGAAGAGCGTGGCGCCGTACCGCTCCAGCTTCGGGCGCTGATGGGCCTCCATCGCGTCCTCGACGGCGAGCTCATGGAGGTCGAACTCGGCCGCCAGGGAGAGGAGTTCCGCCTCGGTGGGGCGGGCGAGACCGATCCAGGCCATGCCGTCCTGCTGCTCGCGGAGCTCGCGGAAGGTATCGGCGAGGGAGGCGGGCGTCGCGACGCGGACGCCGTCCCGATAGAGCGCCGCATGCACCACGCTCGCGGCGTCCGGTGATGTCGCGCCCGTCGGGGCGGCGGACGCGACATCACCGGAGTTCCCGTTCCCGTTCCCGGTCGCCGGCGCCGCATCGCCCTGGGAGGCGCGCCGCCAGCCGTGCTTCCTGGTGGTCGGTGCGGGCCGGGCGCGGCGCTCCGCCATGCTGGGTGCCTCCCATGTCGAACGTATGTCTAGATGGCCTCGGAGCAGGATATACGGCTCAAAAGGAACGGGTATGGCGACGACGCGCCCGCGCCGTCGACAGCCCGCCGTCGGGCGTGACCGAGTTGCGGACCGTGGGTGTCCGCAAGGGCCGCTAGCGTGCGGAACATGACAAAGACGAGGGCGAGTTCAAGTTCGGGTTCGAAGAAGGCGGCGTCCTCCGGGGGTGCCGCCCCGGTGCTTGGGGCGCGTTCGCTCAATCGGGCCACGCTCGAGCGGCAGCTCCTTCTGCGCCGCTCGGCCGATCTTTCCGTCAAGGACGCCGTGGCTCATCTGCTCGGCCTGCAGGCGCAGAACGTCAAGCCGCCCTACTACGCCCTCGCGGCGCGCCTCGAGGACTTCGACCCGCTGGAGCTCTCCGCGCTCATGGAGGCGCGGGAGGCGGTCCGCATCGTCACCATGCGCTCCACCATCCATCTGCACACCGCGGAAGACGCCCTCGCCCTGCGGCCGATGATGCAGCCCGCGCTCGAACGCGAGATGGCGACGGTGTTCAGGAGGGGGCTGGTCGGTGTCGACCTGGAGGAGCTCGCCGTGCTCGCCCGCGAGGCCGTCGAGGCGGAGCCCCGCACGATGAAACAGCTGCGCGAGGTACTGCTCGTCCGGTGGCCCGACGCCGATCCGCAGTCCCTCGCGGTCGCCGCCCGGTGCGTGCTGCCGCTCGTCCAGGTCACTCCGCGCGGGCTGTGGCGGCGCAGCGGTCAGGTCGCGCTCACCACGCTCGAGCACTGGCTGGGCGGTGGTGCGGGGGAGCGGCGGACCGTGCCGGGCGGTGCGTCGGGTCCCACGGTGGACGCCACTGTCCTTCGCTATCTCGCGGCCTTCGGGCCCGCCTCCGTCAAGGACATGCAGACCTGGGCCCGGCTCACCCGCCTCCGGGAGGTCTTCGAGCGGCTCCGGCCCGAGCTGCGTACGTTCCGTGACGAGAACGGGGTCGAACTCTTCGACCTGCCCGACGCACCGCGGCCCGACGCGGACACGCCGGCTCCGCCGCGGTTCCTTCCCGAGTACGACAACCTTCTGCTCTCGCACGCGGACCGGGCCCGGGTCGTACCCGCCGAGTACAAGGGGCGTACCTGGAAGGGGAACTTCGCGTACTGCGTCTTCCTGCTCGACGGGTTTCTCGGTGGGGTGTGGCGGTTGGAGGAGGACGCGAAGGGCGGGGCCGCCGTGCTGACCATCGAGCCGTTCGGGCGGGTGAGCCGGTCGGAGCGGGAGGAGTTGGTGGGGGAGGGGGAGCGGATGCTGGGGCTGCTCGGGGCGGCGGGGTCTTCCTCCTGTGACATCCGCTTCGGGGCTGTGCTGTGACAAGCGGGCTTTCGTCCTCAGGGAGCCTTGAGGGAGCCTTGCGGGAGCCCTCAGAGAGCAAGCGGGTCTGCCTGGCGGAAGGCCACAGCGGCGCCGAGAGCCGCGTCGGACGGCACGAAGATGCCGCCCGACGGCGTCTCACGCAGCGGAAGTCCGTTGCGGTGCAGCAGGCTGCGGGTCAGGGAGAGGTCGCGTACGCCGACGGTGTAGCCGACGAACGCCGGCAGCGCGGCAGGGCCGCTCGCCCGGCAGGAGCGTGTCGAGTCCGGAGGCAGGTACGAGCGTCAGGGCGGCGCCGTACAGGTCGATGACCCGTCCTGGTCCGTCCTGCCGTGCCGTCCGATCGAGGTACGTCTCGTAGCGCTCCTGAAACGTGTCCACTTCCTGATCGGCGACGCAGAGCACGACCTCGACGAGATCGACGGCGCCGTTGGGATGGTCGAGGTGCCGGGCGTTCTGGATGTCCGGGTCCAGATCGGCGGCGATCCCGAGCCGGCCCTCCGCGACCGAGCCCGGCCTGTCGTCGGGGTCACCGCCACTGATTTCCAGGTAGCGGACGGTCGCCGCTGACTTTCGGGCGCCGGGCGGCGTGGCACATCGGACGGTGTTGACCCCGCCGTGGCGTACGCCCGCGTCGGACAATTGGCGGGCGGCGGCGTCGATTTGAGGGGAGGAGAACATGAGGATGTGCAGTCCCTCGAAGCGCTTCAGGCTCGCCGCCACGTTCGCGCTCGTCTCCCTGATCCGCTCCACCGGCTGCGGCAGCACGTCGGCCGACGCCTCCAGTGGTACGACGTGCGCGTCGGTCGGCAGGCGATCGGTGGCGCCGTCCTGTATCGAGGCCACGAGTTCGAGGAAGGAGCGCGGGAAGTCGGCGTGGGTGTTGCCGGTGCCGAACGGTTCGGGCGCGCCGCCCTCGTGGAGCGGTATGGCCGGACAGCTCGGAATTCATCGCAGAGGTGTGATAAGTCGACCATGGCCCGGGCGAGTCGACTCCGCTGTCAGAGGACTGTCGGTGAGTAGATGCCCCAGGCGTCACGCAGGATGTCGCAGACCTCTCCGACCGTGCAGCCCACGCGCAGGGCCTCCTTCATGGGATACAGGACGTTGTCCTCGCCTTCGGCGGCCTTGCGCAGGTCGGTGAGGGTCGTGTCCACATACTCGCCCACCCGCCATGCACGCAACTTGGCGAGGCGTTCGGCCTGTTGGGCCTCGATCGCGGGGTCGACGCGCAGTGGCTCGTACGGCTCGTCCTCATCGAGCCGGAAGCGGTTGACGCCGACCACCACCCTCTCCCCGGCGTCGGTCTCCTGGGCGATGCGGTAGGCGTTGCGTTCGATCTCGTCCTTCTGCAGGCCGCCCTCGATGGCGGCAACGGCCCCGCCCGCATCCTGGACCTTGGCCATGAGCTCCGTGATCGCGCTCTCCAGGTCGTCGGTCATCCTCTCGACCGCGTAGGAGCCGGCGAAGGGGTCGACGGTCGCGGTCACATCCGTCTCGTACGCCAGGACCTGCTGGGTGCGCAGCGCCAGGCGGGCGGATGTGGCGGTGGGCAGGGCGATGGCCTCGTCGAAGGAGTTGGTGTGCAGGGACTGAGTGCCGCCCAGGACGGCCGCCAGGCCTTGGACCGCCACCCGGACCAGGTTGACCTCGGGCTGCTGCGCGGTGAGCTGGACGCCCGCGGTCTGGGTGTGGAAGCGCAGCATCATCGACTTGGGGTTCCGCGCGCCGAACTCCTCCCTCATGATCCGGGCCCAGATCCGACGCGCGGCGCGGAACTTGGCGACCTCCTCCAGGATCGTCGTACGGGCCACGAAGAAGAAGGACCGCTTCCCGGGACCGGCCGTCACGCACGTACGCCTCCCGCATCCGGCTGACCAGGAACACCTCGTAGTCCATGGCGAGTCCGAAGACCAGGCCGATGATGATGACCGGCAGCAGGTTGACGATGAGGCCGGATGCCGTGACGCCGAGGACGTCGACGGCCCAGCCCCACTGGAACACTGCGACCATGACGCCGAAGGTGGCGGCGAGGCTGAGCAGGAAGCCCAGCGCCGCCTTCAGCGGCACCAGGATCGAACGGAACATCACCATGAGCAGCAGGAAGGCGAGTCCGACGACGACCGCCACGTACGGCAGAAGGGTGTCCGCGATGCGTTGGGAGATGTCGATGTTGAGTGCGGTCGTGCCGGTGACGGCGATCGCGGCGTCGGTGTCGCGGCGCACGTCCGCCGCCCGGTCGCGGATGTCGCTCACCAGGTCCTCGGTGGCGGCGCTTGCCGGGGAGCTCTTCGGGGTCACCATCATCAGGACGGTGTCGCCTGCCTTGTTGGGCACCGGCGGGGAGACGGCCTCGACGTCGGGCAGCGAGGAGATGCTCGAGTTCACCCGCTTCGCGGCGGAGTCGGCGTTCCCGCCGTCCTTGGCGTCGACCACGATCGTCAACGGGCCGTTGTGGCCGGGGCCGAAGCCCTCGGTCACGAGATCGTAGGCCTTGCGTTGAGTGGTGTTGGTGGGTTCGGCGCCGTCGTCCGGCAGGCCGAGCCGGATGTCGGCGGCGGGCAGGGCGAGGACGATGAGCGCCGCGGAGGCCGCCACCAGGAAGAGCACCGGCTTGCGGGCGACCAGCTGGACCCAGCGCAGTCCCATGGTCGGCTTGGGGGAGCGGTTGTCGCTCCCGGCACCCTTGTCGCTGCCGGCACCCTTGTCGAGCGATGTCCCGGAGACGTCGGAGTCGGCCTGCTTCGTGGCCTGTTCAGTGGCCTGCCGTTCGGCGCGGGCCTTGCGTCCGAGCACGCGCGGGCCGACGAAGCCGAGCAGGGCGGGCAGCAGGGTCAGTGCGACGAGCACGGCGACGGCCACGGTGAGCGCGGCGGCCACACCGATCTGCGTCAGGATCGGGATGCCCACGACCGAGAGGCCGACGAGGGCGATGATGACGGTGACACCGGCGAAGATGACCGCGGAGCCCGCGGTGGACACGGCCCGGCCGATGGATTCCTCCGGCGGGCGGCCGCTGAGCACCTCCTCGCGGTAACGGAAGCTGATGAACAGCGCGTAGTCGATGGACACCGCAAGACCCAGCATCAGGGCGAGTGCTGGGGTATCGGAGTTGAGTTCGATGAAGGCGCTGCTCGCCTGGACGGCACAGAGGCTGACGCCGACACCCAGGATGGCGGTCAGCAGCGGCAGCCCGGCGGCGACGAGCGAACCGAAGGTGATCACCAGAACGATGGCCGCGACGACCACGCCGATGAGTTCGCTGCCGCCTTCCTCCGGTGCGCCCTTGGGCGCGTCACCACCGAACTCGACCTTGAGGCCGGCCTGTTCGCCCGGCTCGGCGGTGTCGAACAGTGTCTGCCGGTCGGACTCCGTCAGCTCACTGCGTGGCTCGCGGTAATCCACCTGGATGAGCGCCATCCGCTGGTCCGGGGAGATCGACTTCGCCTTGAAGGGGTCGGCGGCGCCGGCCACCTTGGGCGCGTCGCCGAGCCTGCCCACCATTTCCTCGACGGCCTTGCGCCTGTCGGGGGCAGTGACCTTCTGGCCCTCGGGAGCCACGATCACCACCCGGGCGACGGCACCGTCCGCGGAGGCCTGCGGGAACCTCTCGCCGAGCAGATCGATGGCCCGCTGCGACTCGGTGTCCGGGATAGAAGGATTCAACTTTCTTTTGAAAGTGTACCGTCAGATCAGAGTGCACTGTACTCTGACGTCGGGGAAACTGAAAGAGGTCGGGTCGACCGCCTGGCAGGGGCCGCGGTCGATCGCCCGCAACGAGGAAGAGGAAGAGGAGAACTCGCAAATGGGCGTTGCGAAACAGCATCGGTCGCGGACACCCGCGGAGGGTGGTCCGGTCCTCGGGCTGCGCGAACGCAAGAAGGCCAAGACCCGCGCCGCGATCCAGCAGGAGGCACTGCGCCTCTTCCGCGAGCAGGGCTACGAGACGACGACGATGGAGCAGATCGCCGAGGCCGCGGAGGTGTCACCGAGCACGGTCTTCCGCTACTTCCCCACCAAGGAAGAGCTGGTCGCCTCCGACGAGCAGGACGCCTTCTTCATCGAGGCCTGGCGCGCCCAGTCGGCCGACCTGCCGGTCCTGCAGGCACTGCGCCTGGCCATCCGGGAGACCCTCGAAGGGCTCTCGCCCGAGGAGTTCGGGGCCCAGCGTGACCGCGACGTGCTCATGGTGACCGTGCCCGAACTCTGGGCCGCCAGCCTGGGGAACGTCACCCAGACGATGCGGATGATCAGTTCGCTGGTCGCCGAGCGCACGGGACGCCCGGAGGACGACACGGCGGTCCGGGCCATCAGCGGTGCGATCTTCGGCGTCATTCTGAACACCATGCTCCGCTGGGCCCAGGACCCCGACCACGACGTCGCCGAGGACCTCGACCAGATGCTTGCCCATCTGGACAACGCCCGGTTCGACAGTGTCGCCCCGGAATGACCTGCGTCCCGTACCTCAAGGCGACGCCATGATCCAGACCCGGCGGATTCACCGACCAGCGCCGGGTGCCATCAGGAGTGGGGGAGGGAGAGGCGATGAACGGGCAGTGTCGCTCGGCAGGATCCGTCATGGTGCGGGTGCTGAACACGGAGGGCCGCCGGTACCCCGGGCGCGCCTGACGCTCGTCGACCGCGGCGGCCGGCTGCTCGGCCACGGAGAGGCGCGAGCTGACGGGCTGTGCGAACTGGCGGTGCCCGGGGCCGAGCCGTACGTCCTGCTGGGCGGGGCCACCGGGCACCTTCCCGGGACGACGGACCTCGATGTGACGGCTCGGCTGCTGTCCGACGAGACCGTTCTGCTGCTGCGTGAAGTGACGACCGTGCGGGGGAGGGTCACGGAGGACTCGCTGTACATGCCGGTGCCGGAGGCCCTCGCGGTGTTCATGGACGACAGCGGGAACATGGCCGGCTCCGCCATGACGTCGGACGACGGCGGTTTCGAGGTCGCGGGGCTGCGTCCCGGCGGCTACACGCTCATGGTGCTCCATCGAGGGTTCGAGCACTGGCTGCGGCCGGTGCTCGTCGGAGGCAGTGAACCGCTCCTGGCCGACGTCACGCTGACGCGCCGTCTGTTCTCGTGCCACGGGGTTGTCCTCGACACGTGCGGCCGGCCCGTGCCGGGGACGGTGGTCAGCCTGGCGGACGGCTCGGGCCTCGAACGGCGGGAACAGGCCGACGAGAACGGGGAGTTCGGCTTCTCCGCCGTCCCCCAAGGGCTCTACGAGCTGGGGTCTCCGACCGGCCTGACGTCCGACGCGTCTTGGTGGCCGAGAACCTGACCGGCCTGGAGGTGACCCTCCCTGCCCCCTAACCCGCAGCCGATGATGCGGCTCGCCGAGCAGGGCCCGCTGGTGATCACGGTGGACGACCTGCACCACGCGGACCGGATCTCCCTGCAGTTCCTGTGCTATCTGGCCCGTCGCATACTCAACAAGCGTGTCCTGCTCGTGCTCGGCGTCCAGTCCAGCGCTGTGCCCATCTTCCCGCTGTTCCAGATGGAGATGTCGTCCCAGACGAACTGCCGGCGGGTGGTGCTCGAACCGCTCTCCGTCCACCAGGTCGGCGCTCTGCTCCGTGAGTCGGCGGGTGGGGACGACGCGGCCCGTCTGGCATCGCTCTACCACGCACTCAGCGGCGGAAACCCACTGCTCGTCAACGCGTTACTGGCCGACGGCCTGGGCAGCGCGGACGCCCTGCGAGCCGAGGACGCAGCCGAACTACCGACGCGCGGTGCTCACTTGCTCCAGCGCATGGACCGGATCTCGGCAGACGTGGCACAGGGCTTGTCCGTGCTCGAGGCGACGGAATCCCGGCATCTGATCGACCGGCTGCTGCGGCTCGACAGCGCGCTGGTCCGTCGCGCGGAGCACATCCTGTACCGCAGCGGCATCCTCACGGCCGGGCAGGGCTACCGTCACCGCGAGGCCCGCGCGGCCGCACTCGAGAGCCTTCCGGCCGAGCGGCATGCGGACCTCCACACCGAGGCCGCCCGGCTGCTCTTCCGGGAGGGAACCGGCGGCGCCGACGTGGGCACGCATCTGCTCGCCGCGGACAGCGCCAAGGAGCCATGGGCGGTCCCTCTGCTGATCGAGGCCGCGGAACAGCAGTTACGGGCGGACCAGCTCGACCAGGCCACCGCGTACGTCCGGCTCGCTCAGCGGGAGGCCGCGACCGAGCAGCAGCACGCCGATGTCACCCTGATGCTGGCCCGGACGGAGTGGCGCCTCAACCCCGCGGTCGTCGCCCGCCATCTCGCACCACGCCCCGGTTCGTCGTCCGAACCGGCGCTGCAGTCCGGCCAGGTCGTCCAGATGATCAAGGGGTTGCTCGATCAGAGGCTGCTGGAGCAGGCCCAGGAGGCGGTGCGCTCGGCCGAGGACCGGTTACGGGCACTCCGCCTGACCGGGAGCACCTTCGAGGCGCTGGGCATCACCCTGCGGGCACTGATCTACGCCGACCAGTACGGCCCGGCGTACGACTGGGGCGAAGTGCTGTTCAAGGACGCCAACGACCGCAACGAACCCGCGTGGCTCGTCCTCTTCGCGACCATCATGGCCGAGGCGGCGCTCGGCCGGGGCGAACTGGGGGGGGCAGCGGCCGAGTACGTCCGTACCGCCGTGGCCTGGCGGGCAGAGCTGAACGGTTCGACGGAGTCGGGCATCTCCCTGGCCGTGCGCATCCTGGTCCTTGTCGAATCCGGCGACCTCGATGGCGCAGGCCGGCTGATCTCCCAGCCGGCACCGGACACGGCGGACCACGGACGGGAGGGCCTGTACTTTCTTCATGCCCGGAGCCACTACCACCTGGCGAACCAGCAACCCCACATGGCGTTACGGGACTTCGAGTCCTGCGGGCAGCGCATGTCGGCCTGGGGACTCGACTCGCCCTCCTTCATTCCCTGGCGCACCGACCGGGCGCAGGCCCTGATCGCCCTCCATCGCTACGACGAGGCCCGGGAGTTGGCCGCGGAACAGCTCGCCCTGCTCGGCCCCCTCCAGCGCCGCACGCGGGCGATGACCACGCGGGTCCTGGCGGAGGCCACGAGCCCCGACCAGCGCCCGGCGCTCCTTGAGGAGGCGCTGCACGTCATGGCGGAGGTGCCCGACCACGTCGAAGTGGCCAGGATCCTCGGCCTCTTCGGCCGCACCCACCAGGCACTTGGCTCGCCGATCTGAGTGCGGCCGAGCAGCGCGTCGCCTCCCTGATAGGTGAAGGCCGTACCAACAGCGAGGCCGCGGCCGAACTGTTCGTCACCGTCAGCACCGTCGAGCAGCACTTGACCCGGATATACCGGAAGCTCGGCATCAAACAACGCAGTGACCTGCGCGCCCGGCTGGGATGATCCAGCTGATGTAGGCGCGGCATCCGCCGTGGGCCGGCGTGTGGGAAAGGTGGCTGGGCGACAGATGACGGACAAGAACGTGACGGAGGAGTTCCGGGCTGCGAGGGACTTCCTGCTACGGCATCGGGAGGACTACGAGGCCGCGTACGAGGGGTTCAGCTGGCCCCGTTTCGAGCGGTTCAACTGGGCCCTTGACTGGTTCGACGCGATCGCCGAGGGCAATGACCGCACGGCGCTCCACATCACCGAAGAGGGCGGGGACGAACAGCGGTTCAGCTACGCCGGGTTGTCGGCCCGCTCGAACCAGGTCGCCAACTGGCTTCGGGGGCAGGGAGTTGCGGCCGGTGACCGGATCCTGGTGATGCTCGGCAACCAGGTGGAGCTGTGGGAGACGGCGCTGGCCGCGATGAAGCTGCGCGCCGTGATGATCCCGGCGACACCGCTGCTCGGAACGGTCGATCTGCGGGACCGGATCGAGCGGGGCAGGGCGCGGCATGTGATCACCCGTGGCGAGGACGTCGAGAAGTTCGACGGTGTGCCCGGCACGTACACAAGGATCGTGGTCGGGGACGCCCCGGGCGAGGGCTGGCTGGCGTACGCGGACACGGCATCGGCCGCACACGACTTCGAGCCGGACGGCCCCACGGCAGCGGATGACCCGCTGATGCTCTACTTCACTTCGGGGACCACCTCGCAGCCCAAGCTGGTGGAGCACACCCATGTGTCGTATCCCGTCGGGCACTTGGCGACGATGTACTGGATCGGCCTGAAGCCCGGCGACGTACACCTGAACATCTCATCGCCGGGCTGGGCCAAGCACGCCTGGTCGAACCTCTTCGCCCCGTGGAACGCGGAGGCGACGGTCTTCATCTACAACTACCCGCGCTTCGACGCGGGCAGCCTGATGGCGGAGATGGACCGCGTGGGCGTCACCAGCTTCTGCGCACCGCCTACGGTGTGGCGGATGCTGATCCAGGCCGACCTGGGTCAACTGCGCACGCCGCCGAGGGAGATCGTGGCGGCCGGTGAGCCGCTGAACCCCGAGGTGATCGACGCGGTGAACCGTGCCTGGGGTGTGGTGATCCGGGACGGCTTCGGCCAGACGGAGACGGCCGTCCAGGTGGCCAACTCGCCGGGGCAGCGCCTGAATCCCGGTTCCATGGGCCGCCCGAGCCCCGGCTACCGGGTCACGCTCCTCGACCCGGTCACCGGCGATCCGGGAGCGGCGGAGGGGGAGATCTCCCTGGACCTGTCGGCGCGGCCGGTCGGTCTGATGACCGGCTACCACGGGGATGCGGAGCGCACCGGCGAGGCGATGGCGGACGGCTACTACCGCACGGGTGACATCGGGTCGCTCGACGCCGAGGGATACCTGACTTACGTCGGCCGCAGCGATGACGTCTTCAAGTCCTCCGACTACAAGGTGTCGCCCTTCGAGTTGGAGAGCGCGCTCCTGGAGCATGAGGCGGTGGTGGAGGCCGCGGTCGTGCCCGCGCCGGACGAGCTGCGGCTCGCGGTCCCGAAGGCGTACGTCGTGCTGGCCAAGGGCTGGTCGCCGGGCGAGGAGACGGCGGAGGCGATCTTCGAGTACACCCGGTCGGTCCTTGCTCCCTACAAGCGCATCCGGAGGATCGAGTTCGCGCAGGAGCTGCCGAAGACGATCTCGGGCAAGATCCGGCGGGTCGATCTGCGGGAGAGGACGGCGGAGGGGTCGCTGGACGAGTGGACGGAGCGCGGCAGGCGCTGAGTTCATGCCGGAGCGGGGCACGTCGGCCCGCATGGAGCGGAGGCTCGAGGGTCGACGCGGCATCGGCCCTCGGGTCACACTTGACGCCGTTCCGGGTTCTGGGAGTGATTCATGGGTGTGTTGACAGATGTCTCCGGCGAGGTCCGGCGGACCGAGCTCTCGTATGCGCACGGTGTGAGCGCGACGCCGCTGCTCGGTGACACGATCGGGCGCAACCTCGACCGGGCCGTCGAGGCCTGGCCCGAGCGGGACGCGCTGGTGGACGTGGGGGCGGGCACGCGGTGGACTTACGCCGAATTCGGTTCCGCCGTCGAGCAGTTGGCGCGGGGGTTCCTGGGGAGCGGGGTCGCCAAGGGGGACCGGGTCGGCATCTGGGCGGTGAACTGTGCCGAGTGGGTGCTCGTGCAGTACGCCACCGCGCGGATCGGCGCCATCATGGTGAACATCAACCCGGCTTATCGCGCACATGAGTTGGAGTACGTGCTCAAGCAGGCCGGGGTGACGGTCCTGGTCGCCTCGCAGTCGCACAAGTCGAGCGACTACCGCGCGCTGGTCGACCAGGTGCGGCCCGGCTGTCCCGAGCTGAGGTCGGTCCACTACATCGAGGACGGCTCCTGGGACGAGCTGCTCGATGCGGCGGGATCGGTGACGGATGTCGAACTCGCCTCCTGTGAAGCTGAGTTGAGCTGTGACGATCCCGTCAATATTCAGTACACGTCGGGCACGACCGGCTTCCCGAAGGGGGCCACCCTCTCCCACCACAACATCCTCAACAACGGCTATTGGGTGGGCCGTACGGTCGGCTACACGGAGCAGGACCGGGTGTGCCTGCCCGTGCCCTTCTATCACTGTTTCGGGATGGTGATGGGGAATCTGGGTGCCACATCCCATGGCGCCTGCATCGTCATCCCGGCGCCGTCCTTCGACCCCGTCGCCACGCTGCACGCCGTGGAGCGGGAGCGCTGCACCTCGCTGTACGGGGTGCCGACGATGTTCATCGCGGAGCTGAACCTCGCCGACTTCGCGACGTACGACCTGAGTTCGCTGCGCACCGGCATCATGGCGGGCTCGCCCTGCCCGGTCGAGGTGATGAAGCGCGTGGTCGCCGAGATGCACATGGAGGAGGTCTCCATCTGTTACGGCATGACGGAGACGTCCCCGGTCTCGACGCAGACGCGGCGCACGGACGACCTGGAGCGGCGCACCGGCACGGTGGGGCGGGTGCTGCCGCACATCGAGGTCAAGGTGATCGACCCGGTGAGCGGTGTGACGCTGCCGCGCGGCGCGTCCGGTGAGCTGTGTACGCGGGGCTACAGCGTGATGCTCGGCTACTGGAACGAGCCCGAGCGGACCTCCGAGGTCATCGACTCCGGACGCTGGATGCACACGGGCGACCTGGCCGTCATGCGGGATGACGGCTATGTCCAGATCGTCGGGCGCATCAAGGACATGATCATCCGGGGTGGCGAGAACGTCTACCCGCGGGAGATCGAGGAGTTTCTGTACGGCCACCCGAAGATCGCGGATGTCCAGGTGGTGGGCGTCCCCGATGAGCGGTACGGGGAGGTTCCGCTCGCCTGTGTCATCCTCCGGGACGCGGAGGATCCGCTGACGCTGGAGGAGCTTCGGGCGTACTGCGAAGGGCAGTTGGCGCACTACAAGATCCCGGCCGGGCTGCGGATCCTGGAGGACTTCCCCATGACGGTGTCCGGGAAGGTGCGGAAGATTGAACTCAGGGAGCGGTACGGGGCGTAGTGCCGCCGGGTGCGAGGTCGCGGCGGATTCCCCCCTCCCACCCACCCGATCACCCTGCGCGTACTACACCCCCATCGCCAACAACTCGTCCGCAGACGAATTCACCGGCTGCGGCGTTCCCGTGAGGTCGATGACGAACAGGGGGACCGACAGCGCCTGCGCGCGGGCGTGGGCGGGATCCTCGTAGCCGGCCAGCGAGAAGCAGAGGCAGGCGGTCGAGTCCGCCGTTGCGCTGAGCCAGAGGCATTCCACGTCGCGGAGGGACACGGGGCGTACCGAAGGCTCTATCAGCGCGATCACGCCCTCCGCGGCGACCCGCACCCCGGACGGCGCCCGCTCGACCGCCCCGCGGATGTCCCGGTACCCCAGCCACCGCAGGTACAGCGCGGCCACCGTCACCACATCCCGCGCCGTACGGACGGTGACCGGCTGGAACGCGGGGCGCGGCGCCGGAGCCGTCCGGGGGAGCGGGATGTGCGCCGGAGCCGCCGTCGGAGGCGTACGCACCGGTATCCGCAGCACCGCCCCGCACCCGCACCCCAACTCCGGCTGCGGCCAATGCCCTTGGCGCCCGCACACCTGGCACCGCACGCTGACCCACGCGTCCGCCCACGTCCGGTCCGTGACCGGCGACACCGCGGCGCCGCGCGCCAGCGGCGGGACCACGGGGGCACCGCAGCCGCAGGGGTACGCCGGCGGCGCGTACACATGCTCGCGCCGGCAGACGGGGCACCGCACCGGCATGCTGCTCTGCGTCATCGCCCTCACCGTCCGCCGGCCCCTGGAGCGTCCATCGTCCACCAACGAGGGCGCCCGGAACAGAAGATTGACGGTACGTCAGCCAAATCCCACCGCCCCGATCCGCGACTTCGAGCTGGACGTGAAGACGACCACCTGCCGCCCGCTCGCCGCCACCACATCGCCGATTCCGTCCATCGCCGCCACGTACGGCAGCGTGCCGTCCCCGTCGGTCGAGCCGTCGTCGAGGTCGAAGCGCACGATGTGGGTCGGTTCGTCGGGGGAGCTGTACTCGACCATGCCGGTCACCTTGCCGTCGCCCAGCGAGAGCAGCGTCATGCTGCCGAACGGCAGCGGCTCGTGGAGGCGGATCTTGCCCGTGCCCGTGTCGATCACGACGAGTTCGGCCTGCTTGCCGGACAGGCCCGTCGTCTGCGCGGTCACCACGTCGCCCTCGGACAGCATGCTGCCGTCGTCCTCGCCCCGGACCAGGTCGAGTTCGCCGTACGGACCGTTCCTCGCGACCTCGTGGTGCGCGCGCCCCTTGAGGTCGAGGACCAGCAACGAGTTCTTGCTGCCGTCGCCGCCCCGTCCAAGGGAGACGGCCACCGGCTCGGTGGTCAGCACCCGCGGCTCGGTGACATTGGCCGGCAGTCGGTGTGTCCAGCGCACCTCGCCGGTGGCGGCGTCCAGTTCGCGCACGGTGTTGGCGCTCGTGGCCACGCCTTCGCCGCCGGAGCATGTCTGGAGGAGGACGACCGTGCGCCGGCTCACCGTCGCGATGAAGAGAGTGCAGTTGTCGATGCCATCCGTGTAGTGCCACAGCTCCTTGCCGGTGCGGCGGTCCAGGCCGACGACCCCGCGCTCGCCCGACGCGACGAGCGCCCGGCCCGTCATGCCCAGCGTGATCCCCGCGCCGCGCGACGCGCCGAGGTCCTTGTGCCACAGGAGCTTTCCGCTGCCGGTGTCGACGGCGCCGACCCGTGTGCACTTGTCCTGGCGGTTCGGGTCCTTGCCGAAGCTGAGCGCGCCGATGCCGCCGGACGTCGCGCTCGGGCCCTTCGATGCCGAGCAAGTCCGCAGATTGTCGGGGGGTTTGACGTTCCACAGCTCGTCGCCGACAGCCGCGTCGTAGCCGCGCGCGCCGAGCCAATCGACGCGTACGGCCGTCCCCTTGTGCAGCCAGCCACCGAGCAGGATGCGCTCGTCGTCACTGCCGGGGACGTCGGCCGTCCACGTCTTCTCGCGTACGCCCACCGCCTGCGCCGCCGGCGGTACGTCGCTGCCGGGTCCGGCGGGCGCGGTGCGCGCGCTCTTGTTCGGCGGCTTGGCGGAGGAGGCGGGAGGTGAGCTGCTCGACGCGCCGCCGCCGGGCTCCTTCCCTTGCGGGGTGCGGCCTCCGTCGTCGTCCAGGAGCCGCGGCACGAACACCGCCGCGAGCACCGCGAGCACGGCGGCCGCCGCGCCCACCGGCCACCACGGGCGTCGGCGCCGCGGCGGGGTCACCGGCGGCGGGGGAGCGGGCCGCGGCGGGGGCGGGGCCAGGCGGTAGGAGGTCGGCTCGGGGGAGCCGTCCCACGGCGCGAGGGCCGACTGCGCGGCCCGCGCCGCCGCGATCACCTCGCGGGGCGTGGGCCGCCGCCCCGGCTCCTTCGCCAGACATGCGCGGACGAGGGGCAGCAGCGGCCCGGTGACACCGGCGGTGTCCGCGTCCTCGTGCACGGTCCGGTACGCGATCGTGGCTCCGGGGCCCTCGCCGAACGGATGCCGCCCGGTCGCCGCGAAAAGGAGCACCGCGCCGAGCGAGAACACGTCGGATGCGGCCTCCACCTGTGCGGAGCCGGTGAGTTGCTCGGGCGACGCGTAGCCGAAGGTGCCGATCATCATGCCCGTACCGGTCAGCGCGGTGGCGTCGGCGGCGCGTGCGATGCCGAAGTCGATGACACGAGGGCCGTCGTCGGTGAGCAGGACGTTCGACGGCTTGAGGTCACGGTGCACGATGCCCGCGCCGTGGATGACGACGAGCGCCTCGCCGAGCGCGGCGGCCAGCGTGCAGAGCCGGTCGTCGGGCAGCGGCCCGCCCTGCGCGACCGCCTCGCCGAGCGAGGGGCCCGCGACGTAACTCGTGGCGAGCCACGGCGGATCGCCCTCCGGGTCGGCGCCCACCACCGGCACCGTGAAGTAGCTCAACACCCGCTCTGCGGCGGTTACTTCCTGCCGGAACCGGGCCCGGAACTCGGGATCGTCGGCCAGCTCGGCGTGCACCAGTTTGACGGCGGCCTGCCGTCCCTCGCGGTCCCGCCCCAGATACACCTCGCCCATGCCGCCCGAGCCGAGCCGCCGCGTCAGCTCGTAGCCGCCGACCCAACGCCCGCCGTCCCCGGGGCCGTTCACCGGCGCGGTCACCCCGTGCCGTCCGTGCTGCCGATGACGATCGGGCCCTCGTCCTCGTCCAGGATGCTGAACACGGCGGCCCGGCCGTCATGGACCACGACCGTCGCCCCGCCGCCGAAGTCACGGGCGTCCCCGATCGTGCCCCCGGACGTGACGTCCCCGTCGGCCAGGTCGAGCCGCTGGAGCCGGACCTCGCGGCTGAATCCCTTGCCCTCGTCCCCGTCGACCACGAGGACCCCGCGGTCGTCCACGCCGAGGACCATGGCGCTCGTCGCGTCGGTGTAGGGGTGCCGCCAGCGCACCTTGCCGGTGGCCGCGTCGACGGCGAGCACCCCGAAGCCCTTCTTGTTGTAGTACTCGGTGACGACGACACCGCGCCAGCCCTGCGGCCCGTCGTACGCGGACCCGAAACCGCTGGTGGTGACGGTCCCGAAGGACTGCTTGTTGGCGAGCGGCTTCCCCGGCCGGCCCTTGGCGTCGAAGGTCTGCAGGGGCAGGTTCTTGGAGTCCTCGACGAAGAGCATCGCCGACACCGGCTCCGCGGTGGCCAGCGTCATCCCGGTCACGTCCTCGGGAAGCCGGGTGACCCAGCGTACGGAGCCGTCCTTCGCGTCGATCTCCCTTACGCGGACGCGCCGTTGCTCGTCCTCGCCGCACGTGGCCGACTCGGCGACGGTGGCCCGGCCCACCAGGGCGGTCTGGAGTACGCAGCCTTTGGCGAAGTAGGGCCGCCGCCAACGCCGTTCACCGTCGCCGACCGCGTACCCGGCTTCGTCGGCGGCGGACAGGACGACGACGGTGTCGCCCGCGATGCCGACCCGCGTCCATGCCTTGGGCGCGGGCGGATTCCGTACGGTCAAGGACTTCGACCAGGCGACGTCGCCGTTCGCCAGGTCGAGCACGGCCAGCTGGTCGCAGCCCTTCTTGAAGTCCGGGTCGGGGCCGTAGACGACGGCGCCGCGGCTGCCGTCGTCGGTGGCGGTCCGCGACATCGCGCACGGTTTGAGCCCCGGCTTCGGCGGCTTCGCCGTCCACAGGACCTTTCCGGTGGACGGCTCGAAGGCGCGCACCGCGTCCTCGTTCGCCCGGATCAGGGCCTTGTCCGTGAGCCAGACGCCGACCAGCTGCTGCCGGTCCTTGGACGTGTTGCTGCCTTCACCGGCGGCCGGCGGCTCGGGCCGCTGGGCCCACTCCTCCGACCACGATCCGTCCAGGGGTACGCCGCCGAGCGGGCTCACGGGGTCGCCGAGCGGCCGCATCTCGCGCGGCCCCAGAGCCTCGGTGACCTTGCCGAGCCGCTTCGGGATCTTGTCGCCGTCGGGCCGCGCCCCGCCCGCCGAGCCGCCGGACCCCGAGCCCCCGGCCCCGCTCCCGCCCTCACCCCCGCTCTCCTCGCCCGGCACGAGCAGCAGCCCCGCCACCACCCCCGCCACGGCGAGCAGCGTGCCCGCCACGGTGAATGCCCGGCGCCTGCTGCCCGGCAGCGGAAGCCCCGCCATGCGGGCGGCGGTGCGCGGGGCCGGGCGGGCCGCCGGGGTCTTGGCGAGGCAGGCGGAGATCAGCGGAAGGAGCTCCTCCGGGACGCCCGCGAGGTCCGGCTCGGCGTGCACGGTGCGGTAGCCGACCGCGTCGGATGGGCCGCTGCCGAAGGGGGCGCGGCCGGTCGCGGCGAAGGCGAGGACCGCGCCGAGCGAGAAGACGTCGGCGGCGGGCGTGGAGACGCCCTGGGTGAGGTGCTCCGGGGCCGCGTACCCCGCGGTGCCGGGCGTCGCGCCGCTCGCGGTGAGCCGGGTGCCGTCCGTGGCCCGCGCGATGCCGAAGTCGATGACGCGGGGTCCGGTGGGGGAGAGGAGCACGTTCGACGGCTTGAGGTCGCGGTGTACGAGCCCGGTGCGGTGGATGGTGCTGAGCGCTCCGGCCAGGGCGCCCGCGAGGGAACGTAACTCGGAGATCGGGAGCGGACCGCCCTCGCGCACCCGCGCGGCCAGCGTGGGCCCCGGCACGTACTCCGTGGCGAGCCAGGGCACGGCGGCGCCGGGGTCCGCGTCCACGAGCGCCGCGGTCCACGGGCCGCGGACCGCGCCGAGCGCGGCTATCTCGCGCGCGAAGCGGGCCCGGAACTCCTCGTCCCCGGCGAGAAAGCGGTGCACGACCTTGAGCGCGACCGTGCGGCCCGCGCCGTCGTGCGCCACATGGACTCTGCCCATGGCGCCCTGCCCCAGGAGCGGTCCGGTCGTCCAGCAGCCAAAGCGTTCCGGTGATGCGGCCACGCTCGCCCCCCGATGGTGTGGCCCGAATCCACCGACTGGGACGCGGCGCCGAGCGGCCCGGTTCCCGGATGTCTCTTGACGGTCTCCGTCACACCCCCCTACATTGCTTCCATATAGCAGAACATAATTTCCACAATGCGGAAACAGAAGCTCACCGCGGGGCGCGACGGGAGCCGAAACCGCCAGCCGTATCCGTCGGCCGCGAGGCCGCCGAAGCTGTCGAAGCTGTTGTCGAAGCAGGAGAACCCCATGGCTCGTATGACCGCTGCCCGCGCGGCAGTTGAGATCCTCAAGCGCGAAGGCGTCGTCAACGCGTTCGGTGTGCCGGGCGCCGCGATCAACCCCTTCTACAAGGCGCTCAAGGAGGGCGGTGGCATCGACCACACGCTCGCCCGCCACGTCGAAGGCGCCTCGCACATGGCCGAGGGCTACACGCGGGCCAACCCGGGCAACATCGGTGTCTGCATCGGCACGTCGGGCCCGGCGGGCACCGACATGATCACCGGCCTGTACTCGGCGACCGGCGACTCGATCCCGATCCTCTGCATCACGGGCCAGGCGCCGACGCACCTGCTCCACAAGGAGGACTTCCAGGCCGTCGACATCGCGACGATCGCCACGTCGGTCACCAAGATGGCCGTCACGGTCCTGGAGGCCGCGCAGGTCCCCGGCATCTTCCAGCAGGCCTTCCACCTGATGCGCTCGGGCCGTCCCGGCCCGGTCCTGATCGACCTGCCCATCGACGTCCAGCAGACGGAGATCGAGTTCGACCCGGACACGTACGAGCCGCTGCCGGTCTACAAGCCGTCCGCGACCCGCGCCCAGATCGAGAAGGCGATCGGCCTGCTCCTCGAGTCCGAGCGTCCGCTGATCGTCGCCGGCGGCGGCATCATCAACGCCGACGCCTCCGATCTCCTGGTCGAGTTCGCCGAGATCACCAACACCCCGGTCGTGCCGACCCTGATGGGCTGGGGCACCATCCCCGACGACCACGACCTGAACGCCGGCATGGTCGGCCAGCAGACCGGCCACCGCTACGGCAACGCCACGTTCCTGGAGTCGGACTTCGTCCTCGGCATCGGCAACCGCTGGGCCAACCGCCACACCGGCTACAAGCTGGACGTCTACACCCAGGGCCGCAAGTTCGTGCACGTCGACATCGAGCCGACCCAGATCGGCAAGATCTTCGCCCCGGACTACGGCATCGCGTCCGACGCCAAGGTCGCCCTTGAGCTCTTCGTCGAGGTCGCCAAGGAGCTCAAGGCCGCGGGCAAGCTCCCCGACCGCTCCGAGTGGGTCGCCTCCCACCTGGAGCGCAAGGAAACCCTCCAGCGCCGTACGCACTTCGACAACATCCCCATGAAGCCGCAGCGCGTCTACGAGGAGATGAACAAGGCCTTCGGCCCGGAGACGCGGTACGTCACCACCATCGGCCTCTCGCAGATCGCGGGCGCCCAGATGCTGCACGTCTACAAGCCGCGCCACTGGATCAACTGCGGCCAGGCGGGCCCGCTCGGCTGGACCATCCCGGCCGCGCTCGGCGTCGCCAAGGCCGACCCGGACACCCCGGTCGTCGCCCTCTCCGGCGACTACGACTTCCAGTTCATGATCGAGGAGCTGGCGGTCGGCGCGCAGCACCGCATCCCGTACGTCCACGTCCTGGTCAACAACGCCTACCTGGGCCTGATCCGTCAGGCGCAGATCGGCCTGGAGATCAACTTCCAGGTCAACCTGGAGTTCGAGAACCAGAACAGCCCCGAGCTGGGCGTCTACGGCGTCGACCACGTCAAGGTCGCCGAGGGCCTGGGCTGCAAGGCGATCCGGGTCACCGACCCGAACGACCTTGCCGCGGCCTTCGAGCAGGCCAAGAAGCTGGCCCAGGAGCACCAGGTCCCGGTCGTCGTCGAGGCGATCCTGGAGCGCATCACCAACATCGCCATGAGCCCCACGGCCGACATCAGCGCGGTCAAGGAGTTCGAGGAGCTCGCCACGGAGCCGGGCCACGCGCCGACGGCCATCCGGCCGCTGAAGGTGTGATGTGACGCTGCGCTGAGCGGTGACAGGGGCGGTCCACCCGTGGAGGGTGGACCGCCCCTTTGTCGTAGGCGGGAATTATCTTGTGCGGATGGAATCGCTCGCTGATCTGAAGGTCATGACCTGTGCGGACCTGGCCGAGTTGGAGGCCTGGCTGGACGGCCATCACGACGGCTCTCCGGGGGTCTGGGTAAAGCTCGCCAAGAAGGGTTCGGGGGTGGCCTCGGTGACGGCCGCGGAGGTCAACGACGCGGCGCTCTGCTACGGCTGGATCACCGGCCATCGCAAGTCGTACGACGACATCTACTACCTGCAGAAGATCACGCCTCGCCGGCGGGGCAGCCTGTGGTCGAAGGTCAATGTCGACCGGGTCGCGGAGTTGTCCGCGGAGGGCCGCATGCGCGAACCAGGGCTTGCGGAGGTCGCCTTGGCGCAGGCGGACGGTCGTTGGGCGGCGGCCTACGAGTCGCAGGCCACGGCTACGGTCCCGGACGACTTGGCGGCGGCGTTGGATGCGAGCCGGGTGGCTCGCGAGACCTTCGACGGCCTCACGAAGTCCGAGCGCTATGTGGTCCTGCACCGCCTGATGACGGCGAAGACGCCGGGTACGAGGGCTGCGCGGCTTGAACGGATGGTTGCGCAGCTGGGGTTGGGCGAGAAGGTCCGTTGAGGCGGGGGTCTCGCTGGTACCCGCGGGTGCGTCGTGGCTTGTCGCGCAGTTCCCCGCGCCCCTTACGGGGCCCGAGGCGAGCGCCCCTTTAGGGGCGCGGGGAACTGCGCGAGTAACCACGACGCGCCCGCAGACGAAGACGCACCCCACGATCCGCCAAAGCCCGCGCACGCAAAGAGCGCCGGGTCAGGGGACCGTCCCTGACCCGGCGCTCAGCTGAGGAGTTGTAGCCGTCCGACCGCGCGCGACTGGCGGAACATGCATACGCGCTGCCGGACGGAGTCTTTGGTCCGCGGTGGCTGCGAATGGACGGACGGGCTTCCTTCCCTCAGGTCGAGAAGGGAGCCGCCTGACCTTTACCACCGCACTGGCTCGCAGAGCCACCGCGGACTGCCCGCGTACCACGGGACCACCCCTCATCCGGGTCCGTGACGGTGCGGGCGTCGCGTCAGGGGAATGACCTCCCGTCATCCCCCTGACGCAGCTGGGGAGTTCTAGTCATCGCGCAGGGCGCGGACCGCCTCCTCCACGCGCTTGCCGTAGTCGGCGTCGGCGGCGTGGAAGTGGGCCAAGTTCTTCTCGATGACGTCGTCGCGGGAGACCTGGGACAGGCCGCCGGCGATGTTCGCCACCAGACGCGACTTCTCGTCCTCCGACATCAGGCGGTACAGCTCGCCCGCCTGGAAGAAGTCGTCGTCCTTGGTGTGGGCCGGGGCCTCGTGCGTGCCCGTGTGGCCGTTGATGGCCAGCGGGGCCGACAGGGCCTGGCCCGTCTCGGCGGGACCGTCGTACGAGTTGGGCTCGTAGTTCTTGCGGTCGCGGCCGTACGCGTTGGACGCCATCAGACCGTCGCGGCCGTAGTTGTCGGCCTTGGTCGCCTTCGGGGCGTTCACCGCGAGCTGGGTGTGGTTGACGCCCAGGCGGTAGCGGTGCGCGTCCGCGTAGGCGAACAGACGGCCCTGGAGCATCTTGTCCGGCGAAGGACCGATGCCCGGGACGAAGTTGTTCGGGGAGAAGGCTGCCTGCTCCACCTCCGCGAACACGTTGTCGGGGTTGCGGTCCAGGACCAGGCGGCCCACGCGCCGCAGCGGGTAGTCCTTGTGCGGCCACACCTTGGTGAGGTCGAACGGGTTGAAGCGGTACTCCGCAGCCTCAGCCGCCGGCATGATCTGCACGTGCAGCGTCCAGGACGGGTTCACGCCGCGCTCGATGGCCTGGAGCAGGTCCGTCTGGTGCGAGTTCGGGTCCTTGCCCGCGATCTCGGCGCCCTGCTCCGAGGAGAGGCTGCGGATGCCCTGGTTCGTCTTGAAGTGGTACTTGACGAAGAAGGCCTCACCCTGGGCGTTCGTCCACTGGTAGGTGTGCGAGCCGTAGCCGTTCATGTGGCGGTACGAGGCGGGGATGCCGCGGTCGCCCATCAGCCAGGTGATCTGGTGCGTCGCCTCGGGGGCGTGCGCCCAGAAGTCCCAGACGTTGTCCGCCTCCTGCTTGCCCGTGAACGGGTCGCGCTTCTGGGAGTGGATGAAGTCGGGGAACTTGATCGGGTCCTTGATGAAGAACACCGGGGTGTTGTTGCCGACGAGGTCGTAGTTCCCGTCCTCGGTGTAGAACTTCAGCGCGAAGCCGCGCGGGTCACGGACCGCGTCCGCGCCACCGAGGTTGTCGGCCACCGTGGAGAAGCGCAGGAACGTCTCGGTGCGCTTGCCTACGGTGTTCAGGAAGTCGGCCGAGGTGTACGCGGTGACGTCGTCCGTCACCTCGAAGTAGCCGTACGCGCCGGAACCGCGCGCGTGCACCACGCGCTCCGGGATGCGCTCCCGGTTGAAGCGGGCGAGCTTCTCGAGCAGGTGCTGGTCCTGGAGGAGAAGCGGGCCACCGACGCCGGCGGTGGCGGAGTTCTGGTTGTCGGCGACAGGAGCGCCGGACTCGGTCGTAAGCACGCGCTTCGACATGTGTCGGGTGGGCCTTCCGTGCGGGAACTGCTGAGGTGACAACTGCTGAGGTGACGCGAGCGTAAGTACGCCTGAACAGCTACGTCAACAGTTTGTTGAAGTTGAGGTTATGGTTCCGGGCCGTGGCGACGCCTGGGCGCGACAGGACAGGTGTCAGCGCCGCCACGGCCCGGAAGTTCGGTTGAGCTCTTAGAGCTCGGCGCCCGACAGGCGCTCGACGGCGCGCAGCAGGGCGGAGTGGTCGAGGCCGCCGTCGCCCTGCGCGCGCAGGGAGGCGACCAGCTGGGCGACCACGGCGCCGACGGGAAGCGCGGCGCCGACATTGCGGGCGGCGTCGGTGACGATGCCCATGTCCTTGTGGTGCAGGTCGATCCGGAAACCGGGCTTGAAGTCGCGGTTCAGGAAGTTGTCCTTCTTGCGGGTCAGTACGGTCGAGCCCGCAAGCCCCCCGTTCAGGACGTCGAGCGCGGCGGTCAGGTCCACGCCCGACTTCTCCAGGAAGACCACGGCCTCGGCGCACGCCTGGATGTTCACGGCGACGATCAGCTGGTTGGCGGCCTTCACGGTCTGACCCGAGCCGTGCGGACCGCACAGCACGATGGTCTTGCCGAGGGCGTCGAGGATCGGCTTGGCCTCGTCGAAGTCGGCCTTCTCGCCACCGACCATGATCGACAGTACGGCCTCGATGGCACCGGCCTCGCCACCGGAGACGGGGGCGTCCAGGACGCGCAGACCCTTCTCCTTGGCGGCCTTGGCCAGGTCCACGGAGGTCTGCGGGGTGATCGACGACATGTCGACGATCAGCGCGCCGGACTTCGCGTTCTCCAGGATGCCGTTCTCGCCGTACGCGATGGCCTCGACCTGCGGAGAGGCGGGCACCATCGTGATCACGACGTCGGCGTCCTTGACGGCCTCGGCGATCGACGCGGCGGCGGTGCCGCCGGCGGCGCTGAGCCGGTCCAGCTTGTCCTGCTCAAGGGTGAAGCCGGTGACGGAGTAACCAGCCTTGATCAGGTTCTCGGACATGGGGGACCCCATGATGCCGAGTCCGATCCACGCGATCTTGGGAAGGTTGCTCATGGTGGAGCCTTTCTGAGTACAGATGAACGGGCTGCGGGGTGCTCGGGTGGGTGGGCGGGAAAGATCCGCCGCGAAGCGGCGGCCTAGTCCGAGACGGCGAGCCAGCCGAAGGCCTCAGAGCTAGGACGGTCGCCAGCCTTGTACTCCAGCCCGACATACCCCTCGTAACCGCCCTTACGGAGCTGATCAAGGAGCTCCTCCAGCGGCAGCGACCCCGTCCCCGGGGCCCCACGGCCAGGGTTGTCCGCGATCTGCACATGCCCGGTCTGGGCAACGTACTGATCAATGACGGCAGGCAGGTCCTCACCGTTCATGGACAGGTGATACAGGTCCATGAGGAACTTCGCGTTACCGAGCCCGGTAAGGGCATTCACCTTGTCCACCACGGCGATCGCCGCAGGCGCACTGACGATCGGGCAGAGCGGCGACTCAGGCTTGTTCAAGGCCTCGATCAGCAGCACCGCGCCCACGCGAGAAGCCTCCCGCGCCGCCAACGCCAGGTTCTCCAGGGCGAGTTCGTCCTGGACGGCGGGGTCCACACCCTCCACCCGGTTGCCGTACAGCGCGTTCAGCGCCTTGCAGCCAAGCGACTGGGCGAAGTCCGCGGCCACCGAGAGGTTCGCACGGAACTTCTCGCTCTCCTCGCCGGGGATCGACAGCGCGCCCCGGTCGGGGCCCGGCAGCTGCCCGGCGTAGAAGTTCAGGCCCACCAGCTGTACGCCGGCGTCCGTGATCGCGGCCCGCAGGGCGTCGAGCTCGGACTGCTCGGGGGTGGGGGCGTCGACCCAGGGCCACCACAGCTCGACCGCCGTGAAGCCCGCCGCGGCGGCGGCCGCGGGGCGCTCCAGGAGCGGGAGTTCCGTGAAGAGGATCGACAGGTTCACATTGAAGCGCTGGTCGGAGTATCCCATGGGGCTTCCGCGCTCCTTCCGTATTGCGGAAGTTAATTTCTGTCTGATGGAAGATTGCCGTCGAGGCTCCGCCCTTGTCAAGAGGGGCCTCCCGGAAATCGGAAACACGGCAGTAGGTTGGGCCCGTGCGATTGCGAGTGGAGTTCACGACCGAACCGTTCGACCTGGACGAGGCCCCGCCCCATGCGGTGGTGGCCCGCGAGGTCATTCAGGGAGCCGATCTCGACGCCGTGGACGTGGGTCCGTTCGGCAATACCGCGGAGGGTGGTGCCGACGAGGTCCTGACCGCCGTCGACGCCCTGCTGCGCAAGGCCCTGGCGGCGGGCGCCACCCGCGTCTCGCTCCAGGTGAACGTGCTCGGAGAGTCGGGGGAGGCCGCCGAATGACCGGGTCCAGAGACGACCACGACCCCTTCGTAGCCGCCGTCAAGCCGCTCGTGGACGCCATGGGCGGCGAGATGGTGCCGCCCGGCCAGGCGGGCACCGACGACGTCGTGCTCGCCTGGGAGGGGCAGGACGTCGTCGCCGTACGCCTTCCGCAGCTCGCGGACTCCCTCGACCACATCCTGCTGGCCCTGGAGCGCAAGCGGGGCATGCCGCTGTCCGAGCTCGACCGCAAGGCCAAGCAGGAGGTCGTACGGATACTCGAGGCGCGTGGCGCCTTCGCCGTGCGGCATGGCGTGGAGACGGTGGCCGGCGCGCTCGGCGTCAGCCGTTTCACCGTCTACAACTACTTGAACCGCTCAACCTGAGCCCCAGCGCTTCGAGGAATCCCAGGTCATCGACCCCGTGAGGTCTACTACCGAGGCCGCCGTCCGGATACCGGACGGCGGTTTTCTGTAACGCGAAGTTTTCAACAAAGTGTTGACGTGGTGTTTCAGCTGGCGTTAGCTATCCGCAGCCCGTCCAGCACAAGGCCACGGAGGCTCCCCGTGACTTCGAGTACGACACCGGGTCTCGCCCGGTTCAACGCCTTGACGGAGAGTGCGGCCACCACCGCCCTCCACGAGGTCTGTGCCTCTTCGGCCTGGGGAAGCACTTTGCTCTCCCAGCGCCCCTTCTCCACCGTCGAAGCCCTCTTCGCCGCCAGTGACGCCGCCACGGCCGAACTGACCGACAAGGATCTGGCCGAGGCGATGGCGGGGCACCCGCCGATCGGCCGCCCGAAGCCCGGCGACCCCACCTCGTCCCGCGAACAGCGGGGCATGGCGGGGGCCTCCGAAGAGCTCAAGGCCGAAATGCTCGAACTGAACCTGGCCTACCAGGAGAAGTTCGGTCATGTCTTTCTGATCTGCGCCACCGGGGCGACCGGTGAGCAGATGCGCGATGCGGTCAAGACCCGGATCGGCAACACCGCCGAGCGGGAGCGCGACATCGTGCGCACCGAGCTTGGCAAGATCAACCGCATCCGGCTGACCCGCCTCGTCGAGGAAGCAGAGGAAGAGAACGCATGAGCACGGAAACCGGGGCCTTGCCCAGTAGTTCAGTGTCCACGCACATCCTGGACACCAGCGTCGGACGCCCCGCAGAGGGTGTCGCCATCACGCTCACGGCCCGCAGCGGCCGGGACGCAGAGTGGGTGACGCTCGGCGGGTCCGCGACCGACGCGGACGGGCGCTGCAAGGACCTCCCGGCGCTGCCGGAGGGCACCACCCACGTACGACTCGACTTCGAGGTCGAGGCGTACTTCGACAAGAAGCAAGCCGAGGCGCAGCAGGACGCCCCCCGCGTAAGGGACAGCGGTGCGTTCTTCCCGGAGGTGGCGATCACATTCGCCGTCACGCCGGGCGAGCACTATCACGTACCGCTGCTGCTCAACCCGTTCGGCTACTCCGTTTACCGAGGGAGCTAGCAGACATGCCCACGATTCTCGGCCAGAACCAGTACGGCAAAGCAGAGAACCGCGTCGTCAAGATCACGCGGGACGGCGACACCCACCACATCAAGGACCTGAACGTCTCGGTCGCCCTCTCCGGCGACATGGACGACGTGCACTACTCGGGCTCCAACGCCAACGTCCTGCCGACCGACACCACCAAGAACACGGTGTTCGCGTTCGCCAAGGAGCACGGCATCGAGTCCGCCGAGCAGTTCGGCATCCACCTCGCCCGTCACTTCGTGACGTCGCAGGAGCCGATCCACCGCGCTCGGATCCGGATCGAGGAGTACTCCTGGGAGCGCATCGCGACCTCGGACAACAACTCCAAGTTCATCGGCTCGGACGAGGTCAACCACTCCTTCGCCCGCAAGGGCCAGGAGCTGCGCACCTCCCAGATCACCTTCGACGGTGAGAACTGGGAGATCATCTCCGGGCTCAAGGACCTCACGGTCATGAACTCCACCAACTCGGAGTTCTGGGGCTACGTCAAGGACAAGTACACGACGCTGAAGGAGGCGTACGACCGCATCCTGTGCACCGACGTGTCGACCGCCTGGCGTTACAACTGGACCAGCGACGCGGACCGGATGCCCAACTGGGAGAAGTCGTACGAGCAGGCCAAGAAGCACATCCTGCAGGCCTTCGCCGAGACGTACTCCCTCTCGCTGCAGCAGACCCTCTACCAAATGGGTTCGCGCGTCATCAACAGCCGGAGCGAGATCGACGAGATCCGCTTCTCGCTGCCGAACAACCACCACTTCCTGGTGGACCTCGAGCCCTTCGGGCTGAAGAACGACAACGAGGTCTACTTCGCGGCTGACCGCCCCTACGGCCTGATCGAGGCCACGGTTCTCAGGGACGGCGTCCAGCCGAAGATCCCGGTCGACATGACCAACCTCTGACGCGGGACGCGCGCCCCCACCTCACCGCCATGAGCGGGGGCGCGCCACACCGGAGGGAACAGCAGCAATGGCACAGCCTGCATCGGGGCCGGTGAAAGGCCCGTGTTCCACCCCATCGGACATGGCCGACGGCGAGTCAACTGCCGCCTGCCACCCTGTGGATGAAAAGCTTCACCCCTCGCGGCTGTTCCCCGCCGCGCTCCAGCACATCGCCGCCATGTACGCGGGTGTCGTCACTCCGCCGCTGATCATCGGTCAGGCCTGCGGCCTGGACACCGTGGCCCAGACCCGGCTCATCGCGGCAGGGCTGCTCATCGCAGGGCTCGCCACCATCCTGCAGACCCTCGGCGTCAAGGGCTTCGTCGGCAACCGGCTCCCCTTCGTCAACGCCGCGTCGTCGGCCGGCATCGCGCCCATCCTCGCCATCGCCGAGACCAACGCCAAAGGCGACCAACTCCCCGCGATCTACGGCGCGGTGATGGTCGCGGGCGTCTTCTGCCTCGCGATCGGCCCCTTCTTCGGCAGGCTGCTCCGCTTCTTCCCGCCGCTCGTCACCGGCGTCGTCATCACGCTCATCGGCGTCACGCTGATGCCCGTGCCCGTGAAGTGGGCGCAGGGCGGCGACGACACGGACCCGACCTTCGGCGACATGAAGTACCTCGCGCTCGCCGCTTTCACGCTCGTCGTGATCCTGCTCTTCCAGCGCTTCGGACGCGGCTTCCTCAAGCAAGTCGCCCTGCTGGCAGGCATGTTCATCGGAACGCTCGCCGCGATCCCGTTCGGGATGGCCGACTTCAGCTCCGTACAGTCGGCGCCGCTCGCCGCGCTGCCCACCCCGTTCGCCGCGGGCGCCCCCACCTTCCAGCCCGCCGCGATCCTCTCGCTCTGCATCGTGATGCTGGTCCTGATGACCGAGTCGGCGGCCGGGATGCTCGCCCTCGGCGAGATCTGCGACCGCAGGACGGACGGGAAGACCATCACCCGCGGCCTGCGCACCGACGGCATCGCGACCCTCGTAGGACCCGTCTTCGGCGGCTTCCCGACCTCGGCCTTCGCGCAGAACGTCGGCGTCGTCTCCCTGACACGTGTACGCAGCCGCTATGTCGTGGCCGTCGCGGGCGGCGCGCTCATCGTGCTCGGCGCCTTCCCGGTGCTCGGCGCGGTCGTCAACGTGGTCCCCATGCCGGTGCTCGGCGGCGCGGGCATCGTCCTCTTCGGCTCCATCGCCGTCAGCGGCATCCGCACGCTCTCCGAGGCGGGCCTGGACGACAGCTCCAACATCATCCTGGTGGCCGTCGCGCTCGGAGCGGGCATCATCCCGCTCGCCGCGCCCACCTTCTACGCCGATTTCCCGGCCTGGGCGCAGACCGTGCTCGGCTCCGGCATCAGCGCGGGCGCGCTCGTCGCGGTCTCGCTCAATCTGTTCTTCCACCATCTCGGCACCCGTGGCTCCACCGCCGCGGCACTCAAATCTTCCTAGGGTCATGCCGTGCCCACATCGCCACTCACCAATGAAGGAAGACGCACCATGGCAGCACCGGCAACCCCCGAAGGCGCCGTAGAGCGCATCGTCATCGAGAACGCCGCGATCGCGACGGTCGACGCCAGTGACACCGAGTACGCCTCGGGGTACGTCGTCGTCGCGGGCAACAAGATCGAGTCCATCGGCGCCGGCAAGGCCCCCGAGGGACTGGAGAACGTCGTACGCCGTGTCGACGCGACCGGCCACCTCATCACGCCCGGCCTGGTCAACACGCACCACCACTTCTACCAGTGGATCACCCGCGGCCTTGCCACGGACCACAACCTCTTCAACTGGCTGGTGGCGCTCTACCCGACGTGGGCGCGCATCGACGAGCAGATGACGTACGCGGCCGCGCAGGGCTCCCTCGGGATGATGGCCCGCGGCGGTGTCACCACCGCGATGGACCACCACTACGTCTTCCCGCAGGGCTCCGGCGACCTGTCGGGCTCGATCATCCGTGCCGCCTCCGAGATGGGTGTCCGCTTCACCCTCGCCCGCGGCTCCATGGACCGCAGCGTCAAGGACGGCGGCCTGCCGCCGGACTTCGCCGTCGAGACCCTCGAAGGCGCCCTCGCCGCCACCGAGGAGACCGTCAAGAAGCACCACGACGCGTCCTTCGACGCGATGACGCAGGTGGCCGTCGCCCCCTGCTCGCCGTTCTCGGTCTCCACCGAACTCATGAAGCAGGGCGCCGAGTTGGCCCGCCGCCTGGGTGTACGTCTGCACACCCACGGCAGCGAGACGGTCGAGGAGGAGAAGTTCTGCCACGAGCTCTTCGGCATGGGTCCGACCGACTACTTCGAGTCGACGGGCTGGCTCGGTGAGGACGTGTGGATGGCGCACTGCGTCCACATGAACGACTCCGACATCGCGGCCTTCGCCCGTACCGGCACGGGCGTCGCGCACTGCCCGTCCTCCAACGCCCGCCTCGCGGCAGGCATCGCCCGCGTACCCGACATGCTGAAGGCGGGCGTCCCCGTCGGCCTCGGCGTCGACGGCACCGCCTCCAACGAGTCGGGCGAGCTCCACACCGAACTGCGCAACGCGCTCCTGATCAACCGCCTCGGCGCGCACCGCGAAGCCGCCCTGAACGCACGTCAGGCGCTGCGCCTCGGCACGTACGGCGGCGCCCAGGTCCTGGGCCGCGCCACGCAGATCGGCTCCCTGGAGGCGGGCAAGCTCGCCGACCTGGTCCTCTGGAAGATCGACGGCATCGGGCACTCCTCGATCGCCGACCCGGTGACCGCCATCGTCTTCGGCGCGGCGGCCCCGGTCACACTCTCCCTCGTCAACGGAAAGCCGGTGGTCGAGAACGGCCGCCTCCTTCACGTCGACGAGGACGCCATCGCCCGCTCCACGCGGGAGGAGGCGCAGCGCCTCGCGCGGATCTCCGCCGAGAGCTGACACCTGGAACTCCGGTCAGGGGGGACGGCCCTTGACCGGACTTGAGCAGCCGAGCGGGCTGTTCAAGTGCCGCCCCGGAACGTGGCCCAAAGCTTCACGTTCCCGGGGCGGTCAGTACTACCTGGGCGCACCACCCACAACTTCACATCGAGCAAGTCCTTGCACCACGCACCACCTCCCAGAAGCGAAAAGCGCCGGCGGCCCGCCGGAACTGGAAAACAACCGGAGGAGCCACAGTGGCCACTCAGCCCAGGTTCACCAAGCAAGGCACCACCCCTGACCCAGACTCCGACGAAGGGCGAATACACCCCGTCGACGAGAAGCTCCCACCCCTGAAGATGGCGACCACCGGCCTTCAGCACGTGGCCGCCATGTACGCGGGTGTCGTCGCCCCGCCCCTGATCGTCGGCGCGGCGATCGGCCTCTCCGCCAAGGAACTCACGTTCCTGACCGGCGCCTGTCTCTTCACCGCCGGACTCGCGACCTTCCTCCAGACGCTCGGCATCTGGAAGATCGGCGCCCGCCTTCCCTTCGTCAACGGCGTCACGTTCGCCGGTGTCGCCCCCATGCTCGCGGTCGTCGACTCGACCAAGGACAAGGACGACGCGCTCCCCATCATCTTCGGCGCGGTGATCGTGGCGGGCCTCCTCGGCTTCATAGCGGCCCCCTTCTTCTCGAAGATGGTCCGCTTCTTCCCGCCGGTGGTCACCGGCACCGTCATCACCCTCATCGGCATCTCACTCATGCCGGTGGCCTTCGGCTGGGCCCAGGGCCCGGTGCCGGACGCCCCCGACTACGGCTCGATGAAGAACCTCGGCCTGGCAGGCATCACCCTGGTGATCGTCCTGCTCCTGCGCCGCTTCACGACGGGTTTCGTCAAGCAGATCGCCGTGCTCCTCGGCCTGGTCATCGGCACGCTCGTCGCGATCCCCTTCGGCGTCACGGACTTCAGCCCGGTCGGTGACGCGGACATCGTCGGCTTCCCGACGCCGTTCCACTTCGGCGCCCCGCAGTTCGCGGCGGCAGCGATCGTCTCCCTGTGCGTCGTGATGGTCGTCTCGATGACGGAGTCGACGGCCGACATGCTGGCCCTGGGCGAGATCGTGGACCGCCCCGCGGACGAGAAGACCATCGCCGCCGGTCTGCGCGCCGACACCCTCGGCTCGGCGATCAGCCCGCTCTTCAACGGCTTCATGTGCAGCGCCTTCGCGCAGAACATCGGCCTGGTCGCGATGACCAAGATCCGCAGCCGGTACGTCGTCGCGGCGGGCGGCGGCTTCCTGGTCCTGATGGGCCTGTGCCCGATGGCGGCGTCGCTCATCGCGGTCGTGCCCCGCCCGGTGCTCGGCGGCGCGGGCATCGTGCTGTTCGGCTCGGTCGCGGCGAGCGGCATCCAGACGCTGGTCAAGGCGAACCTGGAGAAGGACAACAACGTCCTGATCGTCGCCGTCTCGCTGGCCGTCGGCCTGATCCCGATCGCGGCGCCGGAGTTCTACCACGCGTTCCCGGAGACCGCGAAGATCATCCTCGACTCGGGCATCTCCACGGGCTGTGTCGCCGCGGTGCTCCTGAACCTGGTCTTCAACCACATCGGCGGCCGCAAGGACGACGACGATGTGACGGCGCCGATGGAGGCCGGGGGAGAAATAGCTGAACAGAGGGTGCGCGAAGGGTCTTCGGCAGCGGGGGCCCACTGACGTAACGGGTGCGGGACATTGACGTCGAATTCATGCCAGACCGCGTCCGGTCGGAGCTGATGAACTCGGGGTCATGCCCGCACCCGCGTCTACGCCTTCTTCTACGTCCCCGTCCGCGCCCGGCAGTGCTGCCGGGCGCCGCCCTCCGCTCAACGGCTGGCCCGCTGTCCTCTCCGTGACGATGGGGATCTTCTGCATCGTCACCACCGAGATCCTGCCGATCGGCCTCCTGACGCCCATCGGCGACACCTTCGCCCTCTCGGACGGCACGTCGGGCCTGATGATGACCCTGCCCGGCATCCTCGCCGCCGTCGCCGCCCCCACCGTGACGGTCACGACGGGACGCGTCGACCGGCGGCGCATGCTCTGCGCCCTGATGCTGGTGCTGGCCCTCGCGAACTTCCTCGCCGCGATCGCGCCCGGGTACTGGCTGATGCTGGTCTCCCGCGTCCTCGTCGGACTCGTCATCGGCGCCTTCTGGTCCATCGGCGCCGGACTCGCCGCCCGCCTGGTCCCCGAGGCGCAGGCCGGGCGGGCGACCGCCGTGATCTTCTCCGCCGTACCGCTGGGTTCCGTGCTGGGGGTTCCTGCGGGGACGTTGCTGGGTCAACTCGCGGGCTGGCGGACGGTGTTCATCGCGATGGGCGCATTGACACTGGCCGTATTCGTCGCGCTGGTCGTGTCCGTACCGCCCCTGCCGCCGGAGCGGGTCACCCGGCTCACCGTGCTGCGGGACCTGCTGGGTACGGCTCGCGTGCGGGTCGGCCTGCTGGCCACGTTCCTCATCGTGACAGCCCACTTCGGTACGTACACCTACGTCACACCGTTCCTGGCGGACGTGACGCACGCAGGCCCCCGGCTCATCACCGTCTTCCTGCTGGCGTACGGCGTCGCGGGCATCCTTGGCAACTTCCTCGCGGGGGCGTGGGTGCGGCGTGAGCTGCGCGGCACGTTCACGGTTGCCGCGTCGCTTCTCGCCGCCGCCACGCTGCTGCTGCCGGTACTTGGCACGGGGAAGGCGGGTGCGTTCGTACTGCTCCTGGTCTGGGGCGTCGCGTACGGCGCGGTGCCGGTCTGTTCGCAGACGTGGTTCGTGACGGCGGCACCGGGCGCGCCCGAAGCGGCGTCCGTGCTGTTCACGTCGTCGTTCCAGGCGACGTTCGCGTTCGGCGCGTTGGCGGGCGGGGCGGTGGTGGACGCGGTGTCCACCACCGTGGCCATGACTCTCGGGGGGACCGTCGCGGTGCTCGCGGCGCTGACGGTCATCCGGTCGGACTGAACTCGGGTTTTGTATCGGGCGGGTATCAGGGAACGCTTCATTGCCCATCGAATCGGTCGGTGAGCCCGGCCACGGCGAAGGGAGGCCGTTGCCGGGGCCGGTCTCTGCCTTATCGTTCCTTTCAGGTCGCCGATCGCGCGTTCAGTGCGTACGGGACCGATGCCTCACCTGAACCGCCTGAACTGTCTGAGCAGGAGTGATCCGCCCGTGTCCTCGTCCGCCCCGGCTCCGGCCTCTTCGCGCCCTGTCCGCGTGTTGCTGGTGGAGGACGACGACCTGATGCGCCGGTCCTTCACGGTCGCCCTGGAGCGTTACGGCTACGAGATGGTGGCCGCGGCCGACGGTCTCGCGGGCCTCGAGCTCTTCCGCGAGGAGAGCTTCGACCTGCTGATTCTGGACGTGATGCTGCCAGGTCTGGACGGGATCGGTCTGTGCCGCAGAGTCCGGGAGACCAGTCTGGTACCGGTCTTGATGATGTCCGCTCGCGGCGACGGGCTCGATGTCGTCGCCGGCCTGGAGGCCGGGGCGGACGACTATGTGGTCAAGCCCGTGGAGACCGGCGTGCTCGTGGCCCGCATCCGGTCGCTGCTGCGGCGGGCGACCTACGCACCACCCGCACCGGAACCCGGGCGGGCCAGGGGCGACGAGCTGCCACCGGTTGAGGAGGATGTGCTGGTCTTCGGGGACCTGACCATCGACACCGGCGGCCTGGAGGTGGCCGTCTCGGGAAGCCCGGTGGCGCTGACCCCGACCGAGCTGAAGCTGCTCCTGAAGTTCGCCGCCCACCCGGGCATCGTCCTTGAGCGGCACACCCTGCTGCGGGACGTGTGGGAGTACGGCTGGGACGGCGACAGCCGGGTCGTGGACCTGTGTGTGCAGCGGCTGCGCCGGAAGCTGGGCCGGGACCGGATCGAGACGGTCCGCGGCTTCGGCTACAAGCTCAGGCGCTGAGGCCGGTGCATCCGTTCCACCGGCTGCATCCGGCCCGCGCGTCCCTGCGCTGGAAGATCGCGGGTCTTGCCGCGGCCACGGCTTGCCTGGTCGCGGTGGCGGTGGGCGTGCTCGTGCATCTGTGGACCGCGCAGGACATCAGGGACCGGGCGGAAGGGCAGGCCGTCAACAGCGTGTACGCGGCCATGGACACCTACCGGCGCACCGGAACCCTCACCGACGGCGCCGAGCTCGATCCGGCCGAGCTGCCCGCCGCACTGCGGCACCCGGCCGACAGCAATCGGCACACGGCCTACGACAGGCGCGTCGACGGGAACATGGGCCCGAGCGTCTGGGGCGCCCAGCGGGTCGGCGGTCCCGGCAGCCGGGTGCTGGCCGTCCGGGTCAACATGAGCTCGGAGCTCCACACGCTGCGCCGGCTCGACGCGGTCATGGTGGTGGCCTCGCTGATCGCCCTCGCGGCGGCCGTGCCCCTGGCGGTCTACGGAGCCGGGCTCCTTGGTCGTCGGCTGCGGCGGGTCTCCGAGACCGCGGGGCGGATCTCCGCCGGGGACCTGGATGCCCGCACCGGACCCACCAAGGGCCGCGACGAAGTGGCGGACATCGCCGCCACCGTCGACCTCATGGCGGACAGCCTCAGTCGACGGCTGCGCACCGAGCGGCAGTTCACCGCGGACGTGGCCCACGAGCTGCGCACGCCCGTCGGCGGTCTGCTGGCCGCCGCCGACCTGCTGCCGCCCGGTGAGACGGAGGAACTGCTCCGGGCCCGGGTGCGCGACCTGCGCGGCCTGGTCGAGGACCTCCTGGAGATCTCCCGGCTCGACGCCGGCGCCGAACAGCCGGTCCGCGCCCGTGTGCCGCTCGGCGCGGTCGTGTCCGAGGCTGTGGCGCGCACCGGCCTCGACACCGAAGTCACCGAGGTCACCGAGGTCACCGACGCCGACGCACAGCGCGAAGAGGCCGCGCAGACCGTGGAGACCGACCCGCGCCGCCTCGAACGGATCGTCAGCAACCTCGTCATCAACGCCCACCGGCATGGGGCCACCCCGGTACAGGTCACCGTCGAGGGCCGTACCGTCGTCGTGCGCGACCACGGCCCCGGCTTCCCCCCGGACCTGCTGCGCGAAGGACCGCGCCGCTTCCACACGGGCGCGACCGAGCGCGGCTCGGGACACGGCCTGGGCCTGACCATCGCCCTGGGCCAGGCCAGCCTGCTCGGCGCCGAACTGCACCTGGACAACGCCCCGGACGGCGGCGCCACCGCCACCCTGCGCCTGCCGAACTGACCGCCCGGCCCTACTACAGAACCGATACGCAGCGAAGCGGACGCCGATACACGGCGGCCCAGACCCCGATACGTTCCCCGGACACCCTTCGAAGTGCACCTTCCGCACCCGAAGAGGAGTCCCCCGTGACCGCCAACTCCCTTGCCCCGCACGAGCTGCGTACGACGACAACCGGGATCGCGGCCGCCACCACCGACCTGTCGAAGGTCTATGGCAGCGGCGACACCCGTGCAGTCGCCCTGGACCGGGTCAGCATCGCCTTCCGGGAGGGCGAGTTCACCGCGATCATGGGTCCGTCGGGCTGCGGCAAGTCCACCCTGATGCACTGCGCCGCCGGGCTCGACTCGCCAAGCTCCGGATCGGTGCGCGTCGGCACCACCGAACTGAGCACGCTGGGCGACCGGCAGCTCACCGCGCTGCGCCGCGACCGGATCGGCTTTGTCTTCCAGGCGTTCAACCTGCTGCCGACGCTGACCGCCCTGGAGAACATCACGCTGCCGCTGACCATCGCCGGTCGTCGCCCCGACCAGCAGTGGCTGGACCGCGTGATCTCCATGGTCGGCCTCTCCCAGCGCCTCGACCACCGGCCCGCGCAGCTGTCCGGCGGGCAGCAGCAGCGCGTAGCGGTGGCCCGTGCCCTGGCCCCACAGCCCGCGATCATCTTCGGCGACGAGCCCACCGGCAACCTCGACTCCCGCGCCGGAGCCGAGGTCCTCGGCTTCCTGCGCGACTCGGTGCGCGAGCTGGGCCAGACCGTGGTCATGGTCACCCACGACCCGGTCGCCGCCGGCTACGCGGACCGCGTGGTCTTCCTCTCCGACGGCCGCCTGGTCGACGAGATGGCACAGCCCACCCCGGACCGGGTCCTGGACCGGATGAAGGAAGTCGACACCCGCTCGCGCACCAGCTGACGACACCAGCTCGTACGCCGGCACCGCACCGGCTGACGACCAGCTCGTACGCGGCACCGCACCAGCCAGCCACCCGCTCGCCTCCGTCGAGCCCGCCTCCCAGGATCCGTACCCCATGTTCCGTACCGCCCTGCGCAATGTGTTCGCGCACAAGGCCCGCCTGCTGATGACCGCATTCGCGGTCATGCTGGGCGTCACCTTCATCACCGGCAGCCTCGTCTACGGCGACAGCCTGAATCAGGCCGCCACCGCCAAGGCGACCGACGGCTACGAGCGCATCGCCGTCAACGTCTCCGCCGATGCCGACCCCGCGGACGGCGGCCGATCGGCCGACATCGAGGCCCGCACCGCGACCGCTCTGGCCAAGCTCCCCGGCGTCGTCGCCGCCGCGGGCCGGGTCGACGGCTTCGCCGCCGTCGCGGGCCGCGACGGCAAGCCCCTCGGCAACGGCAAGGACGCCCTGGGCGGCAACTTCGCCCCGGCGGCGGACGGCAAGGACCCCGCGTACCGCTTCACCGAGGGTTCAGGACCGACCGGCAACCACACGATCGCCCTCGACAAGGCCACCGCCGCCAAGGGCGGCTACCGCGTCGGGGACACCGTGCGCGTCGGCACGGACAAGGGCGCCGCCTCCTACACCCTCAGCGGCATCTTCCGCACCGACGGGGCCAAGCTCCCCGACGGGGGCAGCCTGACACTGTTCGCCGGCACCACCGCTCAGAAGCTCTTCCTCGAACCCGGCCACTACACGAACATCGAACTCACGGCCACACCCGGCACTGATGTGACGCAGCTCCTCAGCCGCGTCGAATCGGTGCTGCCCAAGGGCACCAGCGCGGTCACCGGGGCCCGGCTCGCCCAGCTCAAGGCGAACCTCGCCACCAGCGGCACCAGCACCATGAGCCAGATCCTGGTCGGTTTCGCCGCGGTCGCCCTGTTCGTCGCCACCTTCCTCATCTCCAACACCTTCACCATGCTGGTCGCCCGGCGCACCAGGGAGCTGGCCCTGATGCGGGCCGTCGGAGCCACCCGCAAGCAGGTGCGGCGCATCCTGCTCACCGAGTCCCTCCTCGTCGGCGCGGTCGCCTCCGTGGCCGGCCTCGCCGTCGGCACCGGGGTCGCCGCCCTGCTCCAGACGCTCTTCGCCGACACCCCGGCCGCCCCGCTCGTCCTCACCCCGACCACCGTGATCATCTCCATGTTGGTCGGCACCCTTCTGCCCATGGTCGCCGCATGGCTCCCGATCCGCCGGGCCATGGCCATCCCGCCCGTCGCCGCGCTCAGCGCCGCCGAGCACACGGCCCCCGCACGCCCCGGCTCCCTGCGTACCGGCCTCGGTGGCGCACTGGTGCTCACCGGCACCGCCGCCATCGCGTACGGAGCCCTCACCCCAGGGAAGGACGCCCGGACCGTCATCGGCCTCGGCGCGGCCCTCGCCCTGACCGGGATGATCGGCCTCATCCCGCTGCTGTCCCGGCCGGTCGTCGCCCTGTTCCGTCCGCTGCTGACCCGCCTGGCCCCGGTGCACGGCGACCTCGCCGTACGCAACACCGTGCGCGACCCGCGCCGCACCGGCGCCACCGCCGCCGCGCTCGCCATCGCCGTCACCCTCGCCTCGGGCCTGTCCGTCCTGGGCGCCTCCGCCACCCAGTACCTCGACCGCGCCACCACCCAGGCCCTCAGCGCCGACTACGTGGTGAAGTCCGTGGGCGGCCAGCGGATGACCCCCACCACCGCCGCGCCCCTGAAGAAGCTGGCCGGCGCCACGTACAGCCCGCTCAACCAGTCCACCGGATACCGCCTGGGCGGCAGCGAGTCCGTCCTGACCGGCGTCGACCCCGCCACCATCGGCAAACTGCTGCGGTACGACGTGGTCGAAGGCTCCCTCGACAGCCTTGCCAAGGGCCAGATCGCCGTGGCCCACTTCAAGGCCGAAGAGGCGGGCTGGCACGTCGGGCAGACCCTGCCTCTGGAGAGGCATAACGACCAGCGCGGCAGCGTCACCATCGGCGCCATCTACCAGGCGGACGAGCAGAGCGACCTGATGCCCAGCATCACCGCACCCGGCTCCCTCGTCGCCCGCTACGACTCCACCCCGAGCACCGCCGGTATCCTCGTCGCCACCGACGGCGGACCCAGCCGTGCCGCGCTCGCAGGCGTCACCCACGCCCTCGGCGACAACCCCACGCTGAGCATCCTCGACCAGACAGAGATCCGCGCCGAGGACAGCCGTGGCATCGGCGACCAACTCAACGTCTTCTACGCCCTGTTGAGCATGGCCCTGGTGATCGCCTCACTGGGCATCGCCAACACCCTCGCCATGTCCGTCCTCGAACGCCGCCAGGAGCTCGGCACGCTGCGCGCCCTCGGTCTGGACCGCGCCGGAGTGACCCGGATGATCCGCCTGGAAGCCCTGCTTCTCGGCACGCTCGGCGCGAGCATCGGCACGGTCATGGGCGCCTTCCTCGGCTGGGCGCTCGGACACACCCTCCAAGAGAACGTCGTGGGCTACGAGTTGGTCCTGCCCTGGGGCCGCCTCGCCCTCACCATCCTGATCGCCCTGGCAGGCGCGCTGCTCGCGTCGCTCTGGCCGGCCCGCAGGGCCGCCCGCGTCGACATCCCCGCCGCGACAGCAGCCCAGGCATGACAGCTCAGCCCATCGCCGACCCGGAGCGGGCCGAGCCCGTCAGGACTCGCGAGTCCTGAGGCGGCGTACGGAGTCCGGCCCGGTGTAGGCCGTGATGCCCTCGGCTGCCCGCGCCTCCAGGTCTGCCACCGCCCGCTCGAAGCAGCCGGCGCGCACGCCCGCGTCCCGCGAGGCCCGCGCCATGTTGCGGGCCGCAGCGAGCACGACGTCGAGCCCCTGGCTCAGCACCGGCTCGGCACCCGAATCCCGGTCCGCGTCGACGTCGGCGGCGAACGCGGGCATCACCTGCGCCATGTTCGTCAGCCACGGCATGAGCAACTCTGCGAACCCAGCCGCGTCGCCCCGCGTCGGCGCCGAGATATTTGGCGGCACCGAGCGCCTCCAGCGTCGTGCGGTGCGCGGCGAAATGCGGCTCCTGCCCGCTGTAGAGGATGAAGGCCTGCGGGGTTGCGATGGTCGGCGGGATCGCCATGAATCCGGCCACGCAGGGCGGTGGCGGCGGGCTCGAGGACGGCAGGATCAACGGGCTGGCGAGAACTGCCTGTTCGGCCGAATCGGCTCGGACGGCCCCGCGTGCCACGATGTTCAAGGGTGGATGGGAGTACGGGGTACGCCCACTCAGCCTTGATCAGGTCGCGAGCCGCTACAAGTACCCACTTTTTGGTGGGTGGTTACCTATTGGTGCGTACGGGCGAGACCGGCGAAGGCCTGCCAGGTGGCGGGGGAGAGGGCCAGTTGGGGGCCCTCGGGGTTCTTGGAGTCGCGTACGTGGACTTGCGCCAGGCCAGGGCTACTTCGATGCAGTCGTCGCCGGAGCCGGGACACACATGTTTCGGGGAGGGCCGAAAGCTCTCTCTCCGGGCGTGGGGCGGCTGGCAGCGTCTTCACCAGACACAACCGCACAACCACAGTTCGGGGGAACCATGCTCATCGCATCACGCTCGATCAAGACTGCGCTCATCGGTGTGGGCAGCGCCGCGCTGCTGACCACCGGAGGCCTGGCCACAGCCTCGGCCGAGCCGGCGCAGAAGACGACGACCACATCCGCCGCGGCTGCCGCCAAGAAGCGGATGAGCTCCGCCGAGTCGGAGAGTTGGGGCTACGGCCGGGTCAAGTGGACGTTCACCAAGGGCCACCCCGGTACGTTCTCCAACATCGACTCGTACGCGAAGGACAAGAAGTGCGACAGCAAGGAGGTCTACGTCAAGCTCGAGGCGAGGACCACCCATGGCAAGACGCGCACGGTCAACCTGGCCCAGGACGACTGGTGCACCAACGGCGGTGACTCGTACAACAACAGGAAGTGGGAGATCGGCTACAACGTCAAGTGGGCACGGGCCGTCGTGTGCAAGAACGAATGGGGCCCCAACAACACCTGCGTGGCGGGCAACAAGCAGTACTGGCCCTTCTGATCCCCGTCCAGGGGGCGTGGAGAGGCCCAGGGCGCGGGGGTGGTTGTGCGCCCTGGGCCAGGCCCAGGACTACTGCTGATCCGGGGTGTCCGGCGTCTCGCGCGGTTCCAGCGTGGCAGGGGCATTCCCACGCTCGTTCGGCGTTGTTGAAGTGCACCAGGCATCCGAGGTGGGTGCAGCGCGCGGAGACCGCGCTGACCTGCCCGGTCTCGTCGCGGTAGACGGCGCACCGCCGGCCGTCCAGGCAGACGACGGCTCCGCTGCCGGTCATGATGAGCAGCCGCCGACCTTCGTCGTACGGTGCGCTGCGCAGCGACCGGATCCGGTCCTCCGGGGTGATGTACATGCCCGTGGGCGCCGCGTCCGCCGGCACCGGTGCCGCGATGACCAGCTCACGTCGGGGTGTGAGCAGGGTGAAGAGCAGGCTGTGGTCGAAGACGGGGTAGTGCGTGGCGATGACCGTGTCGCTCGCCCTGACCTCGGCTCCGCTCTCGGTGGTGAGCCGGCAGACGTGGCCGTCGTGCAGGCCGGTGACCCGCGAACGCTCGAAGATGCGTCCACCGGCCGTGGTGATGTTCTCGGCCAGTGCGAGCAGGAGCTTGCGGGGATGGAACTGCAGTTGGCCTCCGACGCGTACCGCCCCGGAGATGTCGAAGGGGAGTTCCGTGTCGGTCACGAAGGAGGCGTCCAGTCCTGCCCGCCGTGCCGCCGCGGCCTCCTCCTTGGGCTCGGCGACGCGTGCGGGGTCCTGTACGTAGGTGAAGGCGGGGGCCCGTTCCAGGTCCGCGTCGATGTGCAGCCCGTCGCAGAGGGCGGCGGTGCGCTCCACCGCGTCCTGCTGGGAGCGCGCGTACAGCCAGGCCGCGTCGGCGCCGTGCTCGGCTTCGAGACGCGCGTACATCAGACCGTGTGCGGCGGTCACTTTGGCCGTGGTGGCGCCGCTCACGCCGGCGGCGACCCGGTCCGCCTACAGGGCGACCACGTCGAGGCCGGCGCGGACCAGGTCCCAGGCGGTGCAGAGCCCTGCGACGCCGCCACCGGTGACGGCGACGTCCGCGGTCCGATCCGCGTCGAGGGGCGGGTAGCCGGTACCGGGGGTGGTCGCCATCCAGTAGGACTCGTCGGCGGTAGGGCGCTGCGCATTCATGTGCCCTCCCTCGCGAGTGTCAGTCGCGGTGTCAGGGCAGTGACAGGTGGGTGTCAGGCCCGGCCCGCATGGTGGAGCCATGAACACATCAGCGATCGCAGTTGCAGGACTGCGCAAGGCATACGGCGAGAAGATCGTCCTCGACGGCATCGACTTCGATGTTCCCGCGGGTTCGGTCTACTCCATGCTCGGCCCGAACGGGGCGGGCAAGACGACGACGGTGAACGTCCTGACGACCTTGATGAAGGCCGACGCCGGGACGGTGCGGATCGCCGGGCACGACGTGGCGACCGGGACCAAGAACGTACGCTCGGCCATCGGCGTGACCGGTCAGTTCGCCGCTGTGGACGAGCTGCTCTCCGGCCGGGAGAACCTCCAGCTGATGGCGGATCTGAAGCGCGTGCGCTCCAGCGGCAAGCTGGTCTCGGGGCTCCTTGAGCGGTTCGACCTGGTGGAGTCGGCGGACAAGATGTCGGCGACCTACTCCGGCGGTATGCGCCGGAAGCTGGACCTGGCGATGACGCTGGTCGGCAGCCCGCAGATCATCTTCCTCGACGAGCCGACGACGGGCCTCGACCCGCGCAGCCGGCGCACGATGTGGGAGATCGTCCGCGAGCTGGTGGTCGAAGGCACCACCATCTTCCTCACCACCCAGTACCTGGAAGAGGCCGACGAGCTCGCCGACCGGATCGCGGTGCTCAACAACGGCAAGATCGCAGCCGAGGGGACCGCGGAGGAGCTGAAGCGGCTCATTCCCGGCGGTCATGTGCGGCTGCGGTTCTCCGACCCGGTCGCGTACCGGTCCGCCGCCGTCGCGCTGCGCGAGGTCACCACGGACGACGAGACGTTGTCCCTCCAGATCCCGAGCGACGGCACCCAGCGCGAACTGCGCTCCATCCTCGACTGGTTGGACACGGCCGGCATCGAGGCGGACGAGCTGACCATGCACACCCCCGACCTCGACGACGTCTTCCTCGCCCTGACCGAGCACACCAACGACACCAATGGCACGAACGGCACCAACGACATCACCACGGAGGCGATCGCAAAGTGAGTACCGCATCGATGGCGACGACACTGGCCGACTCGGCGATCATGTTGCGCCGCAACGTCAAGCACACCCTTCGCAACCCGACCACGATGTTCAACGCGGTCCTGTTCCCGATCGTCCTCATGCTCATGTTCGTCAAGGTGCTCGGCGGCGGGTTCGACGTCGGCGTCGCCTATATCGACTACGTGACACCAGGCCTGCTCGTGATGGCCGTCGGCTACGGCCTCGGCGCCACCGCGACGGAGGTGAACTCCGACATGACCAAGGGCGTCATCAACCGCCTCAAGGTCATGGACGTATCCCGCGGCGCCATGCTCAGCGGCCACGTCATCATCACCACACTGCGCGCCCTGGTGGCCTGCGCGGCCATCATCGGGGTGGCCTTCCTGATGGGGTTCGACCCGGGCGCGAGCGCCCTCGACTGGCTCGGCGTGCTCGGTGTCGTCGTGCTCTTCGGCTTCGCAGCCAGCTGGCTGACCGTCGCCATGGGGCTCTCCGCGAAGACCGTGGAGTCGGCGGGCATGGCCACCGTTCCGCTGGTCATGCTGCCCTTCCTCAGCAGCGCGTTCGTACCCGCCGACACGATGGGGACCGGCGTACGGCAGTTCGTGGAGTACCAGCCCTTCACCCCGATCATCGAGACCCTGCGCGGACTGCTCGCGGGCAACCCGTCGGGCGGCGACGCCATCGCGGCCGTCGCCTGGTGCGTCGGGATCGCCTTCCTCGGGTACGTGTGGGCGGTCTCCACGTTCAAGAAGCGAGCGTGACCTCGACCAGCAGGGACCAGTCGGTCCGCGTCCCCTCCAGAGCCGCCTCGGCGAACTTCTCCTCGCCGAGGCGGCTTCGGGCGCTCTGCTCGATCCGGGCCACGTCCGGGTGGGAGCTGTCCCGCAGCCCGCGCACCACCCCGCCCGCCGCGAGCAGCCGCGCGGCCTGCTCGTAGTCGCCCTGGCGCAGCGCCAGGTCCGCGACCCCGACGAGCACCCCCGCGGTCAGCGGCGCTATGCCCGCCTCGGCCGCCGCCTCGCAGGCCGCCGCGCGGTGCGCACGGGCTTCGCCGAGGTCGTCGGCGAGGTAACCGAGCAGGTCGTGCGTCATGGCCCGGACGTACGTCTGCTCAGCGTCGTCGCCCAACAGAGCCTTGGCGACGCCGAGTTGCTCCCGCGCCTGCTGGGGGTCACCGTCCCACCGGGCGAGTTCGGCCTTCGCGAGGGCCAGTTCGGCCAGCGCGTCGGGCCAGGCGACGCGTTCCGCGTACCGCTGTGCCTCGGCGATGGAGGCCGCGGCGGCGTCCTCGTCCCCGAGGAACCAGTACAGCCGTGCCTGCAGCGACCGCATCCGGATGATGTCCTCGGTGGCACCGACCTCGGTGACGACCGCGATCGCCTCTTCGTAGTGCTCGCACGCACCGGCGAACTCGCCGTGCATGGCCATTCGGTCCGCAAGCTCGGTCAGGGCGAACGAGATCCCGAACCGCTCGCCCAGCGCCCGGAATTCGGCGAGCGACCGCTCCAAGTACGCGTCCGCCTCCCGTCCTTCGTGGCCGAGCATGATCCGCATCTTGCCCAGGTGGAGCAGGGCGAGCGCGCGCACCCAGGGGTCCTCGTCGTCGAGGACCAGCTCCCATGCGGGCAGGAACTCGCTGGGCTCCACCTCCAGCATGCGTATCAGCGGGGCGACGAGCCCGAGTGCCGGGTGGCGGCGCCGCCCGCCCGGGTCGCGCTCGCTCAACCGATGCGCCTCGCGGATCCATCCCTCCGCCAGGTGCTGGTCTCCTCGCCCGGCGCTCACGAACATCGAGACCACGGCGCACACCGTGGCCCGTACGTCGTCGGCCACCTCGCCGGGCACATCGGCGGCCGCGGTGAGCAGTTCGTAGCCTTCGGTCCTGCGCCCGCTGAGCCACCAGTACCAACCGGCGCCCGCCGCGAGCTCCATCGCCTCCTGCGCCTCGCCCGCCGCGAGGGCGCCGCGCATCGCCGCGGCGATGTTGTCGTGCTCGGCCTCCAGCCTGGCCAGCCAGTCCAGCTGCTCGGCGCGGCGCAGGTGCGGTTCCGCCGTCTCGGCGAGCTCGGTGAAGAAGGCCAGGTGCGCCCGTCGCGCGAGCTCCGATTCGCCCGCTTCCGCGAGCCGTTGTCCGGCGTACTCCTTGATCGTGCCGAGCATGCGGTAGCGCGGGGCGCTGTCGCCCTCGGCGCGGAGGAGGGACTTCTCGGTGAGGGCGGTGAGGAGTTCGAGCACCTGCCAATGCTCGACGCCGTCCCCGTTGTCTCCGGTGTCCCCGGCCTCCCCGGTGTCTCCCGAGCAGACCCGTTCGGCCGCCTCCAGGCTCGCACCTCCCGAGAACACCGAGAGCCTGCGCAGAACCGTCCGCTCGGCGTCGCTGAGCAGCTCCCAGCTCCAGTCGACCGCCGCGCGCAGCGTCTGGTGGCGCGGCAGCGCGGTGCGGCTGCCGCCGGTCAGCAGCCGGAACCGGTCGTCGAGCCGGTTGGCGAGCTGCTCGACGGACATGGTGCGCAACCGGGCCGCGGCCAGCTCGATCGCCAGCGGCATCCCGTCGAGGGCCCGGCAGATACGCACCATCGTCGCCAGAGCGCGCTCGTCGACGTGGAGGTCCCTGCGCACCGCCCCGGCCCGGTCCCGCAGCAGCTGGACGGCGGGTGAGGACTCGATCTCGCCGGGTCCGGCATCCCCCTTCGGCAGGGTCAGCGGCTCGACCTGCCACAGCGCCTCGCCGGTGATGCCGAGCGGTTCGCGGCTCGTCGCCAGGATCCGCAGCCGCCTGCACTCGCCGAGCAGCCGGTGCGCGAACGTCGCCGCGGACGCGATCACATGCTCGCAGTTGTCCAGGATCAGCAGGGCGTCCCGCTCGCGGATCGCGGCTATGAGCCGGTCCGTCAGCTCCGCGTTCGGGGAGCCGCCCAGCAGGGCGTCCCTCAGCCCGAGCCCGGCTAGCGTCGCCTGCGCCACATCGGACACATCACCGTCCGCGCCGACGCCGGCCAGCTCTACCAACCAAGCCCCGTCCGGCAGTTCGCCGAGCAGCGTGCGCGCGGTCTCCGTGGCCAGCCTGGTCTTGCCCGCGCCGCCGGGCCCGATCACGGTGGTGAGCCGATGCCGGCCGACGAGCCCACGTACGGCGCCGACAGCCGTGCCCTCGCCGACGAAGCTGGTCAGCTCGGCCCGCAGATTGGTCTTACGGTTCTCTTCTTTTTGCCGCCCCAACTCGCCCCGCAGCAGGGCGACATGCAACGCCGCGAGCTCCGGCGACGGGTCGACGCCCAGCGCGTCGGCCAGGGCCTCCCGCGCGCGCTGATACACAAGGAGGGCCTCGCTGTCGCGACCGGCGGCGGCGAGGGCGCGCATCTGCGCTGAGACGAGCCGTTCCCGCACCGGGTGCGCGGCGACCAGGTCGGTCAGCTCCGTGACCATCTCGGCACCGCGCCCGAGGGTGACTTCCGCGTCGGCCCGCTCTTCGGTGGCGGTCAGCCGCAGTCCTTCGAGCCGGTCGACGGCGGCGTCGAAGGCGGCGCTGTCCTGCAGACCGACGTCCTGCATGGCCGCACCGCGCCACAGTTCAAGGGCCTCGCGCAACAGCCGCGCCCGCCCGGCCCCGTCTTCGGTACGGGCCTGGCCCGCGACGACGAGCCGCTCGAACCGCACGGCATCGACGTCATCGGCCTCCACCTTCAGCCGATAGCCGTCCGTCCGCCCCTCGATCACTCCGCCCGGCAGTACCTTCCGCAGCCGGGAAACCAGACGCTGCAGGGCGTTCGTCGCATCGGCGGGCGGGTGCTCTCCCCAGATCCAGTCGACGAGCGACGCCTTCGGGACCGCGTGCCCCGGCCTGAGCGCGAGGGCGATCAACAGGGCGCGCAGCCGCGCGCCCGGCACGTCGATCAGGCTGCCGTCGCCCGCGCGCATTTCAAATGGACCGAGCATCCGGATCTGCATCCGCCGATTTTGCCATGTCGCCTTGTCAGCCACCTTGTCAGGCATCCAATGGCTCTTGATCTTCAGGAAGTAGGGGGTGGGACGGGGGCTTTGCTGGGCCTGTGGTGGTGTTCGTGCCGGGGCCGCCCGGTTGTCCGGAGTCTGGCGGTTCCGGGCCGGGTGTAAAGGGCGCTCCGCTGCGCTGCGCGTCGGCTGCGCCGATTGCGCTTCGCTTCACCCTTGACACCCGTCCCTCCACCGCGAGAGGCGTGATGACCGGGCGGCCCTGGAAGCGGGGCTCACGGGGACCACCCGGCGGGTCATCCGGCTTCGCGGCCGGGTGCGGACTGGTTCGGAGCAGCGCGCCGCATCGCTGGCGGGGCGCGCGGCCGGTCCGGGGATGGGTCCCGGTCTCGTCAAGCGTCTGACGGCCGGATCTTCCGGGGTGAGCGTCACGGTCGTGGGCAGGTGGGGGGTGGGGGACCTACTTTGGAAAAGTAGTGTTCTGGCACAAGGGGGGCGCGCGCCGCTACGAAACGCAACTTTGCCGAAGTAGGTTCCCCACCCCCCTCTCGCCCTTCTCGCGGCCGGGGCCGGTCGGTAGACGCTTGACGAAACTGGCCACCCATCCCCGGACCGGCCGCGCGCACCCTCCCCTCCCACCCGCCGGTGCGCTGTAACGAACTGGTCCGCACCCGGCGCTCAAGCCGGATGACCCGCCGGGTGGTCCCCGTGAGCCCCGTTTCGTGGCCGCCCGGTCATCTCGCTTCTCGCGGTGGAGGGGTGGGTGTCAAGGGTGGAGCGAAGCGCAATCGGCGCAGCCGACGCGCAGCGCAGCGGAGCGCCCTTGACTCCCGGCCCGGAACCGCCACTCTCAGGCCAACCGGGCGGCCCCGGCACCAATCAAGCACCGGCCCGGCAAAGCCCCGCCCGCCCCCGCCCAGAACCCTCAGCCAATCCGGTAAGAGTCCCCGTACACCTTCCACTCCAGCGGCGGATCCAGGTTCAGGTTGCCCTTCTGGAGGAACACCCGCTGCGCCGTGTCCACACGGCTCGTGTCCTCGTGCGCCTCCTCCTGCTTCATCGCCCAGACCCTCGCGTCGAGGAACGCGTTCAGGTAGTCCGTCTCGTCGCCGCCCTGCGACGGGGGCTGCGCCGAACCCAGGGCGCGCTTGCGGATGTTGCCGAAGCTGGTGCTGTCGCCGCCGTCGCCGTGCATGACGATCGCGTCGTAGTACGCGAACTGGCCCAGTACGCCAAGGCCGTCCGCCTTGCCCTGCTCGACCGCCGGGTTGAAGTAAACGCGGTCGCGCTCGTCGTTCTGCGCTTTCTGGAACTCCGGGTCCTCGGCGGCCTTCTCCCAATCGCCCACGTACGTGGGGTCCAGCCCCTCGTGGGAGTCGGTGCCGTCGACCTCACGCAGGGCGGGGAGGTACTTGGCGAGGATGTTGTCGGGCTTGCGGTCGGTGTACAGCTCGACCAGGTCCAGCATGTCGCCGGTGCCGGAGCAGAAGCCGATGATCCCGGCGGTGTAGCCGCGGCCGTCGCCGATGTCCTCGCAGTAGCGGTAGTAGTCCTTCCAGTTGAGGTCGGAGTTCTCCGCGCTGCACACGATCTTCATGGCGATCTCCTTCTTCGCCGGATCGTCGAGGCCGCCCGCCTCGGCGGTCGGCGCGGCCCCCGCCGTCTGCGAGGCGATGACCGGGCCCGCGACGAGCGCGGCGCCCATGAAGGCGAGCAGGGTGCGGCGTGAGGTGAGCGTGCGCGGGGGTATGTGGGGGGATTGCACGAGGGCCTCCAGAGGGGGGGAATCCAGGGGGAGTTCATCGTTCCGCGTACTGTTAGGAAGGTTTCCTACCAGAGATTGCGCGTGACGTATACCCGTCAAGATGCGAAGAGCCCGCGGCGCCGAATGGCCGGACATCGCCCTGGGCGCCGCCCTCATTGGTCCGTACGATCCCCTCGCTCACGCAATCCGCTCCACGCACCACAGGCACTTCTCCGACCCCCCTCCTCAGTAATGGAATGGAGAATCATGGCTGGTGCACTGCTGCTGAGCGGCGCCGTCGCCGCTCTGTTCGGCTCGACGATCCCGGCACAGGACACGTCCGCGACCCTCGACCCGCCCCCGGACAAGATCGTGATCGAGGTCGCGACGGTGAACGGCTCCGGCTGCCCCCTGGGCTCCGCGGCCGTCGCCGTATCCGAGGACAACACGGCCTTCACGGTCACCTACAGCGACTACCTCGCCCAGGCGGGCGGCGCCGCGGACCCCACCGCGTTCCGCAAGAACTGCCAGCTCAACCTCGTCGTGCATGTGCCGCACGGCTTCACGTACGCGATCGCCAGCGCCGACTACCGCGGCTATGCCTCGCTCCAGCCGGGCGCCAAGGCCACCGAGAAGGCGTCGTACTACTTCCAGGGCTCACCGGACACGGCCTCGATCAGCCATGAGTTCAAGGGTGCGTACAACGACAACTGGCAGGCCAGCGACTCCACGGAGTGGGGTCAGCTCGTCTGGGCACCCTGCGGTGTGCAGCGGAACTTCAACATCAACACCGAACTGCGCGTCGACGCGGGCACCTCGGACCCCGCGAAGACCAGCTTCATGACGATGGACTCGACGGACGGGGACATCAGCACGATCTACCACATGGCGTGGAAGGAGTGCCCGAAGTCCTGACCGGACTCGGCCGTGCCCCCGACTCCCGCCGGGGGCACGGCCGTTGGGTCGGCGGGCTCCTCAGCTCCTGGCCGCAAGGCGGGCGCGCACCTGAAGGGCGATCTTGTACGTGTCGCCGGTCGGCCGGGTCACGAGCGGTCCCGGCTCGCGAATCCAGCCGTCCTCGATGGCGAACCAGTCGATCGGCTTCGGCGCGCGCCCTTCCGTGAGTGCCGCCCGCAGCTCCTTGAAGTACGTGTCCCAGCGCAGTCGGTAGAGGCCGCCGACGAGTCCCGCCCACTCTCTGTTGGCGTAGTCGCGAAGGCCCGCGTCCGCCCCGGACCTCGTGCCCCACACGGTGAGCAGCGACAGCTGGTCGTACGCCAGCCGGTCCCTCTCCGTGGCGTCGGCGCCCCACGAACGGGCGTCCGCCACCCAACGGCCCAGGAGGTGCCGGGAGTCGGTGGCCATCAGCTTGTCGAGCAGGTCCATGAGTGCGAGCCAGTCGCGCGTCAGCTCGTCGAAGCGTGGGGTGTCCTTGGCGTCGTACGCCTGCTTGATCCGAGGGAGGAGGGTGCGGCTTCGGTTCGAGAGTGACTGGCGCGCCACGTCCAGGACGTCCCTGCGGTACGCGGACGAGTCGCGCAACTCCCTTCGCACGGCCAGGAGTTCGCCCAGCGCCGGCTCGAACTCCGACGGTTCGTACCGCATCGCCTGCGGCGACCATGCCGCCGCCGACTTTGCCGCCAGGCTCGGTCGCGCGCCGAAGAGGCCGTCCGCGCCCTCGGACCACTCGTCGGCGCGCGTCGTGCCGTACGCCGTGCGGCGCAGGATGTCCCAGGCGGCTGCCGCGTGCGGGTCCGCCGCGCCGTAGCGGGTGACGGACCACTCGGCGAACCAGTCATCAAGGGCCAAGTCACCCGTGCGCCAGGCCAGTTCGGAGAACAGCTCGAACGCCGCCGGGTTGTTGTCGGCCGCTTCCGGCATCAGCGAGATGCCGGACAGTGCGCTGCCCTCCTTGGTGCGCCACGTCTCGTACAGCTCGGCCCAGTCCGGGGTGTTGGCGCCCAGTGTCGTGTGTCCGCCGAAGTTCCAGATCGAGCCGAAGGTGTAGGGCGTCGAGTTCCAGTCGGACTCGCGGTCGGTGATGTTGGGGAAGCGGTCGGAGAGGCCGTCCACCACCAGCATCCGGGACTTGTCCACGGCGTCGACGATGGCCTTCGGCGGGTTGCTCTGCCAGCCGAGGATCACCCACGTCGCGCCGGGGTGCGCGGTCTGGAGTGCCTTCTCCACTGCCTTGGCCGCATCGCCGACGGGGACGTCCCCCGGCTTTCCGCCCTCGTGGAGGAGGTCCATCTTGTACATGGTCGATGGGCCGAACAGGTCGTCCTGGGCTCGGTAGAACGCGGCGGACACGCGGGTGAAGTGCTCCGTGCGCGGGTCCAGCCAGTCCGGGCGCGTGAAGCCGACCCAGTCGCCCTGCGGCACCGTCTTCGCTCCTGGGTTCTTCGCCGTGAAGTCCGGTGGGACCGTGCCGAAGTAGCCGGGGAACACAGGGGTCATGCCCAGCTCGCGGACGCGGTCCGCGATGCGACGGCCCAAGGCGGCCCGTCTGTCGAGGAGTTGGCGCGACATCGGGTACGGGAACGCCGACATGTTCTGCAGGAGCCACCATGGCTGGTGCGCCGGGGCCGGGATCCACTCCCGCAACTCCTGGTCGGAGTAGCCGAACTCCTGGAGCACCCGGTGGTAGAGCGCGTCCGCGCCCACGTACACGAGGACCTCGTTGTAGCCGTGCAGCGCGAGGACGTCCAGCTCGCGCTCCCAGTACGACCAGTCGTGGTACGCCCCCGTGTAGCCGTCGTTCGTGTCGTTGAGCACGAAGCGGTGCGGGGTGTTGGCGCGGCCGTTCAGTGGTCTGTCCGGGGCGGGGAGCCGGTCGGGGAGGTCCGTCTGGCTGCCCGCCCAGGTGATGTTCGTGTGGGTGGTGTGCTTCAAGTAGTGGCGCAAGCCGGTGAGTTGGACTGCCGGTGTGCGTCCGGTGATCGTGATGTTCCCGCGGCTGCCGGACACCCGGAACGTGTCGGCGGGGCCCGACGTCTCGAAGGTGAGCTGTTCCCAGTGGCGGGGGAGCAGGCGCCGGGCGGCATCGGCGGCGGGGGGCCGCCCGGCCGGTGTGCTGTCGGCGGAGGCTCCGGAACAGGCGACCGTGGCGCCGGTCGTGCCGGCGATGGCGGCCAGGAAGGTGCGGCGGGCCAGGGGCATGGTGAAGGGATACCCTCCCGGTTCGGCGGTGCTCGACGGGCGTGGACGGCGCCCCACGATGAAGGGGACGGCGGGCTCGGTCAAGGACCCGCGCGGGGTGCCGCCGGGGTCGCGTGACGCCCACCGCTTCGATAGCCGAAGCGGTGGTGTTAGCGTCGGCGGATGAGCACACCGCTGCCCGGCAGGCCGACCGGTGCCTCCACCACGGGGCGCCCGCTGATGGCCGCGCTCGATCTGTTCGGACGGCGCTGGAGTCTGCGGATCGTCTGGGAGCTGCGGGAGGACCCGCTGGGCTTTCGCGTGCTGCGGGAGCGCTGTGACGCCATGTCGTCCAGCGTGCTGCGCCAGCGCCTGACCGAACTGCTCGAAGCGCGTCTCGTCCAGCAACTGCCGGACAGTACCTATACGTTGACCGCGCTCGGCCGCGAGGCTCATCAGGCGCTGCTGCCTCTGGATGCCTGGGCCCGGCGGTGGGCTATCGAGGTCGGCGCCGACTCGGCAGCGGATCGGCCTTGAGCGCCTCGCCCATCAGCGAGACGGCGGTCTTCAGCGTACTGAGCGGGCGGAGCATGAGCGTGGCCTCGGCCAAGTTGCCGTCCGTGTCGACCTGTTGGATGAAGGCGCCGTAGACGGGCTCCTCTCCGACGCTTGCGTTGAACGTCGCGTCGAGGGCGGTGCGGCAACCCCCGTACCCCTCTTGGGACTTTGTCCCGCGCCCGTGGGCGATCCGCCCCGGAATTCCCGGCCTCAAGTCCCGACGTCAGAGGCGGTCTATGCCCATAGATGAGGACGCCGCCGCCGAATTACGTTCGTTGTCATTCCCTTCACGGAAAGGCAGCAGCACATGAAGCGCGTGCACAGGACAGCGGTCAAGGCCGAGATCGTCCGCGAACCGGGAGCCAAGGAGACCACCCACCGGAAATTGATCGACACACCGGACGGCGCCGATCGGTTCGTCCTCACCGAATTCGAAGTTTCTCCCAACGGCTCCACACCGCCCCACTATCACGAGTGGGAACACGAGATCTATGTGCTCGAAGGTTCGATGGGGCTCGTCATGCCGGATCTCGGCAGGACCGAGGAAGTCGGCCCGGGCGACGCCATCTTCATACCGCGCAACGAACCCCACGGATTCGTCACCGGGCCCGACCAGACCTGCCGGTTCCTGGTCGTCGCACCGTGCGAGCGGCCGCCCGTGCGCAACGTCTTCCTCTCCGACGACCCGTACGAGTACACGCAGAACCCCCAGTACGTGAGCCTCGTGGAGGGCGGCAAGTGACCGCCCCGGTCGTAGCCGCCGAGCGCCGCGCCCTCGCGCCCTACGAGGACGCCCCGGACCCCGGCCCGCTGCTCGCCCTGAACTTCGGGTTCGCCCGCGCCAGGGTCCTCGGCACGGCCCTTGACCTCGGCGTGTTCACCGGCCTCGCCCGAGGGCCCCGCGGCACGCGGGGGCTTGCCGCCGAACTGGGCTGCGACACCGCCGCGTTGCGTGCACTGCTCGCCGCCCTGGAGGAGCTGGGTCTCGTCGCGGGCGGTGACGCCGAGAGCTGGGTGCTGACCGAGGTCTCCCGCGCCCAGTTGGTCGAGGGCGGCCGTGGCTATCTCGGCGACCACTTCGCGGACGTACTCGCGGAGTGGGAGCAGTGGAGCGGGCTCACGGAGTTGGTGCGGCGAGGTGGGCACGGCGGGGGTGAGCTCGGTGCGCCCGAGGCTCGAGGGCGGTATCCCGGCATGTTCTGCGGGATCTTTCCCGTTGCCGTGCGCACCGCCTTTCGGGTGGTGCGGGAGCTGGCGCTGCCTGCCGCCGGTCGTGTGCTCGACTTCGCGGCCGGCAGCGGGGAGTGGGGCATCGCGTTGGCCGCCGCCGATCCGGAGGCGCGGGTGGTGGCCCATGACCATCCCGAGCTTCTCGGCGCCGCGCGCGAGCGGGCGGAGGAGTTCGGTGTGGCGGGGCGGTTCCGTTTCGTTCCCGCCGACTTCACCGGGGATGTGGAGAAGGGGGCCATCAGGGCGCCCTTCCCCGACGGCTGCTTCGACACCGTCGTACTGGCGCATCTGAGCCGGTTCGCGGGACCGGCCGCCACGGAGCGGCTCGTCGCCGAGTGCGCCCGGCTGCTGAGTCCCGGCGGCACGCTCCTGGTCGTGGACGTCATGCGCCAGGAGCCGGGGCGGCCCGCCCTGCACCGGCCGATGATCGCGCTCAGCCTGCTGGTGAACACCGAGGCGGGCGCGGTGCAGGAGGAATCCGCGTACCGCGCGGTCATGGAGAAATACGGGGTGACGGCGAAGGAGTCATTCACGCCCGGCCTCATCACGGTCCTGACTGGAGAAAGGCGTTAGTGGTGCGAGAAGTGGTGGTCACCGGGCTCGGTGTGGTCAGCCCGGCCGGCATAGGAACAGAAGAATTATGGAAAACGATCTCAGCGGGAAAGAGCGTCACCAAACCCCTTTCCGACATCACGAGTTCGGCGCTCTTCGGAGACTTCGACTTCCTTTCGGACTCGATCGCCGAGGTCGACGGGTTCGAGGAGCAGATACCCGCGCTGCCGCCCGAGGTGCAACGGCTCGACCGCTACACGCAGTTCGCCGTCGCGGCCGCCTACCAGGCCGTCCGTGACGCGGGCCTCGAACAGGGCGGATACGATCCCGATCGCGCCGGACTCTCGCTGTCCACGGCGATCTGCGGCACCCCGCGCATGGAGGAGGAGTTCCTGCGGGTGACCGACGAGGGCCGTAAGCCCATCGACCCGGCGAAGGCGGGCCGCGATCTCTACCTCGCCTCGATGTCGAACACTCCGGGCACGATCCTGTCCGCGCTGCTCGGCATGCGGGGCCCGTGCGTGACCCTGTCGACGGGCTGCATCGGCGGCGTCGACGCGGTCGGGCACGCCTACGAGACGATCCGGCACGGCGACGCGGACGTGATGATCGCGGGGGCGAGCGAGGCACCGATCACGCCGGTGACCGTGGCGTCCTTCGAGATCATCAACTGTCTCTCGCGCTCGCACAGCGACCGGCCCGAGGCCGCATCGCGCCCGTACGACGTGGGGCGCGACGGATTCGTGCTCGGCGAGGGTGCCGGAGTGGTCGTCCTTGAGTCGCGCGAGCACGCGGAGCGGCGGGGCGCCAGGTCGTACATGACGATCGACGGCTTCTCGCACACCTCCAATGCCGCGCACATGACCGATCTGCTGTCCGACGGCGCGGATCTGACCCGCGCCATGACTCAGGCCGTAGCGGAGGCCGGCCTGCGTCCCGAGGACATCGATCACGTCAACTCGCACGGCAGCTCCACCCCGCAGAACGACACCTGCGAGACCAGCGCGCTCAAGCTCGCCCTGGGCGAGCGTGCCCGGGAGATCCCGGTGAACTCGGCCAAGTCCATGGTCGGCCATGCGCTGGCCGCGGCGAGCGCCATGGAGATCGTGCTCTGCGCCCTGGAGGGCAAGCACTCCTTCGTCCATCCGACCGCCAACTATGAGACGCCGGACCCGACGTGCGACCTGGATTACGTCCCGGGGGCAGGACGCCCGTGGGACGGCGACACGATCCTCAAGGGCGCCAGCGGATTCGCCGGGCTGCACGCGGCGCTCGTCACCCGTGCCGTACGGGAAGGGGCCCACCGATGAGCGTCGTCATCACCGGAATCGGCGCGGTCACGCCCGCCGGCATCGGCATCGATCCCCTCTGGGACAGCGCACGCGACGGCACACCGCTGGTCGGCGCCATCGACCGGTTCGACGCGTCGGAGTACGCGTGCGACGCCGCGGGTCAGGCGGGCTTCGATGCCCGCGCCGAACTGCCGTCCCGCTTCGTCAAGCGCACCGACCGCTTCACGCACCTGTCCGTGCACGCCGTGCGCCAGGCACTCGCGGACGCCCGCGTCACCGTGGGCGACCAGGTCACGCCGGAGCGGACCGGCGTCATGGTCGGCAACATCCTGGGCGGCTGGGAGTTCGCCGAGCGGGAGCTGCGCCACCTGTGGACCGACGGTCCGCGGGCCGTAAGCCCCTACCAGGCGACCGCCTGGTTCCCCGCAGCGCCGCAGGGCAACATCTGCATCGACCAGGGGATCAAGGGCCCGGCCCGTACGTACGTCGCCGACCGGGCCAGCGGTGCGTACGCGCTGATCGGCGCGGCGGAGTCGCTGCTTCGCGACCGCGCGGACGTGGTGGTCGCGGGAGGCGTGGAGGCGCCCCTTTCGCCGTACGGCTGGCTCTGCATGGAGACCAGCGGGCTCGGCGCCAAGTCCCGCGGTTCGCTCGCACCGCACGAGCTGTACCGGCCCTTCGACGCGGGCCACGGAGGCAGCGTCTTCGGCGAGGGCGCGGTCTTCCTGGTCATGGAGCGCCGCGAGCACGCCGAGCGGCGCGGTGCCACGATCATCGGCGAACTGGCCGGTTGGGGCGTGACCACGGACGGCTACATGCCGTACTACACCGTCGAACCCACCGGACAGGTCCTTGGCCGCGCCATGCGGACCGCCACCGAACGCGCCGGGATCACCGGAGCCGACCTCGGCGCGGTCTTCGCGCATGGCTCGGGCATCCCCTTCGAGGACGTCACGGAGGGGTACGCGCTGCACGAGGCCTTCGGCCCGAGGGCACGCCAACTGCCGGTCACCGCGCCCAAGTCGGGCTTCGGGCATCTGCTGGGAGCTGCGGCGCCCGCCGATACGGCGCTGGCACTCCGGGCGATGCGCGAAGGGGTCGTACCGCCGACGGTGAACCTGGACCGCAGGGCGCCTGGCATCGACCTCGACCTGGTGGCCGGTTCGGCGCGCCAGGTCTCCGGCCTGGAGCACACGCTGGTGGTCTCGCGCGGCCTGGGAGGTGTCAACGCATGTCTGCTGCTGAGGCGTTGACCGCGAGAGGAACCACAGGGGTCCTTCCCGCGCTCGCGGGCATCCGCGCCGTGGGCATCGACGTCGTCGACGTCGAGCGGTTGCGGGGCATGGTCGAGCGGCGCGGACAGCGGATTGTCGAGCGCCTGCTCACGGTCAACGAACAGGCCCTGTGCGACGGTTCGCCGCGGCACCGCGCGTACCGCATGGCGGGCCGGATCGCCGCCAAGGAGGCGGTGCGCAAGGCGCTCGGCGGATACGGCGAAGGGTGCGGCTGGCTCGACGTCGAGATCGGCCGCGACGCGTCGGGACAACCGGTGCCCCGGCTGATGGGCCGGGCCGACGAGGCCTTCCGGCGCGCCGCCTACAGCGGCCTGCACGTGAGCATCTCGCACGAGGCGGGCGTCGCCGTGGCGATCGCCGTCGCCGACTGACGGTGGATCAGGATTCCAAATACACCAAGGAGTACGTGAGTTCCATGAATGTACGAGAGAACGTGGTCACCGTCATGCGCGGTGCGGGCTTCGAGAGCGAGGAGCTCGCCGACGACCGGCGCATCGCCGAGGACCTGGACATCGACTCGACCGAGCTGGTCGAGGTCGTCGTCGCCCTCGAACAGCACTTCGGCATCAGCATCGACGCGGACGCCGAGGGCGGCTTCCGCACCTTCCGCGACCTCGTCGACTGCGTGGACCGGCTGCTGTCCGCGGGCGCGGGCGCAGGCGCGGTGAGGAGCTGAGATGCCCAGGATCGAGAACAGCATCGTCATCGAGGCCGACGCGCGGCACGTCTTCGACGTCACCAACGACATCGACCGCTGGCCCCGTCTCTTCGACGAGTACAGCCACGCCAAGGTGGTCTCCGAGGAGCGGGAAGGACGTTGGACCGAGATCCTCTTCGAGCTCAGCAACCCGGAGGGTTCCACCTGGACGTCCTGGCGGCTGCTCGACCACCGGGAGCTGACGGCGGTCGCCGAGCGGCGCGATCCGCTCTTCCCGTTCCGCTATATGCACCTCAGGTGGAGCTACCGGCAGGTGCCCGAAGGGACGCTGATGACCTGGGTGCAGGACTTCGAGGTCGACGACGAGTTCGATGTCCCGCTGCCAACGGTCGTGGAGCGCATGAACGCGCACACCCGGCAGAACCAGACGGGCATCAAGCGGAAGATCGAGTCCGGGGTCTGAGTGCCCTGTGCCCATCGCAGTCACGGGGGTCATCGCGATGGACCACCTCATCACCTTCCCGGGCCGCTTCCCCGTGCGGCCGGTCACCGGCCGGCCGCACGTCGCGTCCCTGACGTTCCTCGCCGAGCGTCTGGAGACCCGCAGGGGCGGCACGGCCGCCAACATCGCCTACGGGCTCGGCAGACTCGGCCAGGACCCGGTCCTGGTGGGCGTGGCGGGCTCCGACTTCGCCGACTACCAGGTGTGGCTCAAGCAGCACGGCGTCGACACCGATTCCGTACGCGTCGTGCCGGGCGAGCCCACCGCGCGGCAGGTGTGCACGACCGATATCGACGGGCATCGGGTCAGCACGTTCCGGCCGGGTGCGACGCGTTCGGCGCGGGCCCGCCCGCTGCGTTCCGTCGTGGAGCGCACGGGCCGCATCGACCTGGTGATGATCGCGCCGGGCGACGACCCGGCCACGATGCTCCGGCACACGAAGGAGTGCCGTGCGCTGGGGCTGCCGTTCGCGGTCCACATCGCACGGCAGATCTCCGGGATGAGCCGGGCGGACGCCAAGTCATCCGTATCGGGGGCGCGTTGCCTCTTCGTGGGTGAGGAGGAGTCCGGATTCCTGCGGGACGCGACCGGCTGGAAAGCCGAGCAGCTCCTCGACCGGGTCGGGGCGTGGGTGACCGCGCTCGGCCCGGACGGGGTGCGGATCGAGCGGGCGGGCCACCGGCCGTCCCTCGTCCCCGCGATCGGCTCGGTCACGGTGGCCGATCCGGCCGGGGCGGGGGACGCGCTGCGGGCCGGCCTGCTGGCCGGCGTCGCGCGCGGCATCCCGCTGGAGCGGGCGGCCCAACTGGGCTGCGCCCTGGCCTCGTTCGCTCTGGAGTCACCCGGCTCGCAGGAGTACCCGATGGACGTACGCGTCCTGCTGAACCGGATCAGGGGCGCCTACGGGCACACGGCGGCGGCCGCGATCCGCCGCCTGCTCACCTACGCGGCATGAACCTCAATGACAGAGAGAGTGAGACGTACCGACCATGTACGTGGACCTGAGCATCCCCATCGGCCGCCGGGCGCCCGGCGTCGAGTTCGAGCAGTGGCTGCACCGCGACGGGATCCGCCAACTGTCCCGCAGGATCAGGGCGTTGCCCGGTGACAGCAGAAGGGACAGGTACGTCAACTATTGGCGCTGGCTCACCGGCGCCCGGCGTCTGCGCGAGCGTGACCTGCCCGGCGGCTGCTTCCTCTCCAACGAGTTCTACCGGATGTCCGTGCACCAGGGCACGCACGTCGACGCGCCCTTCCACTACGGCCCCGAGTGCGCGGGAGAGCCCGCGAAGAAGGTGATGGACCTGCCCCTGGAGTGGTTCAGCGGCCCTGGAGTCGTGCTCGACGTCCGCGGCTGCGGGGGCCGTGTCACGGCGACCGGCGTCAAGGAGGCGTTGGACGCGGCGAGTTCGGGTCTTGGGCCCGAGACGGTGGTGGGGCCCGGGACGGTGGTGCTGTTCCGCACGGACTCCGATCTGCGGCTCGGCACTCCCGCGTACTACACGGAGTCCACCGCCATCACCCCCGAGGCCGTCGACCACCTCCTCGACCTCGGCGTGAAGGTCCTGGGCACGGACTGCTGGAGCTTCGACGGCCCGGCCCGCGCGATGGTGGAGTCCTTCTACGACACGCGTGACCCCGGGGCGCTGTGGCCCACTCATCTGCACGGCAGGAAGCGGGAGTTCATCCAGATCGAAGGCCTGGCGGGGCTGCGGGGGCTGCCGCGGGCCCCGTTCACCTTCATGGCCTTCCCGATCGCCCTCGCGGATGCGGGCGCGGCATGGTGCAGGGCGGTGGCGCACGTACAGGAGCCGCGGTGAATTACCCAATTGCCGAGGAATTCCACCCACCTTACGGGTCGGTCGCCAGATCTCCTTGCCGGCCCAATGAGCGTTTTGCGTACAGCACGGTCTGTACGCGATTGGGTGTGCCCAGTTTGGCGTAGATACGGCTGAGATAGTTTCGGACAGTCTTCGGGCGTAGCCCGAGATGCTTGGCGATGCAATCCGTTTCGTGGTCGTCGGCCACCAGCGACAGAATCTGCCGCTCGCGTTCCGTCAGCATCGCGAGGGGCGAGTCGTCGCCGCAGCCGCGGCCCGCCATCAACTGAAGGATCGGGCCCGCGGTGGCCGCCGTGAACGCGGCGCCGTCGCGGTGCACGGCGAGCAGCGTCTCGCGCAGTTCGCCGGCGTCGATGCTGCGGGAGAGATACGCGTTGGCGCCGGCCACGAAGGCTTCTCGCATGTAGACCGGCTGCTGGTTGGAGGAGAGGATGACGATCCGTACGTGGCCGGACTCGCGGCGGACCGCCCGGATCGCGTCCACACCGCCCGTGCCGGCCACGCCGAGCCCCATCACGACGAGCTGCGGGCGGTGCCTGCGTAACTGCGCCACCGCCGATGCCGCGTCATGGGTTATCGACACCACACAGAATTCCGTAAAGCCGTCGAGAAGCTTTCGGAAACCTTCGAGCACCAGTTGTTCGCTGTCGACGAGCAGGACCCTTATCGATGACACTGAAGACCCCCCTGGGTTCCGCATTCACGACTGTGAAAGATCAGAACATGGGGGCATCAAGTGTCCCGCTCCTTGCCCCCGTTGGCTGATTCTCATCGTCGATGAATATCTGCCTCATCCGATGCTACACCACTGGACGAATCACTCTTCTGGTTAATTGTCAATTATGCGGCGGGCGCCTTTCGGTGATTGATCGCATTTCGGTTGAACTTTTCATTGGCGTGGGTGGCCATGGGGTGTCCATGGGGTGGGCCCGAGGGGTGACGGTTGCGGGCCAGTCATCGGAGCGATGCACCGCGAACCAGCCAACATCCAGTGCATGGGGGTCAGTTGGGCGCATTGACATCCGATGTATTCCTCCCTACGTTCCCGAGCGACCCCTCAACCTCAGGAGCCGCCCCATGCGCAAGAGAGCCGCCGGACCAGCCCTGCTCCTCGCCGCCTCATTGGCCTTCGCCGTCGTCCCGCAGGCGACCGCGATGCCGGACGATGCCCCGGAGCCGGTCGCGGGCCCCGGTACCGACCACGCCACGGACGACCCCTTCACCGCCGACCGCACCAACTGGTTCCGCCAGGACCGCTTCGGCATGTTCATCCACTTCGGCGCGTACTCGAACCTGGAGGGCGAGTACAAGAAGGCCGACGGCTCCGTCTGCCGTGACGCCGAGTGGATCCAGCGCCAGTGCGACATCCCGCAGGCCGCGTACGAGAAGCAGGCCGCGACGTTCAACCCCGCCGACTTCGACGCCAAGGCCGTGGTCAAGGCGGCCAAGGACGCGGGCATGCGCTACATCGTCATCACGTCGAAGCACCACGAGGGCTACGCGATGTGGCCGACGAAGGTCAACGACTACAACCTGCGCGACCACTCCTCCTTCGACAAGAACCGCGACATCCTCGCCGAGCTGAAGAAGGCCTCCGACGACGCGGGCATCAAGCTCGGCTTCTACTACTCGATCTGGGACTGGCACGACAAGGACTTCCCCGACCCGGCCACGTTCCCCAAGTACGAGAAGCGGATGCGCGCCCAGCTCAAGGAGCTGGTCGACAACTACGACCCGGCGCTCCTCTGGTTCGACGGCGAGTGGGACACCGACAAGCCCAACAACCCCTGGACGGCGCGGGACGGCGAGAAGCTGGAGGCCTACCTCCGCGACCTCGACCCGGACCTGGTCATCAACAACCGCGTGGGCAAGCGCCGCGTCGTCGACGGCGACTACGGCACCCCCGAACAGGAGATCCCCGGAGCCCCCGTCGACGGCCAGCTCTGGGAATCCTGCATGACCCTCAACGACCACTGGGGGTTCGCCCGTTACGACCAGAACTGGAAGTCCGCGGCGACCCTGACCCGCAACCTCCTCTCCACGACGTCCCGCAGCGGCAACTATCTCCTGAACGTCGGCCCCGACGCCCGTGGCCGCGTCCTGCAGCCCTCCGTCGACCGCCTGAAGCAGATGGGCGACTGGCTGCGTACGTCGGGCCAGGGCGAGGCGGTCTTCGGCGCCCGCTACGGCGGACTCGTCGAGGAACCGGCCTGGGGTTCGGTGAGCCGCAAGGACGACAAGCTCTACGCGGCGGTCACCCAGTGGCCGACGGACGGTTCCGCCCTGCATCTCAAGGCGCGCACGGACTTCAAGGTCACCTCGGCGCGGGTGCTCGGCAGCGACCAGCGGGTGGAGGTCACCAAGTCCGGTGACGGGTACGACATCAAGCCTTCCGGAGCGGCGACGAACGACACCGCCACGGTCATCGAGCTGAAGGTCGATCCCGGCCCGACGGCCCGCCCCGGCAAGGGCAAGGGCCTGAAGCAGGAGATCTTTGACAACGCAGAGCTGAGCGGCACGCCGAAGATCACCCGCACCGACGCGACGGTCAACCACGCCTGGAAATACGAGGGTTCACCGTCCACGACCATCCCCTCCGACAAGTTCAGCGTCCGCTGGACGGGCAAGCTGGAGCCGCGCCGCTCGGAGACGTACACGCTGACGACCGTCTCGGACGACGTGGCGCGGGTGTGGATCGACGGCAAACTGGTCATCGACTCCTGGACGCCGCATGAGCCGAAGATCGACAAGGCGCAGGTGAAGCTGACGGCGGGCACCCGCCACTCCATCAGGATCGACTACGCGGAGAACACGGGCGAGGCCCACATGAAGCTGCTGTGGTCGAGCCCCGGTCAGGAGCAACAGATCGTCCCTGCCTCGCAGTTGTACGAGGGCTGACGCGGGCGCGTGCCCCAGGGAAGTCCCGTGGTGGCGACCGGTTTGGCGGAAAATGCCCCCATCTGGAACCTGGCTGGTTTGTCGGTGACGGAGGACCGCAGGACTGCTGCTAGACCAGAAGGGCACCTGCCGAGACGTAGCCGCCGAAGGGCGGAGGCGGCTCCGGCGATCCGTCCCGTTGGCACTACGAGTGTGAGGTGGACTCCGTGGCACTTGCCTTCAAAATCATCAGGTTCAACGGGATAGAAGGGAGTTGTCAGAGCCAGACGGTGAACGAGGAGTCTTTCAAGTTCGATTTCCCGATCCGCAGGGACTGGAACGACCACCCCATCGTCGACGTGGCGCTGAAGTACTTCGACATCGAGTACCTGAACGGCGGTCAGCCCCTTGAGTACGTCGTCAACCGGGAGTTGGCAAAGGTAGAGCTGGAGGACTCCGGCCACGATTCCGGCACGGTCAAGGCGACGGTTCAGATACGTCCGGTCAACCCTGCGGCAGCTCCGTCGTTCGGCTACCGGGCGACGATCCACGCTTTGGTCATCGCGGACCTCATGTGGCCCGAGTGACCGCTGCGGGACTACCCCGCAGCGCCGGCTCCTTGGCATCCACCCGCTGTCCGCAGCCACTGCCTCACGATCGTGGCAGGTCAGGCGTGCGTTAGGCGGATGTTAGCGGGGTGGGAGCTGGGCGTTAGCGGCCCCGCTCAGAGTGGGTGTTGTTCCGAGGGACGGAACAACACCCACTACTTTTCGGGGGATTTGCCATGCGTTCCAACACCGCTGTCCGTGCCACTCGTCGCCGCAGCCTGCGCGTTGCCGCCGCCGCCCTTGCCGTCGCCGGGAGCCTCGCGCTCACGGCCTGCAACGACGAGGACGTCACGGGACAGGGCGACCCGTCGGCCGCGTCCAGCGAGTCGTCGTCGGGCGGCGGTTCCGGCTCGGGCGGTTCGGAGCAGGGTGGCGGCGAGGACACCTCCGGGAACAGCTCCGGCGGGCAGGGCACGAACGCCGGTACCGGCTCGAACGAGAGCGGCAAGACCGACAAGTGCCGTACCGACGAGCTGGAGGTCACGGCCTCGGACAGCACCATCGACGGCGACACCGAGGGCTCGGTCGCGGTGACGTTCAAGAACGGCGGCGGCCGGGACTGCGCCATGTCCGGTTTCGCGGGCGTCGACCTCCAGACCAGCGAGGGCGCGCTGTCCGCCAAGCGCAGTGGCCAGCCGGCCGACCGGATCATCCTTGCGGACGGCAAATCGGTGTCCTTCAGCATCAGCTACCCGATGAACGACTCGGGCGGCTCCGGTGTCCGCATCACGGGTCTCGTCGTGACCCCGCCCGGCGAGACAAAGTCGGTCACCCTCGACTGGCCGGGCGCCGCGACGCTGCCCGTCACCGACGGCTCCGGCTCCCCTGTGAACGTCCACCCGATCGGCAGCGCCGGCCAGGGCGACTGAGACTTCCGACTTCTTCAGTAGGGACATGTCGTGAGTGGATTCATTGCCAGGCGCCGGGCAGCTCGTTGGGTCACGATGACGATCGAGTAGCGGCGTACGACACGAAGTCCGCCCAGGCGCGGGGCTCCAGGGAGAGTTGGGGCCCTGCCGGGTTTTTGGAGTCGCGTACGTGGATGGTGGTGGGGCAGGGGGCGAATTCCAGGCAGTCGCCGGAACCCCCGCTGCTGTAGCTGGACTTGCGCCAGTCCAGGGCGACTTCTACGCAGTCGTCGCCGTCGCCGCCGCTGTAACTGCTCTTGAACCAAGCCAGTTCGGGGGTGCTCATGCTGCTCCTCGCATCCGCTCCAGCAGGCTCACCGAATGCTCGAACGAGAGAGCCTGTGCGCGCATCCTGGCATACCGCATCTGGAGGACGCTGATCTCTTGGGGGGCGGAGATGAGCTGGCCGCTCCGCTGTCCTTCGGAGTAGGCGAACCACTGGTTCTCCGGAGTCTCCAGCAACCGGATGGAGCCGTCCAGCCCGGCATGACTAGCCCGTACCACCGGCATGATCTGCACCTCGATGTTCCGGCGCTCGGCGAGCCCAAGCACATGGTCGATGAGTTCCATGGTGACCTCATGCCCGCCCATCCCGCGAAGGAACAGGTGTTCCTCCAAGATGAAGCTGTACGCCGTGTTGGGCCGCTCCGTCAGCAGTCGCTGCCTCTCCACCCGTGCCGCGAGCTGCGCCTCGATCTGCTCGTCGCCCAGCGGCGGAAGCTGATTGACGAAGAGCGTCCGAGCGTACGCGGCCGTCTGCAACAGGCCTGGAATCAACCGGCATTCGTACGTGCAGAGAGCCACCGCCTCCTGCTCCAGGAGGGCCCACTGGCGGAACCAGGTCGCGAGACCCGGCTTACGGGACAGTTGGTTCGCGGCGAGTCGCAGCGTGCCGAACGCGTCGAGCGCGGCCTCGCACTGGTCGACGAACCCCAAGGGTGGCAGCCGCCTGCCCTGCTCGATGGAGGCCAGGAAGTGCGAGGAACAGCCGACCTCGTCGGCCAGTCCTTCCTGGGTGACCCCGGCGCGTTTGCGAAAGCTCTTGAGGACTGCGCCGAAGGTCTTCAGACCGTCCGACGGCTCGGGCTCTTTCCTGCTTGACGACATCACGGGTAACCCCCGACGCTCGTGTGCTGATCCCCGCCAACGGCCCCATGGTCACGGTCCGTTAACCCACCTGTCTACCCTTCGTACTCGTACGCTGACGGAGCGTACGAGTCTGGTTTCTGGTGTACGGGTTCCTGTACGGCCACGGTTGGCGCCATGCCGACCCAAGCCCAACCCACAACCCCCATCAGGGAATTCACCCAGCGCCTGAGCGCCACGCCCCGAGGCGCCCGCCTAGCCCGGCGGCTGGCCAGGTATCACCTGGACGGCTGGGGCATCCCGTACGACAGCGAACTCAACGTCACCGCCGAGGCGATCACCGCCGAGTTGGCGGCGAACGCCGTGACCCACGGTCGCGTACCCGGCAGAGACTTCGAGCTGCGGCTCACACTCCACCCGCACACGCTCCGTATCGAGGTGTCCGACACGCTGACCGAGCGCAGACCTCCGCAGAGTCCCCAACTCCCGGAGTCTGAGGGGGAGTCGGGCCGGGGTCTGGTGATCGTGGCGGCGCTGGCGAAGGAGTGGGGTGTGGTCGGACGGGGCGTAGGAAAGACGGTGTGGGCCGATGTCACCTCTCCAAGGCGCTGATGGCCTCGGCCAGCCACTTCTTCTCCTCCGTGCCCGTCGCGCGGGCGATCCGGAGCATGCCCTGGCGGAAGAGGTCGGGCGCCTCCTCCGCCCTCACCGGCTTCCCGTCGCGGTAGAAGAAGCTCGCCGGGGTGTCCAGGAAGGCCTGGCGGCGGCGGAGTACGGCGGCCTGCTCGGCGGGGTCGGGGAGGTGGCGCAGGAAAGCGAGCAGCGTGAAGAAGCGCTGCCCGTCGGTGATTTCGGCGTCCTTGGGATCCCGCAGCCGGGCGAGGAGCCGGTTGCGGCCGGCTTCGGTGAGGGAGAGGACCCGGCGGGGCGCGGCGCTGCTGCCCGGTTCGGTGTGCTGCTCGACGAGGCCCGCTTTCGCGAGCCGGGTGATCGCCGGGTAGAGGGCGCCGTCGCTCACCGGGCGGATGTGCCCGCTCAGGCCCTGGATACGGGCCTTGAGCTCATATCCGTGCAGCGGCTCTTCGTGCAGAAATCCCAGAATCGACAACTCCAGCATGCGAGGCATGCTATCTCTTTCCGCTGTACCTCGAAACGAGGTATACCTGGCGGAGCGGAAAGAGGGGGAGGGCGGCCATGGGCGACCCGAAGGAACACCGACACCGCCTGGTGTCACTGGCGTACCCGGTCTACTTCGAGCTCCTCGCGGGGGTCACGGCCGGGATCATCAACATGGTCTGGGTGGCCAGGCTGGGCGGCGACGCGGTCGCCGCGGTGGCCGTCGCGACGAACGTCGAGAACGTGCTGCTCGGCGTGATCCTCATGGCCGGGTCGGGTACGACCGTCCTGGTGGCCCGCGCGAGGGGAGCGGGAGACCCGGCGGCGGCGCGCTCGGCGGTACGGGGCGGCTGGGCGCTGTGGGCGCTGATCACCCCCGTGGTGGCCATCGGCGGCTATCTGTGCCGGGAGCCGCTGGCCCGCCTGGTGCTCGGCGGGGGCGGAGGCGATGCCCTCTCCCTGACGACGGACTACTTCGCGATCGCGCTGCCGGGCATGGCGGTCTACTTCGCGACCAACGTCGTCGACGGCATCCTCAAGGGCGCGGGCGACACCCGTACGCCGATGCGGCTCGCCCTGCTCGCCAACGGCTTGATCCTCGTACTGGATCCGCTCCTCATCATGGGGTGCGGGCTCGGCGTGCGGGGGGCGGCGATCGCCACGGTGACCGGGCGAACGGTGGCACTCGTATGCGGGGTCTTGGCGCTGCGGGGCGGTGTCGCGCCCCGTCAGGGGCGCGGGGAACTGCGCGACCAGCCCCCACCGGCCCGCAGGTCCATCACCGCAAACCCAGCAAAGCGCCTGGCCGCCGACGCACGTCGGACCGCCGCGACCGGCCTCCCGATGTCGGCGGACTTCGTCGTACGGATGGCGGGGACGCTGGCGCTCGTCGCCGTCGTCGCCCGGATCGGCGTCGACGAGGTCGCCGCGTACGGCATCGCGACCAAGGCCATGTATGTCGCGACCATGGCGTTCTACTCTGTCCGCCAGGCTGCCGCCATCCACACCGCCCATCTGCTCGGCGCGGGGAGCGACGCGCGCCGGGCTGTAGGGCGCCAGGCACTGCTCGTCGCCGGGGCGCTGGGGCTGGTCGCCGCGCTGGTGCTGCTTGCTGCGGGCCCCTGGATCATGCGGGGCTTCGGCGCCGGGGGTGAGGTGGCCGACGCGGGGGCGCTCTATCTGCGGTGCCTGGGGCCGTACTTGGTGCTGCTCGCCTGCTTCATCGCGCTGGGCGGGGTCTTCGAGGGCAGCGGCAAGAGCCCGGCCCTGGCCCGCATCACGGCATTCGGCACCGCGGTCCAACTGGCCCTCGCCCACGCCCTGTCGGGCCTCGGCCTGCCCGGCATCTGCCTGGCCATGGCGTTGTCCATGGCCCTGCAGTGCGGGGCGCTCGCGCGCCTCTACCGGCGGGCGGGGCGGCAGCGGGAGGTGGACCTCACCGGCTCCGGCGTCAGCCGCAGAAGCGCCCGGTGGTGACCGCGCCGCCCCCGTTCTCGTCGTCCGTGCCGAGGGCGGCGAGTTCCGAGCCGGGGAGGCAGTGCAGGGCCTCGATCTTGTGGCCCTTGAACTTCCGCAGGACCTCGGGCGACTTGGCGAGCGTCAGGCGCCACTTCCCTGCGTCGGTGACGGCGAGCCTGCCCGCCTCGCTCACGGCCGAGTCGAACGGGCCGTCGTCACCGGCGTCCGAAGCCGAACTGATGAGGATGCGCCCCGACTTGGTTACGTCGATGTCCGAGGCGTGCCGGACGTCGCCGCCCGGGTAGGGCGCACGGAACTCCGTCTTCGACACCGCGCCGAACTTGGACTCGCCGTAGGAGTTGATCGAGAACGGCGCCGCGTACAACGTGGCCGGACGGTCGCCCGTGCCCCGGTCGGCCCAGACCGCGGCCAGCTTTCCCTTCTGCGAGGTCAGCGTGAAGCTCTCGAAGTCGTCGCCGTTGCCGATCGCGGGGAGCGGCGAGATGTCGAGGACCTCCACCGCCTCGCCGGAGTCGGTCAGCTTCAGGTGGTAGACGAGGCCGCGGCTCGCGACCGCCACGTACTCGTCCGAGGTGCCCGGCACCCGGTCGAGCGCTTCCAGGTCGACCGGCTCGGCGCCGCCCTGCCAGGTGAGCGGCGCGGTATCGGGGGTCTGCCCCGGCCCATAGGCGACCTCGGCGATGCGATTCTGGCCCGGCTTCTTGTTGTCGCGTACGACGAGGGCGCGGAACGTGTCACCCGAGCGGGAGGCGACGGCGAGACCGCTGATGCCGGACTGCAGGTCGTACCCGACCTGCCGCCAGTCGGCGGGCGCCTTCGGCTGGGCCGGGGACAGGCCGGCCGTGACGAACACGGCAACTGCCGCGCCGAGTACGGACATTGCGATCAGTGCGGACTTACGCATGGTCAGGGACCTCTCGCTCGATCTGCGACGCGCGTAGATTCACGGCTGGCCGGACGGTAGTGGCCCGGCAAGGCGTGAGGCAAGCAACGTGCCTGAACCGGGCTAAGCGGCCCCGGTGAAGTCCGGTGCGGTACCGCGCCCCGTAAGGGGCGCGGGGAACTGCGCGACCAGCCCCCACCGTCCCGCGGGTTCATCACCGCACTTCCCGCGGAGCGCTTAGCGGGCGCTTCGTACGGCAGCCTCCTCGCGGCGGCCGGGTGTCGGCTCGACGGTGACGGTGGGGCGCCGCCGCCCCGGCCGCAGCACCGTCGCCGCGACGGCGAGGCCGAGCGCCGCGATCCCGGTGGCGACCCAGAAGGCGAGCCGGTAGCCGTCGGCAGTGGCCGCCAGGGTGCGCCCGCCGTCGGCGAGCAGTCCCTCCGTGCGGCTCGCGGCCAGTGTCGTCAGCACGGCGAGGCCCAGCGAACCGCCCACCACCTGCGTGGTGTTGAAGAGACCCGAGGCGAGCCCCGCGTCCTCCTCGCGCACCCCGGACATCGCGAGCCCGGTCACGGCGGGCATCGCGGCGGCGAATCCCGCACCGAGCAGAATCATCGGGGGAAGGACGTCGGTGACGTACGAACCATCGGCGGGCAGCCGGCCGAGCAGGGCGAGACCGGCCGTGATGAGGGTGAGCCCCGCGAGCAGCGGGCGGTAGGGGCCGAACCGGCCGATCAGCCTCGCGGACACGCTCAGCATCAGTACGCCGATGATGACGGGGGCGGGGAGAAAGGCGAAGCCCGTCTTCAACTCGCCGTAACCGAGGACGCGTTGGAAGTAGAGGGCGCCGATGTACTGGAAGCCGTACATCCCGGCGATCATCGCGATCTGCACCGCGTTGGCGCCGGTCAGCGACCGGGAGCGGAAGACGCGCAGGCGCAGCAGGGGGCGGGCGGCGCGGGCCTGGCGGACGGCGAAGGCGGCGTACAGGGCGAGGGAGAGCGCGGCGAGGCCGAGGGTGGCGGACGTTCCGTGCCCGGCGGAGCCGACGATCGTGAAGACGGTGAGCATCAGCGCACCCGTGATGAGCGCCGCGCCCGGATAGTCGGCGCCGCCGCCGAGCCCTGTGCCGCGGTCGTTCGACAGGATGCGCACCGCGGCGACGAGCGCGACGACACCGATCGGCAGATTGATCAGGAAGATCCAGTGCCAGTTCAGGGTCTCGGTCAGCGCACCGCCGAGGAACGTGCCGAGCGCACCGCCCGCAGCGCCGACCGCGCTGAACACCGCGATGGCCTTGGCCTGTTCGCGCGGTTCGGGGAAGAGTGCCACCAGCATGCCGAGCACGACGGCGGAGGTCATCGCCCCGCCGACACCCTGCACGGCGCGCGCCGCGATCAGCATGCCCTGGTCGGTGGCGACCCCGCAGAGCACGGAGGCGGCGGTGAACAGGGCGAGGCCCCACACGAACATCCGCTTGCGCCCGACGAGATCACCGAGCCGCCCGGCAAGGAGCAACAGACCGCCGAAGGCGATGAGATAGGAGTTGACCACCCAGGCGAGACCCGGCGCGGAGAAGCCGAGATCGCTCTGGATGGCGGGCATCGCCACGGTCACGATATTGCCGTCGATGATCGTCATCAGCAGGCCCGAGGACAGTACGGCGAGCGAAGCCCAGCGTGAGCGTGGTGTGGTGGAATCAGCCTCGGACATGATGATGGAAACCCTCCATGAACTGCATAGGTGCACGACTTGTAACGGGACTCATCGTGGGTGACCATGGAGGCGTCGAGAAGGAGGCACTTCAATGTCCCAAGGGAACACCGGTGTTACCTCGCAGGTGGTGAACGCGCAGGCGTGCCCGGTGCGGGAAGTTCTTGACAGGGTGGTCGGGAAATGGAGCGTCCCGATCCTGGTCGCGGCGGCGCACGGGCCGATCCGCTTCACCGAACTGGAGCGCAGCATCGACGGAATCAGCCGCCGCATGCTGACCCTGACACTGCGGAATCTGGAGCGCGACGGCCTGCTCGTACGGACGGTGCACCCGACGGTCCCGCCGAAGGTGGAGTATGAACTGACGCCGGTGGCCGAGGAGTTGCACGGCACGCTGCTCAAGCTGACGGGCTGGGCGGAGCGCCACCGCGTGACGATCGCCGAGTCGCGGGCGGCGTACGACGAGCGGCGGGAGCCGGTGGACGCGTAGCCCCGCCGGGTCTTCGGTTCGGCAGCGCCCCGAAGGGGCGCGGGGCTGTGACATGTGCGGCTCCGCCGCGAAGGGGGTCCCCCCTGTTCGAGCGAAGCCGAGAACTTGGGGGAGCGACCAGCCACGACGGACCCGCGGACGAGTACCGCACTTCCCACGGGCACCTAGCCTGCCCTGCGCGGTGAGGCCAGCAGATAGTGGCTGCCGCCCGGCCGCTCGGCATGCTCGCTGACCTGCCAGCCCGCCGCCGACAGCGCGGCCGCGCACGCCCGCAGCCGCTCGGCCGACGCGTCGCGCACCGCGACGGCCTCCGGCTGCGGGGTCTCGCCCACCTCGTAGCCCTCGGGTCCCGGCCGGCAGCCCGCCGCCTCCAGGGCGAGCGCGGCGGCCTGGACGAGATGCGTCCGCTCCCAGGCGCAGGGGCGGTCCCGCGCGCCGTCCGCGTTGGTCATGCGGCGCATTTCGAGGAGGCCTTCCCAGGCGCTGCGTACGTCGCGGGCGCGGGCGGGGCCGTCGGCGCCCGGCGGCGGTGCGGGCTCGGTGCCGGTGCGGGCGGCGAAGATGCCGGAGGGGGTGGCGGCGGCCGCGGGCGTCTCCGGGGAGGGAGCGGCCCGGCCCGGCGCCTCCTCCCGTATCCGATGTCCCGCGGGCGTCAGGAAGAAGGCGTGCGGCGGCCGGGGGTGCCGGAAGGCGAGGCGGTGGCGCACGAGTGCGGCCAACTGCGCCTCGCTCCCGGTCAGCCGTCCGGTCGCGGGGTCCGCGGCCTCGATGATGCGGCGCTGAGCGGCCGTCGGCGGCTTCGCCATGAGTCCACCTCTTCCCAGGTTCTTCTGCTCCTGGTCCCGATGGTGCCTCGCGCCACTGACAACGGCTTCAGCGAACGTCCCCCGTGGCGAGGTCGACGACCTTCTCCGCGACCAGTTCGAGTACGCGACGGTCGTCATCGGCGGTGCCCCGCTCGCCCGGCGTACCGGGGTAGGTGTCGAGCAGGACGTCCGTTGCGCCCAGTTCGACGAGGGCCTCCAGGTCGCCGCGGAGCTGGTCGACGCTGCCGTGGCCGAGGGGGCGCTCGGCCGTGTCCGGCTGCGGGGCCAGTCGGAGCTGAAGCCGCGGCACCAGGGCGGGAGTCGGCCGCCCGGCCGCTTCGGCCTCCCGCGCGATCAGGGGCAGCGCGGCGCGCAGTGCTTCGAGCGTCGGCATGAACGGGTGCCAGCCCTCGCCGAGGCGGGCCGCGCGGCGCTGGGCGGCGGGGGAGTTGCCGCCGACCCAGACGGGGAGGGAGGCCGTAGGGGCGGGGGCGGTGTGCACGCCTTCGTAGGAGACGTACCGCCCCTGGAAGGACGTCGTCTCCTCGGCCCACGCGGCGCGGATCGCGGCGAGGTACTCGTCGGTGATGGCGCCGCGCTCGCGGAAGGGGATGCCGAGCGTCTCGTACTCGGCGGCGGACCAGCCGACGCCTGCGCCGAGGACGAAGCCGGCGTCGCCGTTGAGCTGGTCGATGTTGGCGGCGAGGCGGGCGGTCTGGAGGGGGTGCCGGTAGGGGATCACGGTGATCGTGGTGCCGAGCCGCAGGCCCGGTACGCGCGCCGCGAGGTGGGCGGCGAGGAGGAACTGGTCGTAGAACGGGGCGGGGTAGACCCCGTGCACGTCCGGGGTGACGGCTATGTGATCGGAGATCATCGCGAAGGTGTAGCCGAGGTCGCGGGCGTCGGTGGCCTGGCGGGTGAGGGTCTGCGGGGTGGTACCGGACCCGAAGTTGAGGAGATTTACGCCGTATCGCATGAGGCCAGTCTCAGTGATCTTGAGGGCGCGTGTCGACCGAGGCGAGGCTGCCTTGGCTTGACGCACCGCCGATCACCGGCTCCGCCGAGTCCGCCCTCAACTGCCCGACGGGGCTAGGAACTTGGCCGCAGGTTCCAGCTCGCCACCACCGGCCGCCCGTGCTCCGTGCTGAGGCGGCTCACCGTGCCCGTCGCCAGTTGGAACAGCGCGCCGCCGGAGACGGGAAGACCGAGCTGCCGCGCTGCAAGGACCCGCAGAAAGTGCGAGTGCCCGAACAGCACCACGCTGCCCTCGTTCTCGGCCAGCGCCGCGTCCACCTTGGCCAGCATCCGGTCCGCACGCTCCCCGACCTGCTCCGGGCTCTCCCCGGGATGCTCCGGGGGCCCGGCGGCCACGCCGTCCGTGAACAGGTACCAGTCGGGGCGGTCGCGGTGGATCTCCACCGTCGTCACGCCCTCGTACGCTCCGTAGTCCCACTCGCTCAGGTCGGCATCGACCCACGCGTCGCCGAACCCCGCGAGCGCGGCCGTGTCCCGCGCCCGCTCCCGGGGGCTGGTGAACGCCGCCCCGATCCGGTACGTCCCGATCAGCGGCGCGAGCCCCCGCGCCTGCTCCCGGCCGTTCTCCGTGAGGGGGATGTCGGTCCAACTGGTGTGCTGCCCGGTCAGCGCCCACTGGGTCTCGCCGTGCCGGACGAGGAGCAGGTCACCCATGGTGCACAACTTCCTGAACGCTGAAGGCAGGACTTTCATGAACCACAGTCCTGTGAATGCGCGCTTCGATGATCACGGCTCCTGATTCTGCTCCATCCTCACAACGCCGCACACGCTACGCCTCCGTACCGCCCTTGTTGTGGCACGCCGACCCGCATCAGGTCGTGACGTGACCTCGACAATGTTCTGGATGTGCGATCGCCGTCGTCTCCGGGCAGAGTTGAGCGCATGTTCCGCACGCGGGCGGCCGACGACGGTGACGAGCTGCTTGCCAGGCTCGGGGCGTTGACCGCCCGGGCCCGGGAGCTCGCGGAGATGCAGCGCTCCCGGGTCGAGCTGGCAGTGGCCCTGCAGCGCGGCATGCTGCCGCACGACCTTCCGCACCCTCCGGGCGTCCGGCTGGCCGTGGGCTACATGCCCGCCAATCACGGGCTCAACGTCGGGGGAGACTGGTACGACGCCTTCACCATGCCCGACGGCCGTATCGGCCTGTCCATCGGAGACGTGCAGGGACACAACATCAAGGCCGCCGCGTTCATGGGCCAGGTCCGTGTGGGACTGCGTGCGCTGGCCTCGGTCACGGGCGACCCCGGGGAACTGCTCGCGCGTACCAACGATCTCCTGGTTTCCCTGGGCGAGGATCTCTTCGCCACGTGTACGTTTCTCCGGCTCGATCCGGCCACCGGCGTCCTGGAGTGCGCTCGGGCTGGCCACATCCCCCACATCTGGGCCACGGCCGACGGCCGATCCGGTGTCGACGAAGGAGAATGCGGTCCTCCGCTCGGCGTACTCGAAGGCGCCGAGTACCCCGTGGTGTGCCACCGGCTCACCCCGGGTGGCGTCGTCGTGCTGCTGACCGACGGAGTGGTGGAGGGGCCGTCACTGAGCCTCGACGAAGGACTGAGCCGGGTGATGCGGCTCGCCGAGATCACAGCCGCCGCCGGCCTCGGCATCAACGCTCTCGCGGGCGGTGTGATGCGCCTTGCGGACACGGTGGGGCATGAGGACGATGCCGCCGTCCTCGTCGTCGGCCACGACGAGGGAGCCCTGTAGACACGCCCGCCGCGCACCGTTCGCATGGCCGAAATGGTCCGCGCGGTGTCTGATGGCTGCTGTGTTGGTGTCCCCGCGGTTCCGGCTGTCCTTGGAGGTAGTCCTCAAGACACTGGCCGTTGCCGCCTGCTACTACGTGGCCGGGCGTCTTGGCCTGCTCGGTCGACTCACCGTCGAAGGAGTGATCGTCACCCCCATTTGGCCGCCCACCGGCTTCGCCGTCGCCGCACTGCTTGTCTACGGCCTGTCGGTCTGGCCCGGGATCGCCATCGGGTCCTTGCTCGTCATCGCGTCCCTCACCACCCCTCAGCTCACCGCGCTCGTCACCGTGGCGGGTAACACCATCGCCCCGCTCTGCGCCTATCTGATGCTGCGCGGGGTCGGTTTCCGGGTCGGCATCTCACGTGTGCGGGACGGTATCGCCCTGGTCTTCCTCGGCGGGCTCGGCGCCATGCTGATCAGTGCAACGGCGGGGGTGGGGCCGCAGCTGGTGACCGGTGGACTGGGGACGGGGCAGTTCTGGTTCGTGTGGCTGGCGTGGTGGGTGGGCGATGCAATGGGCGTCCTGCTCGTCACCCCGATCCTGCTCGTGCTTGCGGGAGCCGCTGGGCCACTGCGACTGAGGCGCTGGAAGGAAATGCTGTGCCTCGGCCTCGCGGCCATGATCGTCGTCCCTTGGGCCGTGCTCGGCGAATTGAGCCTGCTTTTCCTCGTCTTTCCGCTGCTCATCTGGGCGGCGCTGCGCTTCCAGCTGGCCGGGAGCATGCTGTGCGCGCTGTTCGCGTCCGTGCTCACCACCTTCGAGGCGAATAGGCAGCAAGGCGCCTTCCTCCACCTGTCGGCCATCGAGGTCATGACCAAACTTCAGGCATTCAACGGTGCCGCTGCGCTGACGGCGCTCCTGCTGTCCTCGATGGTCGCCGAACAGCGCGCCACCCGACGGTCTGTGGAGAGTGCCTGCAGGGAACTCGCCGAGGTACTTGAGCACCTCGCCGCGGGGGAATCCCCGCCCGAGCTGTCCGACAGGCACACCGACGGGCTCCAGCATGTGCAGCGGTCGGTGGTGGCCGGACCGGAGGGCCCGGTCCGGCCACCACCGAGGTCAGATCCCGGCGGGCGCGCGTGACGGACGGCCCGAGCCGCGCGTCAGGCAGTAGCCGCCGACACCGGCGAGCGCGGCGAGCACGCCGCCGCCCGCGGTCCACAGCCAGCGCGATGACCACCAGCTGGACGCCCAGCCGTCCTCCGGCTCACTGGACACCGCCGCCGTCTTCGTGCCGATCCCCGGCACCAGCGGCTTCGCAAGCGCGCCGTCCACGGCCTGCGCGCCGCCCGCGTCGTTCGACGTGACCTTCGCCGAGGCCTTCATGGGCAGCCCCAGGGCGTCCGCCTCCAGGTCGGTGACCGTCAGGCGTACGTAGTACGTGCCCTGCAGCGGGTCGTTGGCCCACGGTTCGGCCCAGCCCCTGACGGTGCGCAGGGTGCAGGACAGTTCGACCGTCCCGGCGTCCTGCGCCGCCGTCTTCGTCTGCGTGCCGTACCGGCACGCCTGGTGGCGCCGCAGCCCGTCGTACACGTCGACCTGCCAGGTGGACCCGCCGCGCCCGGCTGTGTCCTTGGGGGCCTCGGGCAGCTCCACCGTGGCGTGCACGGTGGGCCGCTGTCCGATGTCCGCGGGGAACGCCCAGTACAGGTAGTCGCCGGTGGATGCCTCTGCGGTGGCCTCCTGGTCCTGCTGGATCGCGGTCGCCGTGCGGAAGGACGTACCGGCCTCCGTCGGTGCGACGGGCTTCTCGTCGCCGTCCGATGAATCGGCACTCGCGACCCCCGCCGCCCCCGCGAGGGTGAGAAGAACGGCCGCGCCCAGCGCGCCCGCCCGGCTCAACACACGTGTCGTACGCATCAGTTGGTCCTCCAGACCGCGAAGCGCCAGCGCGAGACCCAGCCCCAGACCAGACCGGCGATGAAGCCGGTGAGGACCAGTGTGCCGAGCAGCCACCAGCCGTTGCCCAGGCCGAAGGACGCCACGTCCGACGCCTCGTCGGGCGCGTCCACCACGTCGATGTTCAGCTCGACCGGCAGCCCGGGCGCCGTCTTGACGGACGCGGGTGCCGAGAAGGAGTTGCTGACCCGCAGGCACACGGTCTCGGCGACGGGCTCGCTACCGCCCTCATCGTCGGAGTCCTCCTCCCGCGTCGGGTAGCGCAGCCCGGTCGAGATCACGTCCGTGCGTCCGTCGCCCGCCTCCGCGCCCCGAACGATCTCGCGTCCGCGCTCGGTGGAGGCCTGGAGCAGTACGCCGTAGTCCTGATGGACGGCTCGGTCCGCCGCGACGCTGACGGAGGCGCGCAGTTCCTGCCCGGGCTCGACGTCCACGCGGTACCAGCGGTGCTCGCCGAACTTCTCGCGGTCGGTGTAAAGACCGGCCTTCAGCTGCGGGGCGTCGGAGCACTGCGCCGCGCCCTTCGTGGCGACCGGCGTGGCGACGGGGTCGGCCGCGCGGTCCACCAACTGCTTGACGCGGCCCGAGAGTTCATCGGTGTGCCGGACGGATGTGTACGTTCCGCCGGTGGCCTCGGCGATGCAGCTCAGCTGGTCGCGGGTCTTGGCGTCCGGCACAAGGCCGAGCGTGTCGACGGTGAGGTGGATGCCCTCGGCGGCGATCTTGCGGGCCACCTCGCAGGGGTCGAGCGGCTGGCAGGTGTCCTCGCCGTCGGAGATGAGGACGATGCGGCGGCTGCGCTCGGTGTTGTCGTCCTTGAGGTCGTCGGCGGCCTTCAGGAGGGTCGGGCCGATCGGCGTCCAGCCGGTGGGCGCGAGCGTCGCCACGGCGGTCTTGGCGTCGGTGCGGCCCGCGCGGTCGAGCTCGGCGACGGGGTAGAGCAGCTCGGTGTCCTTGCAGCCCGTCTTGCGGTTGTCGCCGCGGTAGTTGGCGCCAAGGGTGCGTATGCCGAGCTGGACCTCGTCCGGCGTGGCGTCGAGCACCTCGTTGAACGCCTGCTTCGCCGCCGCCATCCGGGACTTGCCGTCGATGTCGCGGGCCCGCATCGAACCGCTGACGTCGAGGACCAGCTCGACCTTGGGTGATGGCTGTGCCGGTGCGTCGTCGGCGGTGGCGGGGCCCGCCGTGCCGAACCCGGCGGTCAAGGCGGCGAGCAGGGCGATCGCCCCGGCCGCCAGCCGTTGTCTTGTGATCATCGCCGGATCTTATTGATCTTGGCGTGCATACCCAAACCGGCGGCTGGGTATCAGCGGTCGGTTTGGGTATCAGCAGCCGGCGGCTGGGGGCCAGCTGTCACCGCTTCAGCTCGCGCCCCCCGAACGCCCCGCCGCCGTCCGCCTGCTTCCACCACGTCTCAAGAGCCGTCTGGTCCATGGACCGCCACGGCGGCGTCTCCTCCACAAGGGCGCGCCCGAGGCGGCGCCCCAGGTCGACCATCGCGGCACCGGCGACGGTGCGGTCGGTGTCGTACGTGTCCAGGGCGTCGGGCCAGGTCGTCGCCGTGGCGAAGGCGGACTCCAGGACCGTCGCGTCCTGCAGCGCCTTCACCGCGCCCGCCCCGGTGTGCGGCCGGGCGACCGTGGCCGCGTCGCCCATCAGGAGCACCCGGCCCGTGGTGTAGCGGGGCGCCGTGAAGTCGTACATGGGCTGGAGGAAGAGCTCGTCGGGAGCGGTCGTGTGGACGAGGCCGCCCCAGTAGGGAGGCAGCAACTCGTCGCACACGAACGTGAGATGAGAAGTCAGGGCCTCCGTGAGGCCGCCCGGCGGCAGGCTGGTGGGGGCGGTGAGCCGCAGATCGCGGCCGAGCCCGAGATCCAGGTCCGCGGGAGGCGCCGTGTAGAGCACCCAGTTGACCCGCTGGCCGCCCGTACCGTCGGGGATGCGGTAGACGATGAGATGGCCGCCGGGGAAGACGACGTACACGCAGTCCTGTGCCGCCCACAGCTCCGGGTCCACGAGACGGTCTGCGGGGAAGGCGCCCCGCCAGGCGAGATAGCCGGCGTACGCGGGACGCACATCGGCGAACGCCGCCGTGCGGACCACCGAGCGGTAGCCGTCCGCGCCGATCACGAGGTCGAAGCGCGCGGTTCCTTCGGCGGTGCCGACCTCGGCGCCCTCGTCCCCAGGCCGCACCTCCTCCACCGCGACCCCGGACCGGAACTCGACGGACTCGGGCACCCTGCGGCGCAACTCGTGCCACAGCGGACCCCAGTTGTACGTACGGAACGGAAACGGCATCGCCCCGATCTCGTGGCCGAGCGGCCCTGCCGCGGATCCGTCCCGCACATACCAGCGCCGCCGATCCAGCTGCACCCACGGCATGTCCGCGTCCAGATATCCGGCCGAATCCAGCTCCGCATAACGGGAGTTGTGCACCGCGAGCCCGACGCCGCGGTCCGCCAGGTGTCCCGCGGCACGCTCGTACACCGTGATCTCATCGGCGCCACCGCGGTGCGCGGCGAGTGCGGCGGCGCATCCGGCGATGCTCCCACCCACGATGGCGACCTTGCCTCCACGCATCATCGCGCCATCCTGGCAGCAAGGGTGACCTTCTGTCAGTGAAGGGACACCCCGCGCCCGGCGAAGAATGGCTCGAACTCGGCCAGGGTCAGGTCCGCCGTCCGGGTGCCCGCGTCGATCCCCGAGGGGTTGTGCAGATGCAGGCCGCCGTCCGCGGAACCTCCCGTGACCAGCACCAGGTGCCCGCCGCGTCCGGGGGATCGCCGGTGCGGACGGCGGATCTCGTAGTGCACCGAGACCATGACCTGACGTCCCTGGTCGAGCAGCCCGGTGATCTCATCGACCGTAAGGTGCCGGTGCACCGTCGCGTTGACGCCGTGCACATCGCGCACGTACTCCGCGAACGGCGCGTAGATCAGACCGTGGATCGTGCCGTCGGGATCCTCCGTGTACGCGCCGTACTTCAGCGCGCCGTCCCGCAGCTCGAAGAGCGTCGGGGAGGACGGGCCGAGCGCCATCCGCAGGCAGGTCAGGCCGCAGAGATGGCCGCACCAGCGCGCGTAGTCGTCGAGCGTCGCGGCGCCCGACTCCGGCCAGGCGGGGTCGGCGGCCCGGTCGAATCCCCCGTACACGATGGGCTCGACGAGGTCGGCCGACGCGAACTGGGTGTGGGACGGGACCCGGCAGGTGGGACAGAGCGACACGCGACCCCCGACTGCTGTCATGACTGGCGGTATCCGCTGAGGAAGCGGCCGATGCGGCTGATCGCCGCGTCGAGATCGTCAGCGTGGGGGAGGGTCAGGATGCGGAAGTGGTCGGGGCGCGGCCAGTTGAAGCCGGTGCCCTGGACGACCTGGATCTTCTCCTGGAGCAGCAGGTCGAGGACGAACTTCTCGTCGTCGTGAATGGCGTGGACCTTGGGGTCGAGGCGTGCGAAGGCGTACAGCGCGCCCTTGGGCTTCACGCACGAGACACCGGGGATCTCGTTCAGCTTCTGCCACGCCACGTCGCGCTGCTCGTGCAGCCTGCCGCCCGGCGCGGTGAGCTCGCGGATGGACTGGCGGCCGCCGAGCGCGGCCTGGATGGCGTACTGGGCGGGGGCGTTGGGGCACAGGCGCATGGAGGCGAGCATGGTCAGCCCCTCCAGGTAGTTCTTCGCGTGCTGCTGCGGGCCCGTGACGACCAGCCAGCCGGACCGGAAGCCCGCAACGCGATACGTCTTCGACAGACCGCAGAAGGTCAGGACGACCAGATCCGGGGCGAGGGCGGCGACACTGTGGTGCACGGCGTCGTCGTACAGGATCTGGTCGTAGATCTCGTCGGCGAAGACCATCAGGCCGTGGCGGCGCGCGAGGTCGAGGATGCCTTCGAGGATCTCCTTGGGATACACGGCGCCCGTGGGGTTGTTCGGGTTGATGATCACGACGGCTTTGGTGCGGTCGGTGATCTTCGACGCCATGTCGTCCAGGTCCGGGTACCAGTCCGCGGACTCGTCGCACGTGTAGTGGACGGCCTTGCCTCCGGAGAGGGTCGTCACGGCGGTCCAGAGAGGGAAGTCCGGGGCGGGGATGAGGACTTCGTCGCCGTCCTCGAGCAGGGCCTGGACGGCCATGGTGACCAGTTCGGAGACGCCGTTGCCGAGAAAGACGTCGTCTACGGAGACCTCGTCCAGGCCAAGGGCCTGGTAGCGCTGGGCGACGGCGCGCCGGGCCGAGAGGATGCCGCGCGAGTCCGTGTAGCCGTGCGCCTGGGGGAGCATCCGGATCATGTCCTGGACGATCTCCTCGGGCGCCTCGAAGCCGAAGAGCGCCGGGTTGCCGGTGTTCAGGCGCAGGACGCTGTGGCCCGCCTCCTCCAGGGCGTTGGCGTGCTCGATGACCGGGCCCCGGATCTCGTAACAGACCTCGCTGAGCTTGCTGGACTGCCGGAACTCCATGCGCTGTGCCTCCCGTGACGTGAGTTACTTGGTTTTACCAAGCTGGAGCTTGGAAAGTCCAACAACTTGCATAGACTGCGTCGCATGCCACCTGCACCCAGGTCCCGCCGAAGCTATGACCAGTACTGCGCCGCCGCCCGTGCCCTCGACGTCGTGGGCGACCGCTGGACCCTGCTGATCGTCCGCGAACTCCTGGTCGGCCCGCGCCGCTACACCGATCTGCACGCCGATCTGCCGGGCGTCAGCACGGATGTCCTCGCGTCCCGGCTCAAGGACATGGAGCGCGAGGGCCTGACGACCCGCCGCCGCATTCCCCCGCCTTCAGCCGCGTATGTCTACGAACTGACCGACCGCGGAAGGGAGTTGCTCCCCGTCCTGCAGGCGCTCGGCACCTGGGGCGCGCCCGTCCTCCAGGAGCGCAGGCCGACGGACGCGGTCCGCGCGCACTGGTTCGCGCTGCCGCTGCTGCGGGTCCTTGCGGGGTTCGGAGCGGAGGGTGTCGTGCAGGTCCGCCTTGCCGAGGGCGAGTTCCACGTACGCGTCGGGGGCGAGGGCGAGTCCTATGGCGACGGCCCGGCACCCGACGCCCCGGACGTGCACCTGACGCTGGACGCGGAGACCTGCGTGGCGGTGGGCCGGGGCGCGCTGACGGTGGGCGACGGCGTGCGGGCAGGCAGCATCGACCTTGCGGGCGAGGGAGTCCTGGCCAAGGCCTTGCGCGCGTCCTGAGCACCCTGAGCAGTGGGTCCCGGTGCGGATCAGGGGCGGCTGGTGTCGGTATCGGCAAGGACCCGGAGCAGGTGGCGCAGTGGGGGACCGGGCGGTCCCGGGCGTACGGCCAGCGACGTGGTGAGGGCAGGTCCGGCCAGGGGACGCAGGGCCACCCGTGGGAACGGCGGTAGCCCGACCACGTCATAGAAGACGGTCCAGGAGGGCGCGCTGGTGCCGATCGCGGTGAGCGTCTCCTGGAAGGTGGTGAACGACGGCCCCGGAGACGGTTCGGCACCGGCCGAACGGAGGGCGTCGGTGATCAGATCGTGGAAGGGCGGATTGTTCTCGCGCGGCGCGAGCCGCAGCGGCAGATCGGCAAGCTGCTCCAGGTGCAGATGCGGCTCGGCCGCCAGTGGATGGCTGTCGGGCAGGGCCACATACAGCGGATCGCTCCACACCGGCAGGAGTTCAAGGTCCGGTGCCGCGGGCAGGGCCCGTACGAGTGCGGCGTCCAGCTGACCGGAACGTACTGCGGCCAGCCGTTCGGTGAGGGACAGACGCCGCAGCCGGACCTGGAGCCGAGGGGCGGCGGCCGCCAGCTCGTTCAGGAGGCGGTAGATCCGGTCGCCGGGGCCTTGGACGCTGCCGAGCCGCAGCAGGCCGTCGTCGCCGGTCACGATGTCGGCAGCCACTTGGCGGGTGCGGCGCGCGGCCGCGAGCACGGCGTACGCCTCGGGCAGCAGCCGCTCGCCGGCGCCGGACAGATGCACCTGGCGGGTGGAGCGCTCGAACAGCACCACCCCGAGCTCGCGTTCGAGGCGGCGGATCTGCTGGCTCACCGCCGATTGGACGATGCCGAGGCACTCGGCGGCACGGCCGAAGCCACCTTCCTCGGTGACAGCCACGAAGTACTGCAGTTGCCCACCGCCGACCTCCTCGCGGTACTGACACCGGGCGTCGACCGTTTCGGATATTTCCGCGCTCTGGGCCGCATTCAGCACGGCCTGGACTCCTTTGACAGCCTGAAAGCCGAGCAAACACGCTACGACGTGCATTTCCTCGACGCCGCGTCCTGGCAGTCGGCACGGACAGGCTGAGGACTATGCTCACGACCTGGTCACGAGAACGAAGAAACTGGGGAGCGGGACCTTTGAAGGCGCTGAGGCAGGTCGTTGCAACCCGCTACATCGAACCCCTGCGGGCGGGCGGATCCGTTCCAGGGGTCGTCGAGGGCGACGACCTGGGCACGTACGTCGTGAAGTTCACCGGGTCGGCGCAGGGCCGCAAGGCGCTGGTCGCCGAGATCATCGTCGGCGAGCTTGCCCGCCGCCTGGGTCTGCGCTTTCCCGAGCTCGTCCTGGTCCACTTCGACCCGGCGGTCGCCGCGGACGAGCCGCACCAGGAGGTGCGGGACCTCCTTGACGCCAGCGCGGGGCTCAACCTGGGCATGGATCTGCTGCCGGGCGCGCGGGACTTCACCCCGGACGCGCTGGACGTGGACCCGTTGGAGGCGGGCAAGGTGGTGTGGCTCGACGCCCTCACGGCGAACGTCGACCGCACGGTGCACAGCTCGAACCTGATGATCTGGCCTGCGTTCGGCATCCATGAGCCCCAGTTGTGGTTGATCGACCACGGGGCGGCGCTGGTGTTCCATCACCGCTGGGGTGCGTCCGCGCCGGACAAGGTGTACGACTTCCGGCATCACGCGTTGGGGGGATACGGCCCGGACATGGCGGCCGCCGATGCGGTGCTCGCGCCGCTGGTCACGGAGGCCATGCTGCGGGAGGTCGTCTCGCTGGTTCCTGAGGGATGGCTCGCCGATGAGCCGGGCTTCAGCGCCCCGCAGGACGTACGTGAGGCGTACGTCGGTTTTCTGCTGGCCCGTGCGAGGTGCTCCGCGGTGTGGCTGCCGAGGGATTTCCCCTCCCGGGGCGAGCTTGCGGCCGCGGACGCGAGGCGTGCCGCCGCCACGGAGGCGGGCCGTCCGGCCTGGCTGAGGAAGGTGCCCGACCTGCATGGGAAGCCTGCTGCCGAGCAGGACTGGTCGCGGCACGTCGGTTAGTGCGGGTCAACGACAAAGCCCCCGGCGCTGTGCGGTGCCGGGGGCTCTGTCGTGAACGTACGCGGAAGCGTCAGCTCAGCTGCTCGTACGCCGGGAGTGTGAGGAAGTCCGCGTAGTCCGCGTCCAGGGAGACCTGGAGGAGGAGGTCGTGGGCCTGCTGCCACTTGCCCGCCGCGAAGGCCTCGTCGCCGATCTCGGCGCGGATCGCGGCCAGTTCCTGCGCGGCGACCTTGCGGGCCAGGTCCGCGGTGGCGGTCACTGTGTTTCCATCGTGCTCGAATACGACACCCGCGTTGATCCACTGCCAGATCTGCGAGCGGGAGATCTCGGCGGTGGCCGCGTCCTCCATCAGGTTGAAGATGGCGACGGCGCCGAGGCCGCGCAGCCACGCCTCGATGTAGCGGATGCCGACCTGGACGGCGTTGACCAGGCCGTCGTACGTGGGCTTCGCGTCGAGGGAGTCGATGGCGATCAGGTCGCCGGGGGCGACGGAGACGTCCTCGCGCAGGCGGTCCTTCTGGTTCGGCTTAGCGCCGAGCACCGCGTCGAAGGACGCCATCGCGATCGGGACCAGGTCCGGGTGCGCGACCCAGGAACCGTCGAAGCCGTCGCCCGCCTCGCGGTCCTTGTCGTTCTTGACCTTCTCGAACGCGACCTTGTTGACCTCCGCGTCCTTGCGGGACGGGATGAACGCGGCCATGCCGCCGATCGCGTGCGCGCCGCGCTTGTGGCAGGTGCGGACGAGGAGTTCGGTGTACGCCCGCATGAAGGGGGCGGTCATCGTGACCAGGTTGCGGTCCGGCAGGACGAACTTCGAGCCGCCGTCACGGAAGTTCTTGACGATGGAGAAGAGGTAGTCCCAGCGGCCGGCGTTCAGACCGGAGGCGTGGTCGCGCAGCTCGTAGAGGATCTCCTCCATCTGGTACGCGGCCGTGATCGTCTCGATGAGGACCGTGGCGCGGACCGTGCCCTGCGGGATGCCGACGTAGTCCTGGGCGAAGACGAAGATGTCGTTCCAGAGGCGGGCCTCCAGGTACGACTCCGTCTTCGGGAGGTAGAAGTACGGGCCCTTGCCGAGCTCGATCAGCTTCTTGGCGTTGTGGAAGAAGTAGAGGCCGAAGTCGACGAGGGCGCCGGGGACCGGCTTGCCCTCGAACTGAAGGTGGCGCTCGTCCAGGTGCCAGCCGCGGGGCCGCATGACGACGGTGGCGAGCTCGGCCGCGTCCTTCAGGGCGTACGACTTGCCGGTGCGCTCGTCCGTGAAGTCGATGCGGCGGGCGTAGGCGTCGGAGAGGTTGACCTGGCCGAGGACCACGTTCTCCCAGGTGGGGGCCGATGCGTCCTCGAAGTCGGCGAGCCAGACCTTGGCGCCCGAGTTCAGGGCGTTGATGGTCATCTTGCGGTCGGTCGGACCGGTGATCTCGACACGGCGGTCGTTCAGGGCGGCCGGAGCGGGGGCCACCTGCCAGGAGTCGTCCGCGCGGATCGCCGCGGTCTCCGGCAGGAAGTCGAGCGTGGAGGTGCGGGCGATCTCGGCGCGGCGCTCGGAGCGGCGGGTGAGGAGCTCGTCACGGCGGGGCGTGAAGAGCCTGTGCAGCTCGGCCACAAAGGCGAGGGCCGCGTCGGTGAGGACCTCCTCCTGCCGCGGCAGAGGCTCCGCGTCGACGATGGCCAGCGGGGACTGCGCTGGTGCGGACATGAGCTGTCACTTCCTTCAGCGAGCTTCACGCGCAGGTGCCGTGGCTGCCGCCGGGCATTCTCAGTGACACTCAGTGCCACAGGAGCCGAGATACGGCCGCGGGCCCCACGTGAGGGAACGGGTGCTTCTGAACAGTGGATACTAGTTTCCTCATGGTGGAAGTTCAATCGTTTGTTGATGTCGAGATTCTCCTCATCAACAGAACGTGTCGCTGAGTGCCATGCCGGTCACTCCAGGTGGACCAGGTCGGCGGGGGTGTCGATGTCGTACGCCCTGGCCACGTCCCCGCACTCGACGAGCACGACATCCCCGGCGTGTTCCTTCAGATAGGCGCGCGCCCCGCGGTCACCGACCGCGCTCGACTCGATGCCGGCCCAGTGGTCGGCGCCGAAGAGCACCGGGTGGCCGCGCTCCCCGTCGTACGCGGCGGCCGCGAGGGTCGCGGGCGAGCGGTAGGCGGCGTGCACGCGGGCGATCGCCGCGGGGCCGATGCCCGGCTGGTCGACGAGCGAGACGAGGGCGGCGTTCGCGCCGGTGCCGCGCAGCGAGGCGAGACCCGCCCGCAGCGACGAACCCATCCCTTCCTCCCAGTCCGGGTTGTCGACCAGGACGCAGCCGGGGAGCGAGGCCTTCGCGCGTACGACATCGGCGTCGGCGCCGAGCACGACGTGTACGCGCGTGCAGCCGCCCTCGCGCAGGACGCGGACCGCGTGCTCCACGAGGGGGCGGCCCTGGTGGTCGAGGAGCGCCTTCGGTCGGCCGCCGAGACGGCGACCGCCGCCCGCGGCGAGGAGGAGCCCGGTGATGTTCATGTTCTGCGGGTCGACGTTCTGCGGATCGGTCATGGCTGGATCGGTCATGGTTCCTGCATACCGCACCGCGGGCCGGGTCTCCCGGCCGCAAAGTGGCGCGCCCCGCTTCCCGTGGCGTTTACTGGCCCGCGTCCCCCTGGTGTCTGACCAGCGCCTGTGCGGGGGCGGCAAGAACTGCACGAGAACACGCGCACGACGGCGTGCGAGGGGGAGAGCTGTGTTGCAGAGCATGGGGCAGAGGCGAGTGACCGGCAGCGATGAGGATCCGCGAGTGGCGGAGCTGCGCACCGCGGTGGCGCGGCTGCGCCGCGAACTCGCCGCGCATCCGGCCGAGTTCCCCGACCGGGGTATTGCCGAGGACGAGCTTGCGGCGTTGGCCGCGATGGCGGTGAGCGGTGCGCCGGAGGCGCCTCGGCTGCGGCGGTCGCTCCTGCTTGTCGCGGGCGCGATCGGCTCGGTGAGCGCCCTGGCCGCGGGGCTCTCGGCGGTGCGGGGTGCGGTGGACCTCTTCGGGGAGCAGGGCCGGGGGCGGCCCTAGCTTCCCGGCGCGCCCCGCAGCCGGTAAATCCCCGCCGCTCCGCGGCGGGTCTCCCACCCACCCGATTACCCCGCGGTGCGGGCATGACGTAGGAACGCCTGCCCTGCCCGCCCCCTCCGTTGTGAGGGAAACGAGGAGGTCAGGCCACCCAGTGGCGGGGCGTTCCCGCCCCGGAGGGGGCGACAAGATCGCCCCCGCCCAGCGCAGCGGCCAGCCTCCGCACCGCCTCCTCACCCAGCGCCGCAGGCAACGCGTACGGAATCCGCAGCCGGTGCTCATGCGTGCCGGGGTCTGCGCCGAACCGCGCGCCGCCCTCGATCCGCACCCCGTGGTCCAGCGCCGCCTCGGCGAGTGCCGAGGAGATCGGACGCCCCAGGTCCACCCACAGCGAAAGCCCACCGGGCGGCAACTGCCAGCGCCACTCGGGGAGATGACGGGAGAGCGCCCCGGCAAGCGCGTCCCGCTGCGCCCGCAGCCGCGGCAGCCGCTCCCGCAGCACATCGTCCATCCCGCGGATCAACTCCAGCGCGATCAGCTGCTCGATCACCGGCGTCGACATGTCGGACGGCACCCGCGCCATCGCCAGTTCTGTGATCAGCCGTGACCCTGCCCGCACCCAGCCGATCCGCAGTCCGCCCCAGTGCGTCTTGCTCAACGAGCCGACGGTGACGATCTGTTCACCCACACCGTGCGGCGCGAGCGAGGCGAAGGGTGCGGGCGGTGGAACGTCCAGCGCGATGTCGGCGATCGTCTCGTCGATCAGGAGCCAGCTGCCGGTGGCGCGGGCGGTCTCCAGGATGCGCAGCCGCTGCTCACGCGGCATCAGACTGCCGGTGGGATTCTGGAAATCGGGCACCAAGTACGCGATACGGGGCGCCGCCTGACGGAGCGTCGACTCCACGAGGCCGGTGTCCCAGCCGGTGTCGGTGACCGGTACGGGCGTGGCGCGAAGCCCCGCGCGGCGGATCGCGTCCAGGGCGTTGGGGTACGAGGGGTTCTCGACCAGGACACGGTCGCCCGGCCTGCCGAGCAGGGTGAGGGTGAGGGACAGCGCGTGCTGGGCGCCGGTGGTGATCAGGATCTGGTCGGGGATGGTCGGAAGACCGCGCCGCGTGAACCGCTCGGCCACGGCTTCCCTCAACTCCGGGAGGCCGTAAGGGTGGTAGCCCGGGGTCGACGCGTGTCGGGGCAGTGCGGCACTGGCCGCGACGAGCGCCTCGCCGAGCTCCGCCTCGGGCGCGCCGGGCGCCGCCACCGCCAGGTCGAGCATGCCGTCCCCCACGGGGAACGCGGCCACGCCCGCGGGACGCCGCCCGTCGGGCAGCTCCGTCCAGGTACCCGCGCCGCGCCTGCTGCGGGCGAAGCCGCCCTCGCGCAGCAGGTCGTACGCCGCGGTGACGGTGGCCCGGCTGACGCCCAGGGCCGTGGCGAGCTCGCGCTCGGCGGGCAGGCGGGTGCGCAGGGGGATGCGGCCGTCCAGGAGGAGGGTGCGGACGCCGTGGGCGAGCGCACGGTAGCCGGGGCGTTCCCCGGCTGTTCCGGTCACCAGCGCGGCCAGCCGCCCGCTGCCCAGGCGCCGGTCCACATCGTGGATCCCTCGTACGTCTGCCATGCCACCTCCCGCTGATTGGCCCTGCTGGCCAGGCCAATCAGCGTACAGAATCGGAACCGATACGCCGCATTGGCCTGGTGCGGTGGCTGAACGGGGAGGTGTGCGGCATGGGAGCGCGGGTTGTGGTCGGGGTGAGTGGATCGCTGGCGAGCCTCGCGGCGCTGCGAGCGGCGGCAGGGGAGGCGCGGCGCTCGGGGCGGGTGCTGGTTGCGGTGATCGCCTGGGAGCCGCCGGAGGGGGAGGGGCTGTATCTACGGCGCCCGGACCGGGCGTGGGCCCGCCACTGGCAGGACGCAGCGCGGGCGAGCCTCGACCGGGCCTTCGAGGAGGCGTTCGGCGGGTCGCCGCAAGGGGTCACGGTCGAGCGCTGGGTGGTACGGGACCGCCCGGGCCGCGCGCTGTGCGGCCTGGTGCAGCGCGGCGACGATCTGCTCGTCCTCGGCACGAGACGCCGCTGGAGCAGAACCGGTCGGCACGTACACGCGCACGCGGGCTGCCCGGTGATGACGGTGCCGGGACCCTCGGCTCCGAGACACGCACGACGAGCCCTCCGCAAGGCCCGAGCAGAAGACTTCGCCGCGATCCCGCCCCTGCCCACCGCCCTCATGACGGGATCGCGCCGTAGGGCGCGGATCTTCCGCCCGGTGGATCCGCGACGGGCCGGCCTTGATCGGCGGCCGGGGTAGGCAAGTTCGGGTGCTGGGCGGCGGTCGGGGCCGAGCTGCCCGCTCCGGAGCGGCTGAGGGTCGCTGGACGCCCGGTTCCGGAGCCGCGACGTCGGCGGCGGCTGTGACCGGCGAGGCGCGGTCGCGCCTGATCGGTGGGCGTGATCGCGCCCTGCGCCGGGTCGCATCCGCCTGCCCCGGCGGGAGGTGCCTGCCCTGCCGGGACGTGCCGGCCGCCCTGGAACCGGGGCCGGTGAGGGAGTTCCGGTTCGGCCATGGCTGCCGGATCGCGGATGTCCGGCGATCTTGGTCGGCGGCCGGGCTGCGGTCGGCGTGGCGCCGCTGGACGAGTCTCCGCCGAGGCCGGCGGGTTACGGGTGTCCCGCCCCCCTGATCAGGCCCCGCCCCGTCGCCACCGCCACCGCCGCCGTGCGGGAGTCGACGTTCAACTTGGCGTAGATGTGCACCAGATGAGACTTCACCGTCGCCTGGCTGAGGAACAGTTGCTTGCTGATCTGTTGGTTGGAGAGGCCGTCCCTCACCAGGCGCAGTACCTCGAGTTCGCGCAGGCTCAAGGCCTCCGCGGGGGCCCGCATGCGGTCCATCAGGCGGTGCGCGATGGCGGGGGCGAGTGCCGACTGGCCCGCCGCTGCCGTGCGGACCGCGGCGGCGAGCTCCTCCGGTGGCGCGTCCTTCAGGAGGTAGCCCGCGGCGCCCGCCTCGACCGCCGCGAGGATGTCCGCGTCCGTGTCGTACGTGGTGAGGACCAGGACGCGTGGCCCGCCGGGCACCGCGGTGATCGCCGCGGTGGCCTGCGAGCCGTGCATGCCGGCGCCGAACTGGAGGTCCATCAGGACGACGTCGCACTCACCGGTGGCGGCCAGGGAGACCGCGGCCTCGGCCGTCGGTGCCTCCGCCACGACGGCGAAGTCCGGCTCCGTGTCCAGGACCGCGCGCAGCCCGGCACGGACCACGGGGTGGTCGTCGGCGAGCAGCAGCCTGATGACCGGCACAGGGGTCACAGCGAGGCCTCCCTCGCCGGGAGGGGGAGTGTGACCGCGACCGCCGTGCCCTGGCCCGGCGCCGATTCCACGCTCAGCGTTCCACCGAGCGACCGCGCCCGTGACCGCATCGCGGGCAGGCCGAAGCCGCCGTCCCCGCGCGGCGCGGACGGCGCGGACGACGGGTCGAAGCCCCGCCCGTCGTCGACCACGTCCAGGGACACCGACGTGTCCATGAAGCTGAGGGTGATCTCGGCGCGGTCCGCCTCCGCATGCCGGACCGTATTCGCGAGGGCGGACTGGGCGGTGCGCAGGAGGGTCACCTCGTACGGGGTGGGGAGTTCGGTGGGTGTGCCACTGACGGTGAACTGGACCTTGGTGCCGTGCGATGACGCCGAGAGACGTTCCAGTGCTCCGGCGAGCGAGCCGTGCTCCAGGTCCGGCGGGCTCAGCGCGCGCACGAAACGGCGTGCCTCCGCGAGGTTGTCCTGCGCGGCCGTGCGGGCCTGCTCGATGCGCGGGGCGGCGGGGGAGCCCGCGGGCAGCGCGCGTTGCGCGGCGCGCAGCAGGAGCTGGATGGAGGACAGGCCCTGGGCGAGGGTGTCGTGGATTTCGCGGGCCAGACGCTCACGCTCGGCGAGGGTGCCCGCGGTGCGCTCGGCGGCGGCGAGTTCGGCCCGCGTCGCCATCAACTCGTCGATCAGCTCGCGGCGGCGCTCGCTCTCCCGGTACAGCGCCTGGTACCCGAGGACGGTGGCGACCGCGACGGCGGCGCCGAGCAGCGGCCCGATGAAGATGCCCGGCGAGAGGGGCGATGCGGGCGAGCTGTGCAGCAGATAGCCGGCGATGGCGGCCGCGGCGGTCAGTGCGACGGCGGGCAGCGCCCAGCGGACCGGCAGCAGATGGAGCTGCAGGAAGTAGAGCGGGAACGCGACCCACAGCCCGTCCGGGGACAGGGCGAGCAGCACCACCCAGCAGACCCCGAGCGTCGCGAGCCACACCGCGGCCGCACGCCGCGAGCGCGCCACGGCCGGGCTGAGCGTGCCCGCCGCGTACACGGCTCCCATGGCGAGGACGGCCCCCACGACGGCACCGCCGCGCGGCGCGCCGTCGGCGAAGGACCGCACCGCGGGCAGCGCGAGCAGTCCGGCGAACAGCGCGTGCAGACAGAGCCGCAGGACGAGCGCGACGGGCGTGCGCTGAACGGCGTTCATGGTCACCTCCCGCGGAGCGCGGTGGTCGGGAGGCCGAGGGCCTGCGGTGGGGGGGCTGGGCTGGGCAGAGCCCTGCCCAGCGTAGGCGGACGCCCGTCCTTTCCCGTCAACCGAAAGTTTGAAAGCGGGCTCCCTCCTTCGATTCGGGTGAAGCATGCTGTGGCGCGATGCCCGGGGCGGCCCCGCAGCCGCAGGGTTGAGGCATGTTCGTCGCATGGAGAGACCTGCGGTTCGCCAAGGGGCGGTTCGCCCTGATGGGAGCCGTCGTCGTGCTCATCACTCTGCTCGTGGGGCTGCTGTCCGGGCTCACCGCGGGGCTGGCCAAGGAGAACACCTCCGCGATCACCGGCCTCCCCGCCGACCGGCTCGCCTTCGCACCGCCACCGGGCGGCCAGTCGGTCTCCTTCACCCAGTCACAGGTGGAGCAGCGCGCCTGGGAGACCTGGGCGGACCGGCCCGGCGTACGGTCCGCGGAGCCGGTCGGCATCAGCACGCTCAACGCCACCGCCGGTGACCGCTCGGCCGCCGTGTCCGCGTTCGGCGTCGAGCCGGACTCGGGGATCGCCCCGGACGGCCTGGCACCCGGGCAGGTCGTGCTCTCCCACAAGGCCGCGGCCGACCTCGGTGTCGGCCCCGGCGACGACGTACGCATCGGCGGGCTGAAGGAGCGCGTCGCGCGGGTCGCGTCGGACGCCTCGTACAGCCATACGCCCGTCGTGTGGACCCCGCTCGACGACTGGCAGGCGCTCGGCCACCGGGGTACGTCCCTGGAGAACCAGGCCACGGTCATCGCGCTGCGCACGGACGACGGTGCCGACATCGCCGCCGGGGACAAGGCGGCGGGCACCGAGAGCAGGACCCTGGACGGTGCGCTCACCGCTATCGGCTCCTACCGGGCGGAGAACGGCTCGCTGCAGCTGATGCGCGGCTTCCTCTTCGTCATCTCCGCGCTGGTGATAGGGGCGTTCTTCACCGTGTGGACCATCCAGCGCTCCGGCGACATCGCGGTCCTGAAGGCGCTCGGCGCGTCCACGCCCAGTCTGCTGCGGGACGCGCTCGGACAGGCGGTCCTGATGCTCGCCGTCGGGACCGGGCTCGGCACGGGGATCGCCGCGGCCGTCGGCTCCGTGATCAGCGGCGGTGACGTCCCCTTCGTACTCGATCCGCCGACCGTGCTGTGGCCCGCCGCCGTACTGATCGCCCTCGGGGCGCTCGGCGCGGGCCTGTCCGTCCGGCGGATCACCGCCGTCGATCCGCTGACCGCGCTGGGGAGTGCCCGATGAGTCCGATCAGTCTGACCCTCGAAGACATCACGCTGACGTATCCGGACGGGGAAGGGCGCCTCACCGCTCTCGACGGCGTCGGCATCGAGGTCCCAGCGGGAACGCTGACGGCGGTCGTCGGGCCTTCGGGCTCCGGGAAGTCCAGCCTGCTCGCGGTGGCGGCGACGCTGGTGACGCCCGACCGGGGCCGGGTCGTCGTGGACGGTACGGAGACGGGCGCGCTGTCCCGCGCCGAGCGGGCGGAGCTGCGGCGGCTCCGCATGGGCATCGTCTTCCAGCAGCCGAACCTGCTGGCGTCGCTGACCGCGCTTGAGCAGCTGCAGCTGATGACGCATCTGGGCGGGAACGGTCGCGGGCGCCGACGGACGGCGGAAGTACGGGAGCGGGCCCGGGAGTTGCTCTCGGCGGTGGGCCTGTCCGACCTCGCACACCGCAGGCCGCATCAGCTGTCCGGCGGCCAGCGGCAGCGGATCGGCATCGCGCGGGCACTGATGAACGCACCTGCGGTGCTGCTGGTCGATGAACCGACCAGTGCGTTGGACCACGAGCGGGGGGCGGCGGTGATGGATCTGCTGGGGAGGCTCACGCGGGAGCGGGGGACGGCGACGGTGCTGGTTACCCATGACCGGGCGCGGTTGGCTGTCGCCGACCGGGTGGTGGAAATGGTGGACGGGAGGCTGGGGGTGGGGACCCCCGCGTAGGTCCCCACCGCGGGGCTCCGCCCCGGACCCCGCTCCTCAAACGCCGGAGGGGCTAGTTTTCCCGCCCACCCACCCGATTGCCCGGAGTTGCCCGCCAGTTACGCCGCCGGGCCCGAGCTCGCCAAGGCGGCGGACAGTTCCACCGCCACTTCCTGGAGCACCGGCACGATCTTGTCCACGGCCGCCTCCGTCACGCGGCCCGCCGGGCCCGAGATCGAAATGGCCGCCGACGTGGGGGAGTTGGGCACCGACACCGCCAGGCAGCGCACCCCGATCTCCTGTTCGTTGTCGTCGACCGCGTACCCCGCCCTGCGCACCTCCTCGAGCGCGTCGAGGAAGCCGTCCGGCGTGGTGATCGTCTTCTCCGTGGCGGCGGGCATGCCGGTGCGGGCGAGCAGGGCCCGCACCTCCTCCGGAGGCGTGTGGGCGAGGAGGGCCTTGCCCACGCCGGTGGAGTGCGGGAGGACCCGGCGGCCCACCTCGGTGAACATCCGCATGGAGTGCTTGGACGGCACCTGCGCGACGTACACGATCTCGTCCCCGTCGAGCAGCGCCATGTTCGCGGTCTCGCCGGTCTCCTCGACCAGGCGGGCCAGGTAGGGGCGCGCCCAGGTGCCGAGGAGGCGCGAGGCCGATTCGCCGAGGCGGATCAGACGCGGGCCGAGCGAGTAGCGGCGGTTGGGCTGCTGACGTACGTACCCGCAGGCGACGAGCGTGCGCATCAGGCGGTGGATCGTGGGCAGCGGGAGGCCGCTGCTGGCGGAGAGCTCGCTGAGACCGACCTCGCCACCCGCGTCCGCCATCCGTTCGAGCAGGTCGAAGGCGCGCTCAAGGGACTGGACACCGCCGCTGGCAGCGGGCGGCTTGGAGGCAGCGACTTCGGTGGAGGCGTCGCTTGCGCTTGACGTCGGCACGGCGCGGTCCTTTCGGGGCTGACGGGCAAGGCAGCAGCCTACCGGGCGGTTCTTCGCGGAGTCCTGTGATCGCCAAGACGTCTTGGCCGGTCAGGGGGCCTTTGTCCGCTTCTCCGCAGGAACGGCCGGTGATCGCTCGGCGGTCCGGTTGTGCGTAGCTACGTTCTCTCTTTCGGAATTCTATTTCCACTTTGTGGAAACGTCCAGGGTGTTCCAGGTGACCTCTTGACGGGTCGGGGTCGGACGTGAAGACTGATTCAACAGAACGTTGAATTCCGTTTAGCGGAACCGAAAGGTCTGTGTAGCGGAAAAGAACGAACGGCGAAGACAGGCAAACGTCGACAAACGGCGACGGACCACAGTGAAGAGAGGGCGTTGAGGGTGGACGTTGAACTGGTGCTGCGCTCGACTCGCGTCATCACCCCGGAGGGAACCCGCGCCGCGTCGGTGGCGGTCTCCGGCGGGAAGATCACGGCCGTGCTCGCGCACGACGCCGAAGTGCCGGACGGCGCCCGGCTCGAGGACCTCGGGGACGACGTCCTGCTTCCCGGCCTCGTGGACACGCACGTCCACGTGAACGACCCGGGCCGCGCGGAGTGGGAGGGGTTCTGGACCGCGACGCGCGCCGCGGCCGCCGGCGGCATCACCACCCTCGTCGACATGCCGCTCAACTCCCTGCCGCCGACCACCACGGCCGCCAACCTGCGGACGAAGCAGGACGTCGCCCGCTCCAAGGCGCACATCGACGTCGGCTTCTGGGGCGGCGCCCTGCCCGACAACGTCCGGGACCTCAAGCCCCTGCACGACGCCGGTGTCTACGGCTTCAAGTGCTTCCTGTCGCCGTCGGGTGTGGACGAGTTCCCGCACCTCAACCAGGACCAGCTCGCCGCCTCCATGGCCGAGATCGCCGGATTCGGTGCTGATGGGGGCCTGCTCATCGTGCACGCCGAGGACCCGCACGAGCTGGACGCGGCCCCGCACAAGAGCGGCCCCAAGTACACGGACTACCTGGACACCCGGCCGCGCGTCTCCGAGGACGTCGCGATCGAGGGCCTCATCGCCCAGGCCAAGCGGCTCGGCGCCCGTATCCACGTACTGCACCTGTCGTCGTCCGACGCGCTGCCGCTGATCGCCGCCGCCAAGCGCGAGGGCGTCAAGCTCACCGTCGAGACCTGCCCGCACTACCTCACCCTCACCGCGGAGGAAGTCCCGGACGGGGCAAGCGAGTTCAAGTGCTGCCCGCCCATCCGCGAGGCCGCCAACCAGGACCTGCTCTGGGCCGCACTCGCCGACGGCACCATCGACTGCGTGGTGACGGACCATTCCCCGTCCACCGCGGACCTCAAGACCGACGACTTCGCGACCGCGTGGGGCGGCATCTCCGGGCTCCAGCTCAGCCTCCCCGCGATCTGGACCGAGGCCCGCAAGCGCGGCCACAGCCTCGAGGACGTGGTGCGCTGGATGTCGACGCGCACCTCCGAACTGGTCGGACTCGACCAGAAGGGCGCCATCGAGGCCGGCCGCGACGCCGACTTCGCGGTCCTCGCGCCCGACGAGACCTTCACCGTGGACCCGGCGGAGCTGCAGCACCGGAACCGAGTCACGGCGTACGCGGGCAAGACCCTCAGCGGCGTCGTGAAGTCCACCTGGCTGCGCGGCGAACGCATCCTGCACGGCGGCGAGTTCAGCGAACCCGCAGGCCGACTTCTGGAAAGGAACAACTGATCACCGTGACGGCGATACTCTCCTTCACCGGCGACGCGAGCCCCTACGGCGGCGGCGACCCGTACGCGGACTACCGCACCGCCGACTTCCCCTTCACGCAGTACGCGAACCTGGCGGACCGCCAGCTCGGCGCCGGTGTCATCGCCGCCAACGACGAGTTCTTCGCCATGCGCGAGAACCTGCTCCTCGCGAACGCCGCCGAGTTCGACCCGGAGCACTTCGGGCACAAGGGCAAGGTCATGGACGGCTGGGAGACCCGCCGTCGCCGTGGCGTGTCCGCCGAGCACCCGTGGCCGACCGCCGATGACCACGACTGGGCGCTTGTACGCCTCGGCGCGCCCGGTGTCGTACGCGGCATCGTCATCGACACCGCCCACTTCCGCGGCAACTACCCGCAGGCCGTCTCCGTCGAGGCCACCTCGGTCGCCGGTTCGCCGACGCCGGAGGAACTCCTGGGCGACGACGTGAAGTGGACGACCCTCGTGCCCCGCACGGCGGTCGGCGGCCACGCGGCGAACGGCTTCGCCGTCGACGTCGAGCAGCGCTTCACGCACCTGCGGGTCAACCAGCACCCCGACGGCGGCATCGCCCGCCTGCGCGTCTACGGCGAGGTCGTCGCCGACCCCAAGTGGCTCGCGGCGCTCGGCACGTTCGACGTCGTCGCCCTGGAGAACGGCGGCCAGGTCGAGGACGCGTCCGACCGCTTCTACTCCCCGGCCACCAACACCATCCAGCCGGGCCGCTCCCGCAAGATGGACGACGGCTGGGAGACGCGGCGCCGCCGCGACACCGGCAACGACTGGATCCGCTACCAGCTGGTCGCCCAGTCGGAGATCCGCGCCGTCGAGATCGACACGGCGTACCTGAAGGGCAACTCGGCCGGCTGGGCGTCCCTTTCGGTACGTGACGGCGGCGAGGACGGTGAGTGGGTCGAGGCCCTGCCCCGCACCCGCCTGCAGCCCGACACCAACCACCGCTTCGTCCTGGACACCCCGGCGGTGGGCACGCATGTCCGCGTCGACATCTTCCCGGACGGCGGCATTTCGCGGCTGCGGCTCTTCGGTTCTTTGACGGAGGCGGGCGGGGTCGCCCTGACCGCGCGCCACCAGGAGCTGGGCGGCTAGTCAGGCACCGTCTGTCACCGGCTTCGCCGAGTTCGTCCTCAATCGCCGGACGGGCTAAGTCTCTTTAGCCCTCCGGCGTTTGAGGAGCGGGGCCGCCCCTACGCCCCATACCCCCCGTCCGCCACCAGCTCCGCCCCCGTGATGAACCCCGCGTCCTCACCCGCCAGATAGGCGACGAGCGAAGCCACCTCGTCGGCCGAGCCGAAGCGGGCCAGCGCCGTGGCCGAGCGCTGCGGGTCGGCGAACGGGCCGTCCGCCGGGTTCATGTCGGTGTCGATCGCCCCGGGATGCACCACGTTCACCGTGATCCCGCGCCCCGCGAGCTCCCGCGCCAGCGGCTTGCTCATGCCCGCGAGCGCCGCCTTGCTCATCGCGTACAGCGTCCCGCCGGGCCCGCCCGCGAACCGGGCGAGCGCCGAGCCGGTCGAGATGATCCGGCCCCCGTCGGCAAGCCGCCCGGCCGCCGCCTGCGAGGCGAGGAACACCGCGCGTACGTTGATGTCAAGGACCCGGTCGACATCGGCGAGCGCCAAGTCGCCGATGGGGCCGAGCACTCCGATGCCCGCGTTGTTCACCAGGATGTCGAGCCGACCCAGATCATCCGCAGCGCGCTCCACCGCGCCCGCCGCGTCCCCGGGATCAGCCGCATCCGCCTTGATGGCGAACCCCCGCTGCCCCGCCGACTCGATCTTGGCGACGACATCGAGAGCGGCGGCCTCCCCATGGACGTACGTGATGGCCACATCGGCACCCTGCTGGGCGAGCCGCAGCGCGATCGCCGCGCCGATACCGCGGCTGCCGCCGGTGACCAGGGCCGTCTTACCGGTCAGTGAAGACATGTCGAAACCTCATCCACAGAGAGAGAAGCGCTTGATTGAGAGAGAAGTGCTTGCGGTTTCAATGGAAGCGGGCTGCGCGCGCCCTGGCTGGCGGGAAATGGACAGCGATTTCGCGGGGGTCCGCCGGGGTGCGATGACTTCCGGACAAGTGCAGGGTCTGAGTAGGTGAAGGAACCGCAGAGCCGACACGCACCGGCCGACACGCACCGGAAGAGAGGCTTCGCCATGAAGCTCACGCTCACCCAGTTCCAGACCCTCGACGGCGTCATCCAGGCGCCCGGCGGCCCGGAGGAGGACCGCGTCGGCGGCTTCGAGCACGGCGGCTGGTCGGTGCCCTTCGACGACGACGACTTCGGCCGGTTCATCACCGGCGTCTTCGACCAGGTCGACGCCTTCCTGCTCGGGCGGCGTACGTACGACATCTTCGCCTCGTACTGGCCGAAGATGACCGACCCGGCCGACCCGGTCGCCTCCCGGCTCAACAAGCTGCCCAAGTACGTGGCCACCACCACGCTCACCAGCAGCGACTGGGAGAACACCCACCTCATCGGGCGCGAGGACATCGCCAAGGACGTCGCCCTCCTCAAGGAGCAGCCGGGCCGCGAGCTCCAAATGCACGGCAGCGCGGGCCTCGCACAGTCCCTCCTTGCGCACGAACTGATCGACACGATCCACCTGCTGACGTACCCCGTGACCCTCGGCACCGGCAAGCGCCTCTTCGCCGACGGCGGCCTGCCCACCGCGTTCAGGACCATCGCGTCGAGCGTGACCTCGACGGGCGTCGTCATCAGCACGTACGAGCGCGCCGGGCGCCCTGAGTACGGGAGCTACTAGTCGTCCACCAGTTGTCCACCGGACGGGACGCCCCTTCCCGGCACCATCTCCTCCGGATACGGTGATCGACCCACGTGAGAGCCGCCGAAGTCTCCACACCGCCGCATCCGTTGGAGACCGAGCCCCGTGTCGACGCTCGCCGCCCCCGCCGCGCCCACCGCGCGCCGCGCCTGGCTCACCGATCTGCCCGTTCTGCTGGTGGCCGTGGTCTGGGGCGCCAGCTATCTCGCGGCGAAAGGCATCACGACCACGCACACCGTCGTCGCCGTCCTGGTGCTGCGCTTCGGCATCGTGCTCCCCGCGCTCGTCGCGGCCGGCTGGCGCGGCCTGCGTGCGCTGAGCGCGCCGCAGTGGCGCGGCGCGGGGACGCTCGGGCTGATCCTGAGCGGGATCTTCCTCCTGGAGACGTACGGAGTCGTCCACACCTCGGCGACCAACGCGGGCCTCATCATCAGCCTGACCATGATCTTCACCCCGCTCGCCGAGGCCGCGGTGACCCGGAAGCGGCCGCCGCGCGCCTTCCTCGCGGCGGCGGGACTCTCCGTACTCGGCGTGGTCCTGCTGACCCAGGGCGGCGGCTTCACGCGGCCCTCGCTGGGCGACGGCCTGATCCTGCTCGCGGCGCTCGCCCGCACGGTGCACGTCCTCGCGATGTCGCGCATCAAGGCCGTGCAGGATGCCGACTCGCTCTCCCTCACCACCGTCCAACTCGGCTCCGCCGTGGCCGTGTTCGCGGTCCTCGCCGGCGCGGGCACGGGGGAGAGCCCGTGGTCCGTCGCCGCGGACTTCGGCGTACGCGAGTGGGCGGGGCTGCTCTTCCTCTCCGTGTTCTGCACGCTCTTCGCCTTCTTCGTGCAGATGTGGGCGGTGCGCAGGACCTCTCCCTCGCGCGTGAGCCTGCTGCTCGGCACGGAGCCGCTGTGGGCGGCGGCGGTCGGGATCGCGGTGGGCGGCGAACGGCTCGGTGTGGTGGGTCTGGTGGGAGGTGTGCTGGTTCTGGTGGGGACCAGCTGGGGGCGTCGGGCGCGGTGATACGTTCCGTGGTCGATCAAGGAGGGGGAGGCTCATGAACGAGTACTTCGAGCAGCGGTTCGCGGCGGCCGCTGAGAAGCGCCGCAACTGGGGCGGCGTGCTGCTGTTCCTGGCGGGCGTCATCTGGGTCGTCATCGCGTACCAGCTGATGGTGCCGTTCAGCGACGGGGACGACGAGTACGCCGACAGCCGCAAGTGCCAGTCGATGCTCTTCTACGAGGGCGACGCCCCGACGTGGGCCGAGGCTACCTGGGACGACTGCCGTGACGAGCGCCGATGGCCCGAGATGCTCGGCTGGCTCGGACTCTCCGTGCCGCTCTCGGTCGGCGGCGCCGTGCTCTACACCAGCGGGACCACGAGCCTGCGGATGCGTGAGTACACGGCGGAACACCGCATCGCCGCCGCGAAGAAGGACGCCACCGCGAAGAAGGACACGCCAGCGAAGCAGGACGCACCCGCGAAGAAGGGCTGAGGAAGAACCGGCGGCAGACGGTTAACTCCCGGAAAATTCACTGCACTTGACGTTGACACGCCAACCTCTACGCGCGTCACACTGGACCCATGCGAATCCCCCCACGAATCGTCAGCGTCACAGCCCTCGCCGCCGCCCTGCTCGTAGGCGGCCCCGTCGCGGTCTCCGCGAACGCGGCGCAGGCCCCGGCTCCGGCCCCCGTGTCGGCGTCCTACTCCATCACCGCCGTCGGTGACATCTGCTACTCCGCCCTGCCCTCCCAGGCGCACGACACCCTCGACCTGATCGAGGCGGGCGGCCCCTACCCGTATCCGCAGGACGGCACGGTCTTCCAGAACAGGGAAGGCATCCTGCCCTCACAGAGCTCCGGCTACTACCACGAGTACACGGTCAAGACCCCCGGCTCACCGGACCGCGGCGCGCGCCGCATCGTGACCGGTGAGGAGAACCAGGAGGACTACTACACGGCGGACCACTACGAGTCCTTCGACCTGGTGGACTACGCCTGCTGACCGAGAAGAACCGACAGGTGCCGACAGCGGTCTAACGTCCCTTCCGGCTCCCCGCGGCCGCGAACAGCGCGAACGCAAGCACGATGAGCGTGACGCCCGCGTAGATCTCGTAGCCGTCGAGGAACCCGATCCGCCGCACGACACCCCATCCGTCGAACCGGCCGGTCAGCTCGTGCACCAGGGCGGCCACGCCCTGGATCAGGAGAAGGACGCCGAAGACCTCAAGTACCTGCTTCATACCGAAGAGCCTCGCCCCGTGGACTCCCCACGCACATCGGCCACGGGGCGAGGCTTCTTCCCGCCCGCTCCTCCGAAAGTCTCGACCCGTGCGACTTTCGTAGCCGATCACGTCCGATGGGCGTCCGGCGCCCGCCGCGGTGCGTAGATTTGTCGACCATGAGCGGCGATGAACCCACGCGGTACCCCTTGGCCAGAAATCCATGGGCGCTGCCGTCAGCCATCGCCGCGGAGCTCGACCCGGATCGTCGCGCGGGGCGCAGGCACAAGCGGACCGTGCGCGACTGGCTGGTCGACTTCGCCTGCTTCTTCGTGGCCGTCTTCATCGGCCTGCTGGGCGCGGAATCGGTCTCCGGAAACCCGGATCTCTCCGCGGGCGCCGAGGCGCTCGACCAGCTGGTCGGCGCGCTCGCCTGCGCCGCGGTCTGGCTGCGCAGACGCTGGCCGCTCGGCCTCGCCATCGCCATGGTGCCGGTCAGCCTGGTCTCCGAATCGGCAGGCGGCGCGGCCGCGGTGGCCCTGTTCACGCTGGCGGTGCACCGACCCTTCCGGTACGTCGCCTGGGTGGGCGGGATCTCGATCGCCATCGTGCCGTTCTTCTACTGGGTGCGGCCCGACCCCGATCTTCCGTACGTGGTCTCCGCCGTACTCGGCGTCCTGCTCAGCGCCTCCGTCATCGGCTGGGGCATGTTCGTGCGCTCCCGCAGGCAACTGCTGCTCAGCCTGCGCGACAGTGCCATCCGCGCCGAGAACGAGGCCGCGCTCCGCGCCGAACAGGCCCAGCGCCTCGCCCGCGAGGACATCGCCCGCGAGATGCACGACGTCCTGGCCCACCGCCTCACCCTGCTCAGCGTGCACGCGGGCGCCCTGGAGTTCCGCCCCGACGCACCCCGTGAGGAGATCGCCCGCGCCGCCGGAGTCATCCGGGAGAGCTCCCACGAGGCGCTGCAGGACCTGCGGCAGGTGATCGGCGTCCTGCGCGGCGGCGACGGCGAGGCGTCGGGCCGCCCGCAGCCGACCCTCGCCGCCCTGGACACGCTGGTCGCCGAGTCGCGCGAGGCGGGCATGAAGGTCGCGCTCGACCAGCGGGTCGGCGATGCCACGGAGGTGCCCGCCGCGATCGGCCGCACCGCATACCGCATTGCCCAGGAAGCCCTGACCAACGCCCGCAAGCACGCCCCCGGCGCCGAGGTGACCGTCGCCGTGTCGGGGCGGCCCGGCGACGGCCTTTCCGTCGTCGTACGCAACCCGCCGCCGCCCGGCGACGTGCCGCACGTGCCCGGCTCGGGACAGGGCCTGATCGGCCTCACCGAACGGGCATCGCTCGCGGGCGGACGGCTGCGGCACGGCACGTCGGCGGACGGCGGCTTCGAGGTCAGCGCCTGGCTGCCCTGGTGACGGAGGCGGTGTCTCCGCCCGGATACGATCAGCGGCCACATCGGGCGAGGCGGAGGACGCGGTGACGGGGGAGATGAGGACGCGGTGACGGGGAAGATACGGGCGACCGCGCCGCCGACATCCGCACGCTGCTGCCCCGCTAAGCGGCCGCGCGGAGTCGACCCGCGCCGGCCGCGGCCCCCTTCGGATCAAGCTGCCCGCGTGACGTCGGACTCCACTTTCTACCTGGTTACGGTGGTCGCATGAACCCCATCAAGCTGCTGCTCGTCGACGACGACCCGCTGGTCCGTGCGGGCCTGTCGTTCATGCTCGGCGGCGCGGACGACATCGAGATCGTGGGTGAGGCGGGCGACGGCACGGAGGTCGCGGGCCTCGTCGCCGAACGGCGTCCCGACGTCGTCCTGATGGACATCCGCATGCCCACGATGGACGGCCTCGCGGCGACGGAGGCTCTGCGCAAACGCCCTGACGCTCCCGAGGTGATCGTCCTGACCACCTTCCACGCGGACGAGCAGGTGCTGCGGGCCCTGCGGGCGGGCGCCGCGGGGTTCGTCCTGAAGGACACCGCGCCCGCCGAGATCGTCGCGGCGGTGCGGGCGGTGGCGTCGGGGGAGCCGGTCCTCTCGCCTTCGGTGACACAGCAGTTGATCACGCGGGTGACGGGCGATGACCCTCAACAGGGGCGCAGGGAGCGGGCGTTGGATCGGCTCGCGCTCCTTGGCGAGCGGGAGCGGGAGGTGGCGGTCGCGGTGGGGCGCGGGGCGTCCAACGCGGAGATCGCGGCGGAGCTGTTCCTCAGCGTGGCCACGGTGAAGGCGCATGTCTCACGGATCTTGACGAAGCTGGACCTCAACAACCGGGTGCAGGTTGCGCTGTTGGCGCATGATGCGGGGCTGTTGGATGGGGTGGATTAGTAGCCCCGCGGTCATGCGCACCGTCGATCACCGGCTTCGCCGAGTTCGTCCTCAAACTCCCCCAAGCTCCTAAAGAGCAAGGCGGGACCCCCTCGACGGGCTGGACGTACCCCCTGCGATCTCCCCCATCCGTACCACCCGCCCCTCCCGCCGGGACACCTCGCACGCCTCCGCGATCCGCAACGCGGCCAGCGCCTCACGGCCGTCGCACGGGTTCGCCCGCTGGCCCCGCACCACCTCGACGAACGCCGCCAGTTCCGCCTCGTACGCGGGAGCGAACCGCTCCAGGAACCCCGGCCAGGGCTTCTCGGGCGGCGGCGGGCCCGCCGGTTCCACGGACGACAGGGGGGTGCGGTCGTCGACGCCGACCGCGATCTGGTCGTCCTCGCCCGCGAGTTCCATGCGTACGTCGTAGCCCGCGCCGTTGCACCGCGTCGCGGTGGCCGTGGCGAGCGTGCCGTCGTCGAGGGTGAGGACCGCCGCGGCCGTGTCGACGTCGTCCGCCTCGCGGAACATCGCGGGCCCGGCGTCGGACCCGGTCGCGTACACCTGCGTCACCTCACGGCCCGTCACCCAGCGCAGCATGTCGAAGTCGTGGACCAGGCAGTCCCGGTAGAGCCCGCCGGACAGCGGCAGATACGCGGCCGGCGGCGGCGCCGGATCGGCGGTGATCGCGCGGACCGTGTGCAGCCGCCCGAGCCGCCCCGAGCGCACGGCATCGCGCGCAGCCAGGTACCCCGCGTCGAAGCGCCGCTGGAAGCCCAGTTGGAGCACCGTCCCCGCGGACTCGACCTCCCGCAGTGCGGAGAGGGTGCCCGGCAGGTCGAGGGCGATGGGCTTCTCGCAGAAGACGGGGAGCCCGGCCCCGGCCGCCCTGCCGATCAGCTCGGCGTGCGCGGAGGTCGCCGCGGTGATCACCACCGCGTCCACGCCCCCGGTGAAGAGCTCGTCCACCGACGCGGCCGCCGTCGCCCCGATGCGGGACGCGAGGTCGGCCGCGCGCCCGGTGTCCGCATCGGCGACGACCAGCGCCGCCACGTCCGGATGCCGCCGCAGAGCCGCGGAGTGAAATGTGCCGATACGGCCCGTTCCGATGAGTCCGATGCGCATGGACCCACCCTCGCCAGACCCGGGGGCCCTGTCAATCCTTTGTCCGGACAACAGAACTTCCGAACTTCCCGTCATCATTTCCTGGGGCTACGCTCGGCCCGTGCCCAAATCTGCCGCCAAACCAGCCGTGGACCCGACCGTCTCCCTGCAGCTCGGCGTCGACCGCAGCAGCCCGGTCCCGCTGTACTTCCAGCTGTCCCAGCAGCTGGAAGCGGCGATCGAGCGCGGCGCCCTCACCCCGGGCAGCCTGCTCGGCAACGAGATAGAACTCGCCGGACGCCTCGGTCTGTCCCGGCCGACCGTCCGCCAGGCCATCCAGTCGCTCGTCGACAAGGGACTGCTCGTACGGCGCAGGGGCGTGGGCACCCAGGTCGTGCACAGCCAGGTCAAGCGCCCGCTGGAGCTCAGCAGCCTCTACGACGACCTGGAAGCGGCCGGCCAGCGGCCCGAGACCCGCGTCCTGCTCAACACGGTCGAGCCGGCGTCCGCCGAGGTCGCGGCCGCCCTCGGCATCGCGGAGGGCGACGAGGTGCACCTGGTCGAGCGGCTCCGGCTCGCCCACGGTGAGCCCATGGCGTACCTGCGCAATCACATCCCGGCCGGGCTGCTCGCGCTCGACACCGACCGGCTTGAGGCCACCGGCCTGTACCGCCTGATGCGGGCCGCCGGCATCACCCTGCACAGCGCGCGCCAGTCCGTCGGCGCCCGCGCCGCCACCGCGGAGGAGGGCGAGCGGCTCGGCGAGCCCGCGGGTGCCCCGCTGCTCACCATGGAGCGCACGACCTTCGACGACACGGGCCGCGCGGTCGAGTTCGGCTCGCACATCTACCGGGCCTCGCGCTACTCCTTCGAGTTCCAGCTCCTCGTACGGCCGTAGATTCCAAGTCGCTCACGGTCGTAAGAATGTTCTGACAAATCCATTGACGGTGCCGCGCACCCACCGCTAGAACTCCCCCCAGCCGCACCGAGGCGGCCGGGAGAAGAGGTGGTCCCACCATGCGCACATCCCGCACGGCGACAGGTGTCGCGGCCTGCATCACGGTGATCGTCCTCGCGGCCGGATGCAGCAGCTCCGGCGGCAAGGACGACGAGGACAAGTCGGGCGACGGGGGAGGCGGCGGCAAGGGCGTGAACACGCCCCGCCTCAAGATCGCGATGGTGACGCACTCCGGCGAGGGCGACACCTTCTGGGACATCGTGCAGAGCGGCGCCAAGCAGGCGGCCCGCAAGGACAACGTCGAGTTCCTCTACTCCAACGACAAAGAGGCCAAGGGCCAGGCCGAGCTCGTCCAGTCGGCGATCGACAAGAAGGTCGACGGGATCGTCGTGACCCTGGCCAAGCCCGAGGCGATGAAGACGGTCCTGGGCAAGGCCGAAGCCGCCGGGATACCCGTCGTCACCATCAACTCCGGCGGCGAGTTCTCCGCCGACTTCGGCGCGCTCAGCCACATCGGCCAGGACGAGTCCGTGGCGGGCGAGGCCGTCGGTGACGAGCTGACCAAGGGCGGCAAGAAGAAGGTGCTCTGCGTCATCCACGAACAGGGCAACGTCTCGCTGGAGCAGCGCTGCGCGGGCGTGAAGAAAGCCTTCAAGGGCTCGGTCGAGAACCTCAACGTCGAGGGCACCGACGCGCCCAGCGCCCAGTCCTCCATCAGCGCCAAGCTGCAGGCGACCAAGGACATCGACGCAGTGGTCACTCTCGGCGCGCCCATCGCCGCCGTTTCGGTGAAGGCCAAGGAGGATGCCGCCAGCAAGGCCGAGGTTGACACCTTCGACCTGAACGCCGAGGTCGTCAAACGCCTCAAGGCCAAGGAGGTCGGATTCGCCGTCGACCAGCAGCCCTACCTCCAGGGCTATCTCGCCATCGACGAGCTGTGGCTCTACAAGACCAACGCGAACGTCATCGGCGGCGGCAAGCCCGTCCTCACCGGACCCGCCATCGTCACCGAGAAGGACGTGCCGAAGCTGGAGAAGTACACCGCCCGCGGTACCCGATGAGTACATGCGTGATCCGCGTGGTCGATACTTGGGCGGCTGGGGCCGGGGATCCGGACCGGCCTCACCGAGGAGCAGAGCTAGAAGGGCACGGCGTCGTGGCAAGGGTTCAGACAGGGGTACGTGCGGTGGGCGCCGTGCTGGTCGCGGTGCTCGGGGTATCCCTTGCGGGGTGCAGCAGCACCGGCGGCAAGCGCGCCGAGGACGCACGCAAGGCGGCAACGGCACAGGGCAAGGCCGCGGTGAACACGCCGAACTGGACGTTCGGGATGGTGACCCACTCCGGTGACGGCGACACGTTCTGGGACATCGTCCAGGAAGGCGCCAAGCAGGCCGCCGCCAAGGACAACATCAAGTTCCTGTACGCCCATGACGACGAGGCCCAGCAGCAAGCCCAGCTCGTGGACTCGTACATCGACAAGAAGGTCGACGGCATCATCGTCACCCTCGCCAAGCCCGACGCGATGAAGGGCGCCCTGGCCCGCGCCAAGAAGGCCGGGATCCCGGTGATCACCGTGAACTCCGGCTCCGCGGAGTCCAAGGAGTTCGGCGCGCTCACCCACATCGGCCAGGACGAGACGATCGCGGGCGAGGCAGTCGGCGACGAGCTCAACAAGCGCGGCAAGAAGAAGGCGCTCTGCATCCTGCACGAGCAGGGCAACGTCGGCCACGAGCAGCGCTGCGAAGGCGCAAAGAAGACCTTCGACGGCAAGATGCAGAACCTGTACGTGACCGGCACGGACATGCCCGACGTGGAGTCCTCCATCGAGGCCAGGCTCCAGTCGGACAAGGACATCGACTCGGTCGTCACGCTCGGCGCGCCCTTCGCGGACACCGCGGTGAAGGCCGCGGACAGCGCGGGCAGCAAGGCCGAGGTCGACACCTTCGACCTGAACGAGAAGGTCGCGGCGGGCCTGAAGTCCGGCACGCTCGGCTTCGCCGTCGACCAGCAGCCCTACCTCCAGGGCTACGAGGCCGTCGACCTGCTGTGGCTGTACAAGTTCAACGCCAATGTCCTCGGCGGCGGCAAGCCGGTCCTCACAGGACCGCAGATCGTCACCAAGGACCAGGCCGCCAAGCTGGAGGAATACGCGAAGCGAGGGACGCGATGACAGCGACCGCACCCGCACCGGCGCCGACGCCGGACACCAAGACCGACGAGCGCCTCCTGAAGGCGTCGCCGCTGAAGAAGCTGATGGGCCGCCCCGAGCTCGGCTCCGTCGTCGGCGCCCTCGCCGTCTTCCTCTTCTTCGCGGTCGCCGCGGACAGCTTCCTGCAGGCCACCAGCCTCGCCACGGTGCTCTACGCGGCATCGACGCTCGGCATCATGGCGGTGCCGGTGGCGCTCCTGATGATCGGCGGCGAGTTCGACCTGTCGGCGGGCGTCACGGTGACGACCTCCGCGCTGATCTCGTCGATGTTCAGCTACCAGATGACGGCGAACGTCTGGGTCGGCGTGCTCGTCTCGCTCGTCGTCACCCTCGCGATCGGCGTCTTCAACGGCGTGATGCTGACGCGCACCGACCCGCCGAGCTTCATCATCACGCTCGGTACGTTCCTGATGCTGACCGGCATGAACCTCGGCTTCACCAAGCTGATCAGCGGCACGGTCTCCACGAAGTCGATCGCCGACATGGAGGGCTTCACCTCCGCCAAGGACGTCTTCGCCTCGACGATCACCATCGGCGGCGTCGACTTCAAGATCACGATCCTGTGGTGGCTCGGCCTGATCGCGGTCGCCACCTGGGTCCTGCTCCGCACCCGCGTCGGCAACTGGATCTTCGCGGTCGGCGGCGGCGAGGAGGCGGCCCGCGCGGTCGGCGTCCCGGTCGCCGCGACCAAGATCGGCCTCTATATGGGCGTGGCCTTCGGCGCCTGGATCTCGGGCCAGCACCTGCTGTTCTCGTACGACGTCGTCCAGTCCGGCGGGGGCGTCGGCAACGAACTGATCTACATCATCGCGGCCGTCATCGGCGGCTGTCTGATCACCGGCGGCTACGGCTCCGCGGTCGGCGCGGCGGTCGGCGCGCTGATCTTCGGCATGGTCAGCAAGGGCATCGTGTTCGCCGAGTGGAACCCCGACTGGTTCAAGTTCTTCCTCGGAGTGATGCTGCTCCTGGCGACCCTGCTCAACCACTGGGTCCGCAAGCGCGCGGAGGCGACGAAGTGACCGAGACACCGACCGACTCCGTGCCGGAGACCCGGGCCCGCACGCCGCTCGTCGAACTCGACGACGTCTCCAAGTACTACGGCAACATCCGCGCCCTCGAAGGCGTCTCCCTGGAGGTCCACGCGGGCGAGATCTCCTGCGTCCTCGGCGACAACGGCGCGGGCAAATCAACCCTCATCAAGATCATCGCGGGCCTGCACCAGCACGACGCGGGCACCTTCCGCATCGAGGGCGAGGACGCGAAGCTCGGCTCCCCGCGCGAGGCCCTGGACCGGGGCATCGCCACGGTCTACCAGGACCTGGCCGTGGTCCCCCTCATGCCGGTCTGGCGCAACTTCTTCCTCGGCTCGGAGCCGACGAAGGGCGCGGGCCCCTTCCGCCGCATGGACGTCGACTTCATGCGCGAGACGACCCGCGCGGAGCTGCTCCGCATGGGCATCGACCTGCGCGACGTCGACCAGCCCATCGGCACCCTGTCGGGCGGCGAGCGCCAGTGCGTGGCGATCGCCCGCGCCGTCTACTTCGGCGCGAAGGTCCTGGTCCTCGACGAGCCGACGGCGGCGCTCGGCGTCAAGCAGTCGGGCGTCGTCCTGAAGTACGTGGCAGCGGCGCGGGACGCGGGCCTCGGCGTGGTCTTGATCACCCACAACCCGCACCACGCGTACCTGGTCGGCAACCGCTTCGTCCTCCTGAAGCGCGGCACGATGTTCGGCAGCTACGCCCGCGACGAGGTCACCCTGGACGAGTTGACCCGCCAGATGGCGGGCGGCAGCGAACTGGATGACCTCCGTCATGAGCTGGAAGGGCGCTGAGTAGCGCCCCGTCAGGGGCGCGGGGAACTGCGCGCTCAGCCCAAGAAAAGCCGCAGACGCGTCTGCTCGGTAGCTTGGCAGACGCGACTGCGGCTCTTTTGTGGTTGCTCGCGCAGTTCCCCGCGCCCCTGGAGGGGCGCACCCCCCGTGCCTGTTGTGCGCGCCCCCGCGAGAGTGAGGCAGAATCGCCGCAATGAGCACCTACCGCGACCTCGCGCACCGCGGCTCCGCACGAGCCACCGTCCTGCGGACCGTGGGCACGCGTGAGCGCCGATCGCATCTGACGGCGCCCCGCGTACCCACCGTCGGCATCGACATCGGCGGCACGAAGGTGATGGCGGGCGTCGTCGACGCCGACGGCAACATCCTGGAGACGCTCCGCACGGAGACCCCGGACAAGTCGAAGAGCCCCAAGGTCGTCGAGGACACCATCGTCGAGCTGGTCCTCGACCTCTCCGACCGGCACGACGTGCACGCGGTGGGCATCGGCGCGGCCGGTTGGGTGGACGCGGACCGCAACCGCGTCCTGTTCGCCCCGCACCTGTCCTGGCGCAACGAACCCCTCCGTGACCGCATCTCCGGCCGCCTCGCGGTCCCGGTGATGGTGGACAACGACGCGAACACCGCCGCCTGGGCGGAGTGGCGCTTCGGAGCGGGCCGCGGCGAGGACCACCTCGTCATGATCACGCTGGGCACCGGCATCGGCGGCGCGATCCTGGAGGACGGCGCCGTCAAGCGCGGCAAGTTCGGCGTGGCCGGCGAGTTCGGCCATATGCAGGTCGTCCCCGGCGGTCACCGCTGCCCGTGCGGCAACCGCGGCTGCTGGGAGCAGTACAGCTCCGGGAACGCGCTGGTCAGGGAGGCCCGCGAGCTCGCCGCTGCCGACTCCCCGGTGGCGTACGGCCTGATCGAACGGGTCAAGGGCGACGTCTCCGGCATCTCAGGCCCCCTGATCACCGAGCTGGCCCGCGAGGGCGACGCGATGTGCGTCGAGCTGCTCCAGGACATCGGCCAGTGGCTCGGCGTGGGCATCGCGAACCTCGCCGCGGCCCTCGACCCCTCCTGCTTCGTCATCGGCGGCGGTGTCAGCGCCGCCGACGACCTCCTCATCGGCCCGGCACGCGACGCCTTCCGCCGCCACCTCACAGGCCGTGGCTACCGCCCCGAGGCCCGCATCGCCCGCGCCCAGCTCGGCCCCGAGGCGGGCATGGTGGGCGCCGCCGACCTGGCCAGGCTTGTCGCCCGCCGCTTCCGCCGCGCCAACCGCCGCCGCGTGGAGCGCTACGAACGCTATGAGCGGTACGCCGAAGCACGCCGCTCCAACAACCGCACCTCTCAGGGAACCCAGTAAGCAGATGACCGTGCCCCGCCAGCCCTCGTCCCCGGATTCCCCGGATTCCCCGGACGAGGGCAAGCGTCCCCCTGAGGACCGCCGCCACATGATCCGCCGTCGTTGGCTGACGGCGACGATCATCGTCCTGCTCATCGGCGTACCCGCCGGCTATCTGGTGATCTCCGCCAACCAGAGCCGCAACAGCGGCCGCGACAAGGAGGCCAAGTACTCCGCGACGGGCCTCACGGCGGGCTGGCCCTCCAAGGTGCAGCGCCGCCTGTACGACGTGCCGATCCCGCCGTACTCCAGGGAAGTCGCGTACTACGAGACGAACAACTGGCGCACCAGCCGCTTGTACGCCCAGTTCCTGACGAGCAACAAGGGCCTGGACAAGTTCCTCGAGCAGATCGGCACGAGCACCGCCGACCTGGAGAAGAACGACATCACGATCAGCAAGCGCGACCGCAAGGTCGTCGGCTGGGAGTTCACCGACCCGGGCCCCTGGTACGGCCTCACCCACGAACAGAAGGACCCGATCCCGACCCTGGACGTGGTGGTGAACCGCGCCAACCCGGACCACCCGATGGTGTACGTGGTATCGACGACCACTCCGTAACTGACGACCACTCCGTAACTGGCGTGTTTCACTGGTGAGTTGCCCGATGGGTGGCTCGTACGATGACGCCCATGATCTCCAACAGGCTGTCCGAAGAGGCGTACGACGGACGGCGCAGGGCCCAGTGGCTCGAGGGGAAGGCCCGCGCGGCCGGGGTGGCGCGCAGGGACATGCTGCGGCTGCTCGCGGCGGCGGGCGGGGCGACGGCGCTGGCGTCGGCCGCCCCGCGGGCGGTGGCCGTCCCGCGCCGCCAGGACACCGCACCGGGGATCGTGAAACCACTCCCCGCGGACCGCTTCACGATCCGGGGCACGAACGCGGAGACAAGGTTCGAGTCACTGGCTGCGACCGGCCATCTCACCCCCGCTTCCCACTTCTTCGTACGCAACCACACGGCGACCCCGAGTCTCGACGCGAAGACGTGGAAGCTGAAGATCTGGGGCGACGGACTGCGCGGCGGGCCAAAGGAGTTCACGCTCACGGACCTCAAGCGCCTCCCACCCCTGTCGCGCACAGCCTTCGTCGAATGCGCGGGCAACGCCCGCAGCTTCTTCGCCACGCAACAGGGCACCCCCGTCTCCGGCACCCCCTGGACCCTCGGCGCGATCGGCAACGCCCGCTGGCGCGGCGTACGCCTCTCCGAAGTCCTGCGCCTGGCCGGCGTGTCACGCCACGCGGTGGACGTGATGCCGCGAGGTCTGGACGCCGACTACGTCACGGACGACGGCACCAACCTGGGCAGGGTCCGCCGCCCCCTGCCCCTCTCCAAGGCGATGGACGACGTGATCCTGGCCTACGAGATGAACGACGCCCCGCTCCCACCGGACCACGGCTACCCGGTCCGGCTCCTCGTCCCCTCCTGGGTGGGCATCGCCTCGATCAAATGGCTGGGCGACATGGAGGTCTCCACGACCCCCCTCTACTCACCCTGGAACACGGACTTCTACCGCCTGTTCGGCGATGCGTACCCGGACAAGGGCGGCGCCCCCTTGACCCGCCAAACCCTCAAATCCGCCTTCGAACTCCCTTGGAACGCAAGCCTCCCGGCGTCCACAACCCACCACCTCACGGGCCGCTCCTGGTCGGCGTCCGGCGCCATCACCCGCGTCGACATCAGCACGGACGAGGGCACGACCTGGCACCCCGCCCGCCTCAACGACAAGCCCCGTACGTCCAGTTGGACCCGCTGGACCACACGCTGGCACCCCACGACCCCCGGCCCGACTACCCTCCTGGCCCGCGCAACAGACACGACTGGGCGCACCCAGCCGGAGGCGACGGTGCACAACACGCAGGGGTTTTTGTTCGATGCGGTGGTGCGGCATGCGGTGCGGGTGGTGTGAGGCGGCCGGGCCGCCCGTGGCCGCGCCCTAACTTGCGGTCGAACCGAGGGCGGTCCACCCCTCGTACACACTCACCGCCACCCCCAGGTCCTCCCAAGCCATCCCCGCCGACTTGAACAGCCGGGGCCGGTCGCCCGGGATCGTGGTCTCGCCCCGTACCAGCTCGGCCAACGTCCGCAGCCGAGCCACGTCGAAGGCGCCTGCCTCGATCGCCAGGACGATGTCCCCGCACTCCCGCAGTGCCACCGCGCGGGACTCCGCCACCACCGAACCGCGGGTCAGGAGGCCCTCGTCGACCTCGCGGGCGTCCGGTTCGTGTGAGCCCACCGCCGCTACCGTCGCGTGGTCCGCGAGCAGGGTGCTGTCGAAGAGGGGGGTGCGCGCCGTCGTGCAGCAGCAGATCACGTCGGCCGACGCGACATCCGCCGCGGTGGCCGCCGCTGCCGAGAGGCCCGCGGCGCGGCAGCGTTCGACGAAGGCCGTCACCCGCTCCGGGGTCCGCGCGACCACGTCGACGTGCTCCAGCGTCGGCCGCACCGCCCGGACCGCCTCCACGTGCCCCCAGGCCTGCGGGCCGGTTCCGAAGACGAGGAGTCGGCGCGCTTCCGGTACCGCCAAGTACTTGATCGCGGCGCCCGATACGGCGGGCGTCCGCAGGGACGTCAGGGCGATGCCGTCCATGAGGGCGCGCGGCGTGTGCGTCACGCCGTCCAGGAGCGCGTACATGCCCTGGATACGGGGCAGGTCGCGGGCCGCGTTGGAAGGGGTGACCGTGGCGATCTTCACGCCCGTGTACGAGGTGGTGGCGGACGGCATCAGGAGGAGTTGGCCGCCCGGGATGTCGACCACGCCTCGCGGCGGTTCCGCTTCCGGGTCCAGATCTGTCTTCAGGACGGCTTCCACCGCCTCGATCGCCGTGGACATGGGGGCGAGTCGGGACATCGTCTCGGCGTCGATGTACGGCGGCGGAACGGTTCCGGACGGCATGGGCGGTCCTTTCGGGTGCGGTGCGGTGCGGTGTGGCTCAGTGGGAGTTCGAGGCCAGGCGTTCGATGAGGTGGGGGAGCGCGGCGAAGGAGTCGAGCACGTGGTCCGGTGTGCCGGAGGCCGAACGGTGGGTCTCCGGAAGGTACTTGCCGGTCTTGACGAGTACGCCGGTGACGCCGCCGCGCTGGGCGGCGAGCACGTCGGACTCGATGTCGTCGCCGATCATGAGCGTCGTGGACGGCTCGGCGCCCAGGTGGGCGAGCGCGGCGGCGAAGAAGGCCTCGGACGGTTTGCCGGTGATGGTCGCCTCGACGCGTGCGGCCCGTTCGAGACCGAGGAGGAAGGCGCCCGTGTCGAGGTCGAGGCCGTCGGCGGTGCGCCAGTAGAGGTTGCGGTGCATGGCCACGAGGTGCGCTCCCCGTTGCAGGTGACGGAAGACGCGGTTGAGGGCCGCGTAGCCGAATTCGTCGCCGGCGCCGCCGAGCACTACGACGTCTGCATCGGCTTCGGCTGCGTCGACCAGTGTCACACCCGTCAAGTCGTCTTGAATGTCACCGGCGTTGAGCAGCAGGCAGCGTGCGCCCGGGTGGTGCTCGCGCAGGTAGGAGGCCGTGACGGCGGGGGCCGTGAGGATGTCGTCGACCGTGACGGGGAACCCCGCCTCCGCGAGGCGAGCGGAGATCGAGGCGCGGGTGCGCGAGGTCGTGTTGGTGACCAGCGCGAGCGGCAGCCCCGCGGCGCGCAGCTGCTCCATGGCCGCCACGGCGCCGGGGAGGGGCTCCCAGGACACCGTGAGCACTCCGTCGATGTCGATGAGGACTGCGCCGATCCCGCCGACTTGCTCCATAGGACGACCGTACTCCGTAGATCACCTCTCCTACGCCTCACTGCTGGTGCCTGCTCCGGAGGCTCCGGGGAGCTCCTGCCGCACGGGGCGTGGTTCACTCCGCCCCCCGTTCGTCATCTCAGTCTCAGCCGAACCGCAGAATGCGAGGGGCGAACGTCCCCTCGGGACCGTCGGCGCGGCCGACCGACCACACCCTCTCCGTGCCCGGCACCGGTGCGAGGCGCAGCGCCCAGGACTCGCCCTCCCCGGCCACCGCCGGTTCGGTGTGCTCGGTGAACGACTGGCCGTTCCAGGCGAGGAAATCCGGCCCGGGGACGAGCGGCGGATTGCTGCCCGGCGGGCCCCACTTCTGGGAGCGGGCCACCGAGACCCAGCCCAGCGCGCCGGACGTGGTGGGCGCAAGGGAGCTGATCGAGCCGAAGTCGGTCGGCACAGTGACCCGGTTCCACGCCTGCCCGTCGAAGCGGACAAGAAGGGGTGGAATCGGCTTGCCCGGCGGTCCTCCGACGAACCCCGCCGTGCCACCCGCCCACACCTCCGTCGGCGAGACCGCAAGCACGCTGCTCACGCCCGACCGCGGGAATCCGCTGACGATCGTCTGCTGCCACTCCTGCCCGTTCCAGTGCGACACGGCCGCACCCGAGCCGGTGGCGCCCGCGGCCCAGACGTCGTCGGCCGCCAGGATGTGCAGGCCGTACACGGATCCCGGCGGCACCGGCACGTCCCGCCACCCGCGCCCGTCCCGGCGCAGCAGTACCTGTGCGCCGTCCCGCGAACCGATCAGCCAGGTCTCACCGCCGCCGGCGACGACTCTGGTCAGCACGACACCGCGCGGCGGCCGGTCCTCGGACCAGGCTTTGCCGTCGTGGCGGAGCAGGCGGGCGCCGCCCGCCGAGTCGCGGCCGACCGCCCAGACGGCGGTCGGCGAGGTCGCGGCGATGGACAGCAGCTCTCCCTGCCAGCCGATCCCGGGCGGACTCTGGCGCTGCCACGCGGTTCCGTTCCAGCGCAGAATCAGTGGGAAGCCCGGAGCCTCGCGGCCGACGGCGTCGGTGCCCACCGCCCACGCCCGGTCGGGACCGAACGCCACGGCCTCGTTGAGTCCGGCCTGCGGGCGAACCTGTGCCGGGACCGGAACGTGTTGCCAGGACAGGGTGTCCGCCGAGGCCGCGGCCGAGGACATGATCGCCACGACCGTCATGGCGACAGCGACGGCCGCGACGAGAAGTCTGCGTGCCAAGGGAAGTCTGCGTACGAAGGGCTGTCTGCGTGCCATGTCAGCCTCCCAGCCGCTCGCTCATCAGGTTCGGTTTCGAGCCGTAGATCTCGGCGGTCCCGAAGGACAGCAGTGCGGGCCCGGCCTTCGCCAGTGCACGCGGTTTGACGTCGATGGCGTTCGTACGCTCCGGGCCGTACGAGAAGGTGGTGCGGGCGCCGTCCACCCGTGCGTACTTCGACTGGAACGCGCGGTCGCTGCGCACCGGCAGCCACAGCGCACCGTCCGGGCCGCGCACCATGGCCTCGGTGTACGTGTCGCCCAGCGGTGGGTAAGTGGTGCGCCAGGCATGCCCGTTGAAGGTCATGAGGTAGGTGCGGGTCACGCCGTCGGTGTACTGGCTGCCGCCGATCGTGACCCGGCCGGACGGTTCGAGCAGGATCGTGTGCACGTTGCTGTTCGGCGGCAGCGGTACCTTCGCGTCCTGCCACGCCGTGCCGTCCCAGCGCAGGACGGTGGTCCCGGCCCCGGTCCTTGTGTCTCCCCAGGCCCAGGCATCGGTAGCCGTACGCGTGGTGATCCCCATCAGGTACAGCACGCCGTCCGGAGCGGACTGCGTGGTCCAGTCGCTGCCGTCGTAGTGCAACACCTTCAGCCCGGTGTCGTCCTCACCGACCACCCACGCGGCACCCGGTACCGCGGCGAAGTCCTGGTAGACCGACAGGGTCTGCGGCAGCGGGACGGCACTCCAGCCGCCTGTCGCCGACCGGCGCAGTATCTCCCCCGCCCCGTCGCGGTTGTGGAAGATCCACACTTCCTCGCCGACGAACTGCACCTTGCCCAGCCAGCCCGGCTCACCGGCGCCGGGGAAGGAGGCGTCCCGGCTCCACGCCCTGCCGTCCCACCGGTACAGCATCGGCCGCAGTCCATCGGCGGCGTGCTCGTACCCGGTCGCCCACGCCTCGCCGGGACCGCGGGCGGCGAGATCCTTCACGGTCACGGGCGGGGCCGCCGCCGGCACAGGCAGCGTCGACCAACTCGGATTCGCGGCAGCAGGAGCAGGAGTATCGGTAACAGCATCGGCAGCGGCCGGCGTCACGGCCACTGCCGTCGGCGACACCACCGCGGCACAGGCGATCACAAGACAGACAAGGACCGCACGGAGACCGTTCACGAGACCTCCCCAGGACGCACGCGAAGGTCGCACAGCCTATTGGCATGCTCACGCCCGCGGACAGGCGGCATCCGGCCGACAGCGGTTCTTTCCGGAGCATCGGCCGGACCCGTCAGAGGGGCGACGGCGAGAGGAGCCCTGTCTGATGGCTGCTGGTGAGTGGGGGATCAGAAGTCGTACGGCTTGGACGTGTTCCAGTTCAGGATGTCCCCGCTGGTCCACAGAAGCCGAGGTCCTGGTCGCCGCACTGGCTGACGGACGCGGCGTCGGAGCCGTTCTTCACGCCGCCCGCGGCGGACTTGCTCCCGGTGTTCTTGCTGACGCCCTCGCTCGCACCGCTCTTGGGTGGACGCACGTCCGGCCCGCCTCGCCGAAGGCCCGGCTGACGCCGGTACGGCGAAAAGTTGGTGTGCGGGGCCGACGGAACCGGGTACCGTCTTGGTCATGTTCTTCCAGACGCCGATTTACGAGTGAGAGCGTGATGGGCCCCTGCTGACGTCCTTCGATGTCGCCGCGCCCGTCCCCCATCGATGAATCCGTAGATCCTTCACATCATTCCGGGAGAACCCGTGAGCAAGAACATCAACAACCCCGTGGGCATGGGCGGCGGCCAGCGCAAGAAGCAGTCCCGCGCCGAACGGCGGAACAACGGTCCGCACCGCAACCTCGACCGCCAGGGTGCCGCCGACCAGAAGGCGGAGCTGGTGCGCAAGATGCGCGAGAAGGTAGGCGCAGCCGAGGGCACCGAGGGCGCCGGGCAGACGAGCGACGACACCGCACAGAACTGACGCACCGCCGCCGCAGGGCGGCACCGCATGGGGCAGGGCCCGGACCGCGACACGCGGTCCGGGCCCTGCTGCCGTACCGGGCGCGGCGCGGCGGGGCGGGGCGGATCGGATCGGCCTCGGCGAAGGCGGCCCTGCGCCCGGGCCCGCAGCCGCGCCGGAGCTCGTGGCGCGGTGGTGACGGCGGGCCGGCCAGCCTGTGGTCGGTCATGGCGCCATACGCCCGGGGAGTGCAGCAGGCAGGGGAGTGTGGTGGTGATGGCCGTGTTCCAGCGCGCTTTAGGGCACGACTTCAGTGACGTACGGGTGCACACCGATGCGGAGTCCGCGGCCGGAACGGGCCGCTACGGAGCGGTGGCGTACGTCGGCGGATCCGACATGGCGTCACTCTCCGAGAGCGTCAGCCGTCCCGGGTGCCGCGAGCTGCGCGATGCGGTCCCAAGTCCTGTAGTACGTCGCCGAGTTGGGTGGCGTCATGATTCGCCTGACCAGAGTGTCTGAGTCACACAGCCATGACCCCCGTTACAGGGGCTGCGTGGGGGGTCGCTGCGGGGAGCGGAGTACGAGCAGGGTGATCTCGCTGGGGGCGAAGACGCGGAACGGTGGGCCCCAGAATCCGGTGCCGCGGCTGGTGTAGAGGAGCGTACGGGCGCCGTGGCGGCTGAGGCCGGCGAGGGCGGTCTTGTCGATGCGGACGAGGTGGTGAAAGGGCCAGATCTGGCCGCCGTGGGTGTGGCCCGAGAGTTGGAGGTCGACGCCGCCGGCTGCGGCCCGGTCGACGAACTTGGGCTGGTGGGCCAGGAGCAGGACGGGCAGGTCGGGGTCGGCGCCGTCCAGGGCTCCGGCGAGATCGGCGCCGTGGTCGGCCAGGCCGGAGGACTCGGCGGTGACGTCATCCACGCCGGCGACCACAAGGGTGTCGCCGCCGCGTTCGAGCAGCAGATGACGGTTGCGCAGCGGCTCCCAGCCCAGCTCGTCCATCAAGTCGACCCAGCCCTGGGCCTCGCTGTAGTACTCGTGGTTTCCGGTGACGTAGACCCGGGCCCGGGTGGCTCGCACGGTGCCGAGCGGAGCGGCCTGGGCGCGGCGGCGTTCGGCCGTGCCGTCCGCGATGTCACCGGTGTGGCAGACCAGGTCGGCCTCCAGGGTGTTGACCGTCGCGCAGACCCGCGCCGACCAGCGGGCGCGGTCGAGCGGGCCGTAGTGGGTGTCGGTGATGAGGGCGACGCGGGTGCCGTCCAACCCGGCTCCCAGGCGCGGGAGTTGTACGTCGAGCTGACGCACACGTGGCACCCGGCGGGCCTCGGCGTACCCCCAGGCGAGCAGCGCGGCGGCTACGCCGAGGACCGCCCAAGTGACGATCCGGGCCCGGTTCTGACCGTCGCCCACGCCGGTCACGGTCAGGGCGAGGCGCAGCAGGACGCCGAGCAGGACGGACCAGGTGAACAGTACCCAGCCGGCCCCGAGGAGGGTGTCCCCGACGATCGCCGCCCGGTCCTGCTGCCGTCGGCCGTGGCCGCGCATCATCGCGAGCGGCATACCGATCAGACCGAGGACGAACAGGGCGGTACCGCCCAGCGCCACGGGGAGCGGCCAGTGCTGGCCGGCGTGCAGCAGCACCCAGCAGGGCACGGTCCACAGCAGGACGGGGGCGATCAAAGGGATGTAGCGCATCAGCCGGCGCAGTCGACTCTGCTCGGTCGCATGCGCCGCACCGTCCGCGGATCGGGTTTCGCTGGTGTCGGTCACGCTTCCCCTCCTCGAGTAGCCGGACTGCCGAAGCGCGCACTGTATCCGGTCGCCCCCGGGGACCCCGCCCGTGCCGTCGCCGACAACCTGGCCGACAACCTGGCGGGAAGCCTTCGCCCGCCTCAACCCGCCGCTGTTCGGTCCGGCGCACTGACACAGGCGGCGGTGGACGGCTGGAGGGGTGGCCACAGGGGGTGAGCTATGTTGGGTGACGAGTGACATGAGAGGGAGGCCCGTCGGTGTCATCCGGGCAGCAGGCACGCGCCCAGGCGGCCGCCATCACGCCGGGCGGGAAGTCGCCGGACCATGAGCGCGCCCCCGGCGAGCGGGTCCGTGCCCTGTTCGACGGCCATCGGCTGTCCCCGGGGCAGCGGCGCATCGCCCAGTACCTGATCGATCACCTCACCGAGGCCGCGTTCCTCTCGATCACCGAGCTGGCGGAACGGGTCGGTGTCAGCCAGCCGTCCGTGACGCGCTTCGCCGTTTCCCTCGGGTTCAGCGGTTATCCCGCCCTGCGGGAGGCGCTCCAGCCGATCGCCCTGAGCGCGGTCGCGGGCTCCCCGGGGGGCAGCGGACAGTTCCGGCACAACGCGCTGCAGGAGGCCGTGGACGCCGAGATCGAGAACCTGCAGAACCTGCGTCGCCTGCTCGCCGACACCGACCAGGCGCTGGACATCGGGCGCGAGCTGGCCGGTTCCGTGCCGCTGACGGTACTCGGCCTGCGGATCTCGGTGTCGCTTGCGGAGTACTTCGCCTACGCGGCCCGGCGCATCCACCCCGACGTACGCCTGGTGACCCGTGGCGGCAGCGTGGCCTACGACGCCCTGCTCCAGTCCCGGGCGGCGGGCGGGACCTGGGTCCTTGCCTATGCCATGCCCCGGCACGCCAAGGAGACCCTGGGCGCGCTCCGGGCCGCGCGGAGTGTGGGGCTCCGTACCGCGCTGATCACCGATCCCACCCTGGGGCCGCTGGCGGACGCGGCGGACGTGACGCTGACCGCGGGCACCGGGTCCCGGCTCGTCTTCGACTCGTACGCGGCGCCCGGCCTGCTGTCCGCGGCTCTGCTGCAGGCGATGGCCGACGCGGACCCCGAGCGGACGCAGGCGCGCCTCGAAGGCTACGAGCAGGTCGCCGACCAGCACGGTTTCTTCCTGTAGGCCGGTCCCCACTCGGCTCGCCTCCCCGTCTTGCCCGTCTTGCGCTGGGCATTTTCACCCTTACCTCCGTATGTAATTTTTCATTCCCTTGCGTACTCGGCGGTATATATATTTACTTGCCCAGCGCCCCGGATTCACCAGACGCCAGGGAGGGCGACCCCAAGCCCTCCCGGAAACCGACACGCGGTGTGACGCCTCCTCCTCACGTCCCACCCGTGCCCGGTCCCGGCTTTCGGATCCACCGGAGCGCTCACGGCGGCCTCGGTCAACCCCTGGGCCGAGGCCGCCACAGCAACGTCTCGATCAGAGTTCGACACCACTCGGAAGCGACGAGAATGCGCCAGACTGCCTCCATCACGCTCAGCCCCGACTGGCCCTGCCAGGTCAAGGCGCCCGGCACCCCGGACTGGGAACGCACAGCGATGCGCTGGCTGCAGGACCTGCTCCCGGCCCGGTACGGCACCTATCCGACGCTGACCCGCCATCCCGCACTGCTCGCCCGGCACGCACAGCTCCAACTGCAGCACGAGGTGCGGACGGCGCGGATCGCCCTGGAGACCAGCCGGGCGGAACTGCCCGCGATGGGCCTGTCCGCGTCCGTGATCGAGAACTCCATCAGGATGTACGCCGTCGAACTCCAGCAACTGGGCCGCCTGTCCCGAGGAGTCCGCCTCATCGGCGACGCCCTCCTGGCCCACGGCGCCAACCACCGTCCGTGACACCACGGCCGTGACATCAGGTGTGATGGTCGCTGAGGCCCTCGCCGGGTCGGACTCGACGAAGGCGTCGAGCATCTTCGCGCACTGCTCGTGGGTGATCGAGTAGCCGTCGCTCTGGTGGCCGGAGTCGGCGAAGCGGATCGGACAGTCCAGATTGCAGCCGGTGTTGACCTCGATGATGCCGAGGCAGGCGTGCTGCTTGTGCTCCGGGCACAGCCCGCAGTCGCTCGGGCAGCCGTCCCTCACCTCGGTCTGGAAGACCAGCGGGATGGTGCCGGGCTTGTTGAACCGTGCCGACGACAGGTATTCCTCGGCATCCCCGTAGACCAGGGCCTCGAACTGCCCGTGCTCCTTACAGCGTTTACGCAGATAGACCTTGTTCTCGCGGATGTTGACCTGTGCGTCGACGGGCGTCTTGCAGACCGGGCAGATGGACTTGGTGAACTCGACGAACACCTCGTCCCGGTCCCGTTTCCGTGGCGCTCTCTCATGCGTCGCCGCGCTGGGTGCCGTCCTGCCTCGTCCACCGTCATCGCTTCTCCCATTCCGTGACATCGCGTGAGCTGTTTCCATCAGCGTCGTCCGGAGGCGTCCGGAGGCGTCCAGAGGCGTCCAGAGGCGTCGTCCTGCTGGGGGGCGTGCCGCTCTTCTCCCTGAGTTATGCCGCGGAGTCCGGCGAACGGTTTCTGTCCGCTGCCGCGCGAGCGCTCCTCTCGCAGGTGCAGATCGTGCTGATCCGGCGGCCGTAACCGCTTGCCGCTGCGACACCAGATCGAGTCGAACCTTCATTCCCGGCGTTCGTACACGCAAGCACGTCCTTTCGGGAACTTGCGGACGCCCTGTCAGCCGCTACGGCCAGGTCGTACGCCTGGTCCCTTCCCTCGCAGTCGGCACTCGCCCGTGAACACGCCGGCCAGGTGGTCGCCGAGAGCGGCAAGTGCGGCCTCTGGGCGCAGCCCGTCAGGGGCGGTGTACAGGTGTGCGGTGAGGCCGTCGGTGTAGGCGGCGATGCGGGCCGCCTCGGTGGTGGCGTCGGTCGTGGAAGGTACTTCGCCGCATTCCTTGGCGTTGTTGACGGCTGTCGCGATCAGCGAGCGCAGTCGACGCAGAGCGCCCGCCTTGACCTCGGCGAGGTCCGGGTCGTCGACGGCCCGACCGGTGAAGGCGAGGGCGACCCGGCACTCCTGGCGGCGCTGTTCGTCCAGCGGCATGGTTTCGGCAAGACCGTCGAGGAGGGTGTGCTCGATGCGTGTGCCGGCCTTCTCCGACCGGACGACGAGCTCCGCGAGGCGGTGCTCGACCGTCTCCAGGATGTGGCGGTAGGTGAACACCAGCATCTCGTCCTTGGTGCGGAAGTAGTGCTGGACGAGCCCGACCGAGATCCCGGCCTCGGCTGCCGTCTTGGCGACTGTCGCCGCCTTCAACCCTTCGGTGGCGATGAGCCTGCCCGCCGCGGCGGCGACCTGCTGGCGGCGTTCTTCGTGATCGGCGACGCGTGGCATGGGGTAACCGTACCGCCGTATTGCCAGAATAACCGTACGTCCATATGGTTATGGCGTCAGGGCGTTCGCCCTGTGTGGCGGCGAGGGGTGGGGCAAGTGATGGGCGGCGTATGGCCGATGAGGCTTCCTGGGTCCGGCTTGGCGTGGTTACGGGGTGTTGGTGTGGTGTGCCTGGCGCTGCTGATGGCGCTCATGTCCCTGACCGCCTCCGCGGTGGAGCCCGCGGGGGAACGGGACGTGACCGCGGAGGCGGACTCCTTCGTGCGGGAGCAGATGAAGCGGGCCGGTGTGCCCGGCCTGGCGTACTCCGTCATCCGCGGCGACGACGTCGTGCACCGCCGCACGTGGGGGCGGGACGGCCGCGGCGAGCCGATCACCTCCCGCACCCCGTTCCTGGTCGGCTCGCTGGCCAAGCCGGTCACCGCGCTGGCCGTGATGCGGCAGGTGGAGGCGGGCAGGGTTGGGCTGGATGAGCCTGTGCGGCGGCATCTGCCGTGGTTCCGTCCCAAAGGTGAGGGTGAGAAGCCCGTCACCGTACGGCAGTTGCTCAATCAGTCGAGCGGTCTGTCGGAGCGGGACGGCATCACCCGCGCGGATCGCTTCGACAACGAGCCCGGCGGCATCCGGCGTCTCGCCCGCGAGCTTGCCGGTGTCACCCTGTCCGCGCCGCCGGGGGAGCGGCACGAGTACAGCAATGCCAACTACATGCTGCTCGGCGCCCTGTTGGAGAAGGTCACCGGCCGGCTGTTCGGCGAGCATTTGCGGGAGGATGTGCTGAAGCCCCTGGGGATGAAGGGGGCCATCACTGACGCCGGGGAGGCCGATCGGTGGGGCCTGCCGCCCGGTCACCGGTTCTTCTTCGGCCAACCCCGCCCGTTCGCCGCGGACTTCGACACCTCTGGCGTGCCGTACGGCTATCTCGGTGCCGGCTCCGAGGACTTGAGCGCCTTCGCCGCCGCCCAGCTCAAGGGCGCTCGCGGCGGCACGGGTGGCTTGCTGTCTCCGGAGGGCTTCCGGGAGATGCACAAGGGGACGATCTCCGTCCATGATCGCCACCGCTACGGTCTGGGCTGGCGGGACGACGAGCTCGAGGGCCTGGGCGCACGCATGGTCTGGCATTCCGGTGCCACCGCCGGCTATCACGGCATCGTGGTCCTGGTTCCGGAGCGGAACCTCGCGGTCGTCGTCCAGCACAACGCCTTCGCGATGAACAAGGAAAACCTGCTCAACAACACTGCATTCGGCGCGGCGGGCATCCTGCTCGGCGGGGAGCCCCAACAGGTCCACGAGGACCCGTGGTTGACCTGGACGCTCATCACGCTCGGCGCCATCACCGTCGTACTCACCGCCGTCGTCGGATGGTCGGTGTTCCGGGTGGTGCGTCCGCGCGTACGCAATCGAGGCGGGCGGCTGCGCGCCCCAGGGCGCGCGGCGGTGGGCGGTGTCGCGGCGGTCACCGGCTGCCTCGCGACCGCGGGCACCGCCTGCCACGTCCTGCCCGAGCAGATGGACGTGACGCTCCGCGAGGTGCTGCTGTTCGCGCCCGACGCGGGCCGGCTGCTCGTCGCGGTGGCCGGGCTCGGCCTGCTCCTCGCGGTGATACGGGCCGTCGTCACCGTCCGTACTGTGCTGGCCCTGCGGCGGGCCGACCGGCCGGTGCCCGCGCCCGAGGAGGAGCGAGTGCCCGCTCCGACGGCCCGGTGAGCGGGAAGCCCCGGTGCGATGCCCGTCGCACCGGGGGCGTGCCGAGGGGGAGTACGGATCAGGCGTGTTCGACCTGCCGCGCCGCCTCATGCTGCGCAGATTCCCGCTGCTCCAGCGCGTGGAAGAGCCTGCCCGGCCACCAGAACCAGCGGCCGATGTCCAGGGCCAGGGCGGGGACAAGGACTGTACGTACGAGGAAGGTGTCGAGCAGGACGCCGATACCGACGATCACGCCCAGACACCGGTTCCGGGGGCCTGTCAAAGATTCCTGACACATCTCAGGGGTATCTCGGGGAAAACTCAGGGTCGGATCGGGCGCATCCCTGGCCTTGGCTACTCCGGCGGGCGTATGCACGCTGACGAGCCGCCCCCTACGGTGAGAGTCGTGACGACCTTCGACCGGCTGGCCGGCAGGGTGCGGGCCCTGCCACCGCTCGCCGCGGACCTGCTGGTGGCCGCGGCGGTGGGGATCTTCACCGGACCGGACGCGGCGGTCAACGACCCCGGATACCGGCAGGCCGACGGGGTCACCTGGCTGCTGCTCACCGTCTCGCTCGTCGCGCTCGTGTGGCGCCGGCGGTGGCCGGTGCCGGTGGCCGTGGTGACCGGGGCCGCGTGCGCCGGATGGGCGCTGCACGGGCACATCGGGGAGCTGCTGAATCTTCCGGTGATCGTCGCGCTGTACACGGTGGCGGTTCTCGGCAACCGGCGGCGCACCGTGTGGACGGGGCTCGTCGCCTCGCTCGCCTCGGGGGCGGTGGCGCTGCGGGTGGGGCACGACGTGGCCAATCCGCAGGGGCTGCCGATGCTGGAGTTGCTCTGGCCGTTGGTCCCGCTGCTGCTGGGTGAAGCAGTGCGTACCAGGCGGGAGTTGCTCGTCGCCTACGCGGCCCGGGCGGCGCGCGCAGAGGAGGACCGGGAACGGGAGGCCGCTCGACGGGTGCATGAGGAGCGCGTGCGCATCGCGCGTGAACTGCACGACATCGTGGCGCACACGGTCGCCGCGATGACCGTGCAGGCCGGGGTGGCGCTCGACGCGTTCGACGCGAAGCCGGAGGTGGCGCGGCGGGCGATGCGGCAGGTCAGGGACTCGGGCAAGGAGGCCGTGCGGGAGCTTCGGGCCACGGTCACCGTGCTGCGGGAGCGCGAGGACCCGCCACCGGTGCCCGCACCAGGGCTCGGCCAACTCGACGACCTCGTCGCCCGGTTCGCGGGCAGCGGCGTCGAGATCACGCTGCGGCACGAGGGGGCGGCGGGCCGCGGCCTGTCGTCCATGGCCGAACTGGCGGCCTACCGCATCGTCCAGGAGGCGCTGACCAACGTGGCCAAGCACGCGGACGCCCGGCACGCCGCGGTCTCCGTGGTCCGGAGGGACGGGCGGCTCAGTGTGGAGATCGTGGACGACGGGCCGCCCTCCCGGTCCGGCGACCACGCCAGACGTGAGGCCGCCGGCTTCGGGCTCATCGGGATGCGGGAGCGCGCGGCGGCGGTCGGAGGCAGCATCGAGTACGGTCCCGTGCCCGGCGGAGGGTTCAGAGTGCTGGCCGCACTGCCTGCCGAGGACGACACCGACGGAGGACGGCCATGACCGTGCGCGTGGTCCTCGCCGACGACCAGACCGTCGTACGGGCAGGTTTCCGTGCCCTGCTCGACCTCACCGACGACCTGGTCGTCGTCGCGGAGGCGGCCGACGGCGCGCAGGCCGTCGAGGCGGTGCGCACCACCCGCCCCGACGTCGCCCTGATGGACATCCGCATGCCCGGAGTCGACGGCATCGAGGCCACCCGCCGCATCGCCGCCGACCGCACCCTCGACGGCGTACGCGTGGTCATGCTCACCACCTACCAGGACGACGGCTACGTCTTCGAGGCGCTGCGGCACGGCGCCGCGGGATTCCTCCTCAAGGACATCGAGCCGGACGACCTGCGCGAGGCGATCCGCACGGTCGCCGCGGGGCAGAGCCTGCTGGCCCCCGCCGTCACCCGCTCCGTCGTCGAGGAATTCGCCCGCCTCAAGGCTCCGGAGGCGGCGGCAGCCGAACGCCTCGCCCCGCTCACCGAGCGGGAGCGCGAAGTGATGGCCCTGGTCGCGGCCGGGCTCTCCAACGAGGAGATCGGCAGGGTGCTGATCATGAGCCCACTGACCGCCAAGACCCATGTCAGCCGGGCCATGATCAAGCTGGGCGTCCGGGACAGGGCCCAGCTGGTGGTCCTCGCGTACGAGACGGGCCTGGTGCGGCCGGGGAGCGGATAACTTGCCGAGGGGTGAGCTACGCCGCCGGGAGTAGCGGGCGACTCCCGGCGGCGGATGCCCCCGCCCATTCCGCTCCGTAGCGTCGAGAACATGATCGAGGCAACGGAACTCACCAAGCGCTACGGCGACAAGATCGCCGTCGACCGGCTCTCGTTCACCGTGCGGCCGGGCAGGGTCACCGGCTTCCTCGGCCCGAACGGCGCCGGCAAGTCCACCACCATGCGGCTGATCCTCGGCCTGGACGCGCCCAGCGCCGGCACGGTCACCGTCGGCGGCCGTCCCTACGCCGACCTCGTGGCGCCCCTGCGCACGGTCGGCTCACTCCTGGACGCCAAGGGCGTGCACGGCGGCCGCTCGGCCTACCAGCACCTGGCAGGGCTCGCGGTGAGCAACCGCCTCCCGCGCCACCGCGTCGACGCAGTCCTGGAACTGGTCGGCCTTCCGCCCGCCACCGCCCGCAAACGCACCAAGGGCTTCTCGCTCGGCATGGGACAGCGCCTCGGCATCGCGGCCGCGCTGATCGGCGACCCGCAGGTCCTGATCCTCGACGAGCCGGTCAACGGCCTCGACACCGAGGGCATCCGCTGGATCCGCACACTGCTCAAGTCCCTCGCGGCGGACGGCCGTACGGTCTTCCTCTCCAGCCATCTGATGAGCGAGATGGAACTGACCGCCGACCACCTGATCGTGATCGGCCGTGGCCGTCTCATCGCCGACACCACCATCCGCGACTTCATCGACACCAACTCCCGTGCCCACACGCTCGTACGCTCCCCTGAGCCCGAGAAGCTGCGCGCCCTCCTTGAGGCCAAGGGAGCGCGTGTCGGGCTCGCCCCCGACGGCGGCTGGCAGGTCGAGGGCCCGGACGCCGCGACCATCGGCGACCTGGCCCGTGACCACGGTCTCGCGATCCACGAACTCACTTCCGCCCGCTCCTCGTTGGAGGAGGTCTACACGGCTCTGTCGCAGGATGCGGCCGAGTACCGGACCGCGGGGCGGCACCAGGAAGGGACGGCCGCACGATGACCGCGCACATCGACGTCACCGCGCACACCGACAACACCGACAACACGGACAGCATCGACAGGGCCGACGCCCGCGCGGGCTACCCGCAGGCACTCGCGTACGAATGGATCAAGTTCCGCAGTGTGCGCTCCACAGTCTGGACGACGGCCGTGACCGCCCTCATGCCGGTCATCGGAGCCGTGTTCGTGGCGGCGACCGGAAGCCTGCAGCCGGACGACACCGTGCTCGGCGGCAGCCTCACCCTCTCCGTCGTCGCCCAGATGCCGGCCGCCGTCGTCGGTGCGCTGCTCGTCACCGGCGAGTACAGCAGCGGCACCGTGCGCACGACGTTCGCGGCCAACCCGCGTCGGGCCACCGTCCTTTCCGCGAAGGCAACACTGATCGCGGGCCTGGTGTACGGGGTGGCGCTGATCTCCTGCACGCTCGCCTTCCTTCTCGGCGACGCGCTGCTGCCCGCCGGAAAGTACGCCCAAGGCGAGCCGTTCCCGGCCCTGTTCGGCATCGCGGGCAGCTTCGCCGTGGCGGGTCTGCTGGGGCTCGCGGTCGGCACACTCGTACGCCACTCGGCGGGCGCGGTCACGACCGTCATCGGGCTGCTGCTCCTGCCCTCCCTCTTCGGACCGCTCTTCGGCGATGCCCAGCGCTGGGTGGCGGGCCTCTCGCCGACGGCCGCCCTGGAGAAGCTGACCCAGACCTCGGACGCGACCGCCGAGACGGTCGGCAGTCTCGGGCCGTGGCCCTCGCTGTGGCTGGTCGCCGGGTACACGGCTGCGCTGGGGCTCGCCGCGACGGCGGTGCTGCGCCGCCGCGATGCGTGACGCCGCGTCCGCCTGGCCAGGCGTGTCAACTGAGCGGTCACAGCCCTCGGAAGTCCTTGCACCGCTTCAACTCTCCCAACCTGTACGGGTGTTGGCTACTCCGGCTCGCCGCACCTGCACCTCGATGTTGGAACGCCGGGACCGAGTTGATCGCGTACGCGCAGTCGCAGGAGGTCTGTCCGCAGGAGCACCATACGGGGCGCCCCGGGCGCTTCGTCCTCTGATCAAGCCGCTATCCTTCGCACGCATGACCGATCATCAAATTCACGACCGGCTCGCGGGTGAGCTCGCGAGACCGTCGGCTCGCCGCGTCCTGCGGCTGGCCGCAGGCGGAACCGCGGCCTTACTCTTCGCCGACCTCGCCACGCGCGCCTACAACCACTACGACCCCATACCGACCATCCGCAGGTTGGTGAACGTCGACGTCGAGGCCAACCTGGCCACTTGGTGGAACAGCGCGCTGCTCCTTGCCGTGGCGGGCATGGCGCTGACCGCCGCGCTGCTCAGCGGGCACGGCGCGCGCCCGGGGCGTCTGTCCTGGCTGGGTCTTGCCGCCGCGACCGCACTGCTCAGCATCGACGAGACGGTCTCGTTGCACGAGCGCCTCGGCGAGGTCGGCAAGTCGTGGAAGGAATGGGCAGGGGGCTCGCTGCCCACGCACGCCTGGGTGCTGCCCGGCGCGGTCCTCGCGGCGGCGGGCATCGTATGCGCCGTGTTGTGGGCGCGGAAGCTCCCGCGTGACCTGCGGCACGGGCTCCTTGCCGCACTGGCGGTCTATCTGGGCGGCGCGCTGCTGACCGAGGCGTTCAACGGCTGGGCGCACGCGAACGGCCACAGCACCGTGCTCATGCTGGGCACGATCGTGGAGGAAGGTTTGGAGATGAGCGGCTGCCTTGTCGCCCTCGCCGTCCTCTGCCGGTACGTGGTGCTGGAGCATGATCCTGCGTCCGGGCGCGCGCTGGTCCGGCTGCGGGACGACTAGCTGGGCCAGACGTCGGCGGACCCGCCAGACACGGAAGCCGGCCAAAGCCGCGGTGACCCACGTCTGGCGTCGGCGGAAGGCTGCGGTCGCACCGCAGCGGTGTGGGCGAATGGCGAGGAGACGACGTGGCATTCGGGAGGCGCGGGGCGCGGGAGGGTTCGCTTGGTCCTGTATCCGCCGTCGAGTGGGTCGGGGTACGGGAGTTCACCATCGGAACCGTGGAGCGCCCGGTCACCAAGAGTCGCACTCGTCCCGTGCGCGGCCCGCGGGCCGTCCGCGTGCCCAAGGGGGCGGGGAACTCAAGGGTGTTCGCTCCTTGCGCCTACGCCGCCACTAAGAGCCGGAAGCTGGAATGGCGGTGCGGCTTCTGAAGTTCGGACAGGGGCCCGCTCAGGAAGCGGAGTCGGCGAGGAACGCCAGCCCGGCCAGTAGTCCTGCGTAGGCCAGGACCAGCAGCAGACTGAAGAGGGTCAGGATCCAGCCGGTCACGATACCGAGCAGCGCCATGCCGCGGTCGCGACCGCCCAGGCGTTTGCCCTGGCGGCGGCCGAGGTGTCCGGCGGGGATGGCGACAACACCGAACGCGAACACGAGGAACGTGTACAGCCCGCCGTACAGAAGCCAGAACCCCTGGCTGGTATCGGCGAGCCACTCTACGAGAACGGACGAGGCGGGCGGAGTTGGCCCGAAGTTGACTTGAGCACGCCAAGTTCAGCCCCTAGAAAGTTTGCAGAGCCGCTCCCGCCAACCACGGGAGCGGGAGCAAGCCATGTGCTCAACGGGGGGCGAGCCAGGTGGCGGGACGTACGCGTCCGCTTCCCCCCGTGACCGCACTCCACGGCAGAGGGGGGAACAGTGAAAGGAATCCGAGGCAAGACCGTCCTGGGCGGGGCGCTCGCGGCAGTGGTCCTCGCGCTCGTGCAAGTCCAGCCGGCCGGCGCGCAGGCGGCCTCGAACCCGCCGGCGGCCAAGGCGGCGGACGCGGCACCGAGCAGCGTGCCGCCCAAAGTCGGCGTACTGACCTGGAACATCTGCGGCGCCATCAACAGCTGTCCGAACAGCGACCGCCCGTCGCGCAAGATCAACGAGCTCGTCGACCGGGTCCAGGACGACGACTCGATCGCCGTCGTCATGATCCAGGAAGCCTGCGACAGCCTGCACTCCACGCCGCTCGAGACCGCGCTGAACCGCGACACCTCCGGTGAGTGGGTGGTCCGCCACCGCACCGCCAAGACCATCGGGACGGACAACCCGGTGCGGTGCCCCCGGAGCGGCAAGTACGAGGCGGGCGTCGCCATCGCGATGAAGAAGCTGCCGGGCAGCGACCTGGTCTACGACGGCAGGGGCGAGCCCGGCTGGGACATGACGTTCGGCAGCACGTCGGAACCCGGGGGGAAGCACACGCAGGGCGCCGCCTGCATCGAGGACCGCGGCAACAAGCTCCTGGCCTGCACGAGCCACTTCGCCAACAAGAACGCGGACCCGTCCAAGGCGCTGCGCAAGGCCTCCGCCCAGGACTTCCGTGACCAGGCGCGGGACTGGCAGAACGGCGGCTACCGCACCATCATCGGCGGCGATCTCAACCTCGAGCCCGGTGACGACGAGATCGATCCCCTCTACGACGGCAACTTCGAGGGCGACTCGGACGAGAAGTGCACCACCACCGGGCCTTGGTACCTCAAGGGCTGCCGCAACGTCGCCGGTTCGAAGCTCGACTACCTCTTCTTCAGCGACTACGGCTGGGACCTGGATCAAGGGCGGCCGATCTACGTCGGGTCATGGCGTTATGACTTCGGCGAGCTCAGCGACCACTGGATGCTCAAGGCAGCCGTCAAGCCCAGCGCGTGACCAGCTCCGTACCCAGCCGCACAGCGGCGCGATGAAGTGAGGAACCGAGAAGGCATGCGCATACGTGAGAAAGCGGCGCTCGCACTGAGCGGCATCCTGCTGGGAACCGGTGTCGTCGCCGGGGCGCCCGGCGCCTATGCCGACGAACCCGCACCGGCCGTCGTCCCATCGGAATACACCATCGGGCAGTTCAACATGGCCGGTGGCAACGAGGAGCACGGCCCCAAGGGCAACGAGGTGCCCGACGCGCTGGTGAGCAGCGTCAACGACCGCGATCCGGCGTTCATGACGCTCCAGGAAACCTGCCGGGACTGGAACGAGCGACTGCAGAGCCAACTGCCCGACTACACCGTGGTGTTCGACCCGGTCACCGGGGGCGATGGCACGACGGCCAGGTGCAAGCACCCATCGGACTTCGGCAACGCCGTTCTCTTCCGCAACGACCTGGGCTTCGACGCGGCGACAGCCGTGGCGCACCCGCTGGAGTCACCGGCAGGCTACGAACAGCGCGAGATGCTGTGCGTACGCTCCGAGTCCCGCAAGACCGTCGCTTGCAGCACACACCTGACCGTGGGCAACGACGGCCCGCACCTGCGGGCCAGGCGTCATGAAGCATCCGTCGCCAAGGGGATCCTCGCCAACACGTACGCCGGATACACCAAGGTCCTCGGCGGCGATCTCAACGACGACCCGCTCTCCGGAGCGACGGACAACTTCTACCACCCGAACTACCAGCGAGGGGCGCACGGCGAGTCCAAGGAGGTCGACAGCCCTTGCGGCAACGAGATCAAGCGGGGCTTCTGGATCTGGACCTTCCCGCCCGCCTACATCTACTGCCGCTCCGGCGAATCCACACACAGCCAAGGAAAGATCGACTACCTGTTCGTGCCTTCGGCAACGGACGTCAAGTGGGCCGATGCCACCCACGCCACGCACTCCGACCATGATCCGTTGTGGGCAGGTGTTGTGATCTGAGCACGGCCCGTGGGGCCGCCCGTGACCGGCCGAAGGCCATGTCGCGGGCGGCCGCGGCCGGTCAGGGTTGCAAGGACTCCGATCGTGACGGCGACCCGAAGCGCCCTGTCCTGAAGCGGTGTTGTTGCTCCAGAAGGTGGTGACACCCGGCGGCTTACGCCCCATCATGGGTGGGTCATGGCGCCTTCGGTCCTTGTGTTCCGTTCGCACCGTCGCGGCAGTGTGCCGCCCGCGGTGCCGGTGGCGGCCGTCCGGGCGGCATTGTTCTCCGGGGTGGGCTCGGCGCTGGCCGTCATGGTCCATCACCTGGCGTTCGACTCCCACCCCTCCTGGGGCGCGCGCATCCTCGCAGCCCTGATGCTGTTCGCGGTCGCCCTGCCGGGCGCGGGCCAGGAGACGCCGCTGCGGCGGCAGGTGCTCCTCTCGTACGGAACGCAGATGGCTGTCGGCTGGTGGTTCGTGCGAGCCGACGACTCGATCGGCCTCGCCCCGCACGAGGCATGGCCGTCCGCCGTACACGCCGGGGCGCCGGTCATAGTGGCCCACCTGGCACTGACGTTGCTCTGCGCGATCCTGCTGCACGGCCTCGGCGCCTGCCGACGGCGGGTGCTGTATGCCGCGGGCCAGGATCACGGCGCGCTCGGCGAACTCGTACGAAGACTGTTCGCTCCCCTCCCCACGCCCTGCGACATGGGCGTGGCCGGTGGCCTACCGCGTCTCTCACCGCTGCCCGCCCGAGCCTCCCCCGTCGAGTCCTTGCTGGCTGATGAGGTTGTCCGGCGCGGACCCCCTTCCCTGCGGCCGCTCGCTGTCTGAGCAGGGCTCCCGCCGCTGTCCGCGGCCCGAACGGCCTGCCCTTCGCCCCAGCCGCGCGCGCCCTTCCGACGTGCTCACCCATCACAAGTCCATGCCGGTACGCGGCCCGCCCGAGCACGCTTCGGGCCGCCGCGTCAGGGGGGATTCTCGTGTCTCGTACCACCAAATCTGTCGTTGTCATCGGGGCGGGCCCCTACGGCCTGTCCACCGCCGCGCACCTGAAGGAGCGCGGCCTGAACGTCAGGGTCTTCGGCTCGCCGATGGCGAGCTGGGACCGGAACATGCCCAAGGGCATGCTGCTCAAGTCGCCGCCGAGGGCGTCGATGCTGTCGGCGCCCGATCCGGGTTTCACGCTGGAGGGGTACTGCCGGCAGGCGGGTGAGCCCGTCCTGGGCGGGCACGACACCGTGCCGGTGGAGCTGTTCGTGCGTTACGGGCGTTGGTTCGCCGAGCAGTTGGTGCCGGAGGTGGAGGACGTCCGGGTGCTCCAGGTGGCCCGGCAGTCCGACGGGTTCCGGGTCAAGCTGTCGTCCGGGGAAGAGGTGCGGGCGCCCGCCGTGGTCGTGGCCAGCGGGATGGACGGATTCGCGCACGTGCCGGGCGCGCTCGCTCCGCTGGTGGCCGACGGGCTCGTCTCGCACATGGCCCACGGGCTCGTCTCGCACGCCTCCCACCATCCCGACCTGGGGGTGTTCGCGGGACGCGAGGTGGTCGTGGTCGGGGCCGGGCAGTCGGCGCAGGAGAGCGCGGCGCTGCTCCACGAGACCGGTTCGGAAGTGCGACTCCTCGCCCGTACGGCGGAGTTGGCTTTCGGGGCCGGGCCCACGCCGCCGCCGCACTGGCAGCCGGACACACCGCTCGGGCGTTCGTGGGGCCTGTACGGGGTGGTGCATCACGCGGCCGCGTTCCGGTATCTGCCGCGGGAGGTGCGGCTGAAGCTGGTGCGCCGCGTCCTCGGGCCGTTCGGGGCGTGGTGGCTCAAGCCGCGCCTGGACGGCGTCGTGCCCACCCTGTTGGGGCGGCGGATCACCGGGGCCAGGGCCTACGGCGACGGCGTCGAGCTGACGACTCGTGACGTACAGGGGCGCACGCACACCCTGCGCACCGGGCATGTGCTGGCGGCCACCGGGTACCGCGTACGCCTGGACGCCGTCGACTTCCTCGACCCCGCCCTGCGGGCCCTGCTCGCCCGTACCGCCGGCTATCCCCGCCTGGACGCCGGGTTCGGCTCCTCGGTACCCGGGCTCTACTTCACCGGGATCCAGGCGGCGGCGACGTTCGGGCCGTTGATGCGGTTCACCTGCGGGACGGCGTTCGCCGCGCCCCGGCTCGCGGCGGCACTGGCCGCTCGGGAGGGGCAGGGCCGATGAGGGCGGCAAGGAAAGGGACGTCAGCATTGAAGTCGGGGATCAAGCGGCTCCTGGGACGTGCCGGCTTCGACATCGTGCGCAGCACCAACCCCCGGGGTGGGGTGGACGATTTCATCCCGTTCGAGGCGACGATGCGGGCCGCACGGGCGGCCGGTCTGTCGGTCGGTGACTACATCGACGAGGTCATGAACGGGACGCCTGGCGCCACCCAGTCCACCATCGATGAACTACGCGCTCTCGGCGTCTTCGCCGCCGCCCCGGACACGGTCCTCGAGATCGGCCCCGGGTCCGGCCGGTATCTGGAGAAGACGCTGAAGGAGTGTTCGCCGGGCCGCTACGAGATCTACGAGACGGCGGCGCCCTGGGCCGACTACCTGGTGGACACCTTCGGCGTGGTCGCCCGACCGACCGCCGGATGCAGTCTCGCCCCGACACCCGACGGCAGCGTCGACCTCGTTCTGGCCCACAAGGTCTTCAACACGCTGACCTTCCTCGGCGCCTCCCGCTACTTCTTCGAGATGGCACGCGTCACGCGCCCCGGTGGCCGGATCGTCTTCGACGTCATGACAGAGACCTGCCTGGACCCGGCCGCGATGCGCGCCTGGGCGACGCAGGGCGGCGCGGGGCACGACTCCTACCCGGCCGCCATGCCTCGCCGGACCTGTGTGGACCTCTTCGCGACGCTGGGCTGCAGCCTGGAGGCCGGCTTCCTGGCGCCCATGGGCATCGCCACCACGGAGGTGCTTGTCTTCGGAAAGAGGGCTTGACCCTCGGAAGGCTTCCGCCTGCCGAGCGGAAGCCTTTTCACGAATACGGCGTGCAGGTGATCGGAGTCCGCATCGGCCCCACCACCCCCTCCGGGCGGTGGGGCCGTTTGGCGTCCGTGATCGGTCTTGTTGAGTACGCAGCCTGCTCCCTGACGGGGACCGCCAGTTTCCGGGTGAGTCAGGGTTGCTGCTCGTGTAGTACTCCTCGGTGGCCTGCCGCAGCTCCTGCTCGTCCAGCTCTCCGCTGTCGTCGCGGTCCAGCGTCCGAATCCATCAGCTCGAAGGCCCGTTCCAGCTTGCGGTCGAGGATGTCGAGCCCGTGTCGCCGTCAACGGCTGTTCGCGGATGCCTCGTTCGAGGTGGTCACCGCATCTGGCTCGGTGGAACGTTGCGGCGCCGCGGAGCCTTCCGCGGGCTTGGACCTCGCCAGCCACCGGCCGGTGAACACGGCGGTGGCCAAGGTGACGGTGCCGGCCGCGAGGAAGGCGCTGTTGAGGCCGGTCTCGAAGGAGGCGCCGCCGGATTGCCGGGTGCGGACGATGGCTCCGAGTACCGCCACGCCAAGTACCGCGCCGATCTGCCGGGTGGTGCTGCTGATGCCTGATGCGAGGCCGCCTTCCTGCGGGCTGACTGCTTGGATGGCGGCTCCCGTCAGTGGGGACAGGGTCAGCGCGAAGCCGATGCCGACGACTCCAAGGCGCCACCACACGTTCCCGTAACCGGTGTCGGCGTGCACCATGCCGAGCGCCATCAGTCCCAGGCCGGCCAGGGCCAGGCCGGCGGTAACCACGATTCGGAAGCCGTACCGGGCGGCGAGCCGGCCCGCGTACGGGCTGACGATCACCATGGCGAGGGATACCGGCAGGGTTTGCAGGCCGGCGCGCAGGATCGAGCTGCCCTGGACGTACACGAAGAACTGGGAGAAGAAGAACGACGAACCCATGAGCGCGAACCCCACCACGACCATCGCGGTGTTGGACACGGTGAACAGGCGCTGCCGGAACAGCCGCAGCGGCAGCATCGGAGCGGAACGACGCGCTTCGACGGCGACGAAGGCGGCGAGGAGGATCACCGCGGCGGTGAAGCTGCCCAGGATCACCGGCGACGTCCAGCCGCGGGCACCACCCTCGATCAACCCGTAGGTCAGTGCCCCCACCCCCAGAACGGACAGCACCGTCCCCGGGATATCGATCGCGGGGGCGCTCGGATTGCGGGTCTCTTCAAGGCTGCGCAGACCGACCAGCAGAAGGACCACGCCGATGGGCAGATTGACCAGGAAGATGGCGGGCCAGCCGAAGGCATCGGTCAGCACTCCGCCGGCCACGGGGCCCGCTGCCAGACCGATTCCGCTGAATCCGGCCCACAGCCCGATCGCCTTGATTCGTTCTTGCGGCGCGGGATGGGCGGCGACGAGCAGGGCGAGCGAGGCAGGGCTCAGCGCCGCGGCCCCGATGCCCTGCAGCACCCGGCCGGCGACCAGCCAGCCGAGCGAGGGCGCGAGGCTGCACAGCACCGACGCGGCGGTGAACACCGCCACGCCGGTCAGGTACACCCGCTTGCGGCCGAACCGGTCGGCGAAGACACCGCCGGACAGCAGCAGCATGGCGACCAGCAGTACGTACGCGTCGACGATCCACTGCAGACCGGTCAGCTGAGTGTGCAGCCGGTGCTGCATATCGGGCAGCGCCGCTCCAACAATCGTGTTGTCGAGCAGGACCATGAATTGGCCCAGGCAGGTCACCGTGAGCAGCACGGCCCGGTTTGGTCGACTGCCTACGGTCGGATGCGATGCAGCCATGGGATCCCCCTCAATCGGTAGTTGCGCCCGGCCACGGTCGACACGGGTGCCGATACACCTGAGCGCTCTAACGCAGTCAGTGACTGCGTTAGGCGACTGTAAGGAGGGTTGCCTCGCAAACGCAAGTCGTAGCTGCGTTAAGGTGGGGGCATGAACGAGCGACAGCCGGCCCGGCGGCCCGGCGGGCGCAGTGCCCGCGTCGCCGCGGACGTACACCGGGCCGTCACCGACCTGATCAACGAGCGCGGCTACGGCAACTTCACCGTCGGCGAGGTCGCAGCCCGCGCGGGCGTGGCCGACAGCAGCATCTACCGTCGGTGGGGCAACCTGGAGACCCTGCTCACCGACGTGGCGCTCACCCGCCTCAACGCGCAGTCGCCGATGCCCGACACCGGGAGCCTGGTCGGCGACCTGCGCACTTACGCGGCCAACGTGGCCCGCGAGATCACCGGACCCGACGGCCTGTTGTTGGTGCGCCTGGCCGTCGCCCTGTCGAGCAACGGTCAGCAGGGCCTGCAGGCTCGTGACGACCTCCGCGATGAACGCACCCGGCAGCTGCAGTCCATGCTCGATCGCGCCCGCGAACGCGGCGAGCACGCACCCGACGCGTTCGACGTGCTGGACCACATCCTGGCCCCGATGTATATCCGCGTCCTGTTCGGCATGGGCCCGCTCACCCCGGACTACGTCGACGGGCTGGTCGACCGATTGCTGTGACCTCAACCCGGTCCCGTGAAGTCGACGTCCAGGTGCCGGTGATCGCTCGCCTGCAGGGAGAGGCGGCCCTGTACGCGGGGCAGGCCCTGGAGCCGGACTGGGTGTGCGTCTCGTACTGCCTGGAGCCGTCGAGCAGCACAAGGATCTTCCGGAGGAGCACGCCATTTACACCGATACGCAGACCGTCAACCGCCGTGCCAGGTAAGGGAAATGGGGCGGGGCTGGCCCGAGCGTCGCGAGATACCGCTCAGCCTCGTGGATCTCGTGGATCTCGCTGTCGAACGCGAAGGAGATCTTGTCGTCGGCGAACGCGAGGTTCTGCATGACTTGCGCGGCGCGCAGGCTGGAGCGGCGGTGCACGACCGTCACGGACTTGGCGAAGCGGCTGAGGAAGGTGGACTCCTCCATGGCGGTGTCGCCGCCGCCGACCACCACGATGTCGCGGTCACGGAAAAAGAAGCCGTCGCAGGTCGCACACCAGGAAACCCCGCGGCCCGAAAGCTCGTCCTCGCGCGGCAGGCCGAGCTTGCGGTAGCCGGACCCGGTCGAGATGGTCACGGTCTTGGCGCGGTGGACGGTGCCCGCGCTGTCGGTGAGGACCGGACCGTCGCCCCCCTCGGGAAAGCGGGGGGAAGTTCTCGACCTCGGTGGTCGTCGTCAGCGAGCCGCCCACGAAGATCGAACTGCCGAAGAGCAGGGGCTTCAGGTCGGCGCGGGCCGCTCATACCTCCTGCTGGGCGTCGATCTCGGCGATAAGCGCCTCGACGCGGGTCTTGATCTCGTCGCGGATGGGGCGGACGGCGTCGACTCCCTGGCCGGCCGGGTCTTCCAGCGCCCAGTCGAGGTACTTCTTGCCGGGGAAGATCGGGCAGGCATCCCCGCAGCCCATGGTGATGACGTAGTCGGACGCCTGGACGGCCTCGGTGGTCAGGATCTTCGGCTTCTGGTCGGCGATGTCGACGCCGACCTCCTTCATGGCCTCGACGGCGGCCGGGTTGACCTGGTCGCCGGGGATCGAGCCGGCGGAGCGGACCTCGATCCTGTCGCCCGCGAGGTGGGTCAGGAATCCGGCGGCCATCTGCGAGCGCCCGGCGTTGTGGACGCAGACGAAGAGCACGGAGGCGAGGGGAGCGGTGGTCATGAGGTCTTCCTTCACAGGTAATGAGCGGTAGCGATGAGCGGTCAACAGGGGGTGTGGGGCGGAGTGTTCAGGTGCCCGGCAGCGTGCCGAGCAGGTCGGTGATGTGCGTGTCGATCTCGTCGCGGATGGCGCGGATGACGGCGATGGCGCGGATGACGGCGATGGGCGCGCCGTCGGGGTCCGTGACCGGCCAGTCCAGGTAGGTAGCGGCGGCCCGCGACGACGGGGTAGGCGTCGCCGCAGCCCACCGTAATGACGATGTCGGCGGCCTTGACGACCTCGTCGGTCAGCGGTTTGGGGTAGGCATCGGCGAGATCCACGTCCACCTCGACCAGGGCCTGGGCGATGCCCCTCTCCACCGCACCGGCCGGGGCCGTACCGGCGGAGGACACCGTCACCCGGTCGCCCGCGCGGTGGGCCAGCAGTGCGGCGGCCATCTGCGAACGCCCGGCGTTGTGGCTGCAGACGAACAGCACCCGCGGCGGCCCGCCGCCCGGCGTGCGCTCGACGTGGGCGAGGGCGTCCAGACGTTCACCGGCGAGCCGCTCGGACAGCACGGTCTCCACCGAGAAACGACCCGCATGCCGGGTGGCCAGGCGGGCAACCCCGGCGAAAAGGCGCTCGTCGGGAAAGAGCGGGAGCGGCGATGCGGTCATGAGGGAACCCTTTCGGCGGGCCCTGTGATTCAGCCCGGACTGGTATCAGCTCCGAATGATGTGAAAGTATCAGCCCATGATGACGTCAGTCGACACTGAGCTGATCCGGGTCCTCGCCGACCCGCTCAGGCTGCAGATCGTGACCCTGCTCGCCCGCGAGACGCTGTGCACGACCCACCTGGTGGAGGAGACCGGTGCCCGCCAGACCAACCTCTCCAACCACCTGAGAGTGCTGCGCGAGGCCGGGGTCGTGGAGACCGAGCCGTGCGGCCGCTTCACCTACTACAAGCTGCGCCCGGACGTCATCGCCTCGCTCGCAGGCCAGTTCACCGAGCTGGCCGAGAGCGCCCGCACCGCCGCCGACAACAAGAGGGCCTGCCCGTGACCCGCACCGAAGCAGCCGCGACCACCGCGACGACCGAGGAATCCTCGGTCGTCGCGAAGCTCTCCACTCTCGACCGCTACCTCGCGGTGTGGATCCTCATCGCCATGGGCGTCGGCCTGGGTCTTGGCCGCCTCATCCCCGGCCTGAACGACACCCTCGCCAAGGTCGAGATCGGCGGCATCTCCCTGCCGATCGCCGTCGGGCTGCTGATCATGATGTACCCGGTGCTTGCCAAGGTCCGCTACGACAAGCTCGACGCGGTCACCGGTGACCGCAAGCTGATGGCATCGTCCCTGGTCATCAACTGGATCGTCGGCCCGGCCGTGATGTTCGCGCTGGCATGGATCTTCCTGCCGGACCTGCCCGAGTACCGCACCGGCCTGATCATCGTCGGCCTGGCCCGCTGCATCGCCATGGTCATCATCTGGAACGACCTGGCCTGCGGCGACCGCGAGGCCGCCGCCGTTCTCGTCGCGCTGAACTCGGTCTTCCAGGTCATCGCCTTCGGCCTGCTGGGCTGGTTCTACCTCGACCTGCTGCCCGGCTGGCTCGGCCTCGGCGACGGCGAGCAGCTCGACATCTCCATGTGGAAGATCGCCCTGAACGTGGTCATCTTCCTGGGAGTGCCCCTGGCGGCCGGTTTCCTCACCCGCCGGATCGGCGAGAAGAAGCTGGGCCGCGAGACGTACGAGTCCAACTTCCTTCCCCGGATCGGCCCTTGGGCGCTCTACGGGTTGCTCTTCACGATCGTCGTCCTCTTCGCCCTCCAGGGAAAGACGATCACTTCGCAGCCGCTGGACGTGGCCCGGATCGCGCTGCCGCTGCTGGTCTACTTCGCGATCATGTTCTTCGGTACGTTCCTGCTCGGCAAGGCCATCGGCCTCGCCTACGACCGCACCGCGACCCTCGCGTTCACGGCGGCGGGCAACAACTTCGAGCTGGCCATCGCGGTCGCCATCGCGACCTTCGGCGTCACGTCCGGCCAGGCGCTCTCCGGCGTCGTCGGCCCGCTGATCGAGGTGCCTGTGCTGATCGCGCTCGTGTACGTCGCGCTCGCCTGGCGCAAGAAGTTCGCGGCCACGAGCCTGAGTTCATGACGTCACGCGTGGACGTGGTGGTGATCGGCGGCGGCCAGGCAGGGCTCGCCGCCGGTTACCACTTGCGCTGCCGGGCCGCCCCATGCCCGTACAGATCGGGGAGACGTATCCGGACGCCGCGCACGTCGTCACGTACCTGAGCGAGTACGAGCACCGCTACGAACTGCCCCTCATGCGGCCCGTATCGGTGCGCGGGGTGCACCGGGACGGCGCCTCCCTGCGCGTGGAGAGCGACGCCGGTGTGTGGCGGGCCCGCGTGGTGATCAGCGCGACCGGCACCTGGTGGCGCCCCTTCCTTCCCGCCGCGCCCGGCCGGTCCGAGTTCGCCGGACAACAGCTCCACACCGTCGAGTACCGCAGCCCGGCCGAGTTCGCAGGCCAGCGCGTCGTGGTCGTCGTCGGCGGCAACTCCGGCGCCCAGATCGCCGCCGATCTCGCGTACGACACCGAACTGCTTCTCCGATGTTCGCCCGGCTCACCTCGGACGGCGTGGAGTGGGCCGACGGGACGCGTGCCGAAGCGGACGCGGTCATCTGGTGCACCGGCTTCAGGCCCACGCTCTCCCACCTGGCCCCGCTCCAACTCCGGGGCTCACGCGGACACATCACCACGGTCGGGACCAGGGCGGCGGACGAGCCGCGCCTGCGCCTGCTGGGCTACGGCGACTGGACCGGACCCGCCTCCGCCACCCTGATCGGCGTCGGCCGCCCGGCCCGCGATGCCGCCCGGGAGATCGCGGGCCTTCTCGGGCCGCGTTCCTGACCTCCACCGCACGGGGCGGGCGACGGTGAGCGGAAGGATCAGGGCACGAGCGCGGGAGAAGGTGCGCTGCCGAGCAGAGCCGCAGCGCGCGCCCGGCCATCGCTCGTGAGGCGGTAATACGCCCAGCCGTCGCGCCCGTGGCGGGCGACAAGCCCGGCTCCAAGGAGTTGCTCCAGGTGGGCGTCGAGCAGTTCGGGGCCCAACCGCGGCAGGGCCTCTGCCAGGCGGCATGCGCACACCTCGCCCGCGCCCGCGAGGGCGAGCAGGCTGAACACACGTAGTCGTTCGGGGTCGGCGAGGGCAGTCAGGACCGCGGCCGTGCGTATCGCGGTCGCCCGGTCCAGGGCGATGCCCCGTGTGGGCGTGCACACCACGGCGCGTCCCTGTGCCCGTGACGTCGGCATGCCCCCAGAATCCCAGCCTGATAGAAGCCTGTCCATGAAATCGGGGGAGCGAGGGGAGGTCAGGCGAGAAGGCTCTCCACCGTGCGCAGGCGCTCGGGAACGATCGTGTACCAGGCCCATGTGCCGCGCTTCTCCCGTGTGAGGAGCCCCGCGTCGACCAGGATCTTCAGGTGGTGGCTGACCGTGGGCTGGGTGAACTCCAGGGTGTCGGCGAGGTCGCACACGCAGGCTTCGCCCGCCGGGTCGGAGGCGATCAGGCTCAGGAGCTGCAGCCGGGTGGGGTCGGCGACCGCCTTGAGGGAGCGGGCGAGCTCTTCGGCCTCCGCACGGCCGAGGGGGCGGCCGATGAGGGAGCCCTCGCAGGTCTCGTCCGGAGCCGTGACAGCGCTCACCGTTGCATCAGCGCCCACCGTTGCATCGTCCACCGGGTCAGTTTACGAAGTGACGAACGTGCGGTCGATCACGGACAGGTGAGGCGGTACCCGAGGCCGCGTACGGCGTCGATGGTGCAGCAGCTGGCGGGCGGCTGTGCCAGGCGTTTGCGCAGGCGGCCGATGTGGACGCTGAGGGTGTTGCTTTCGGGGACGTAGCTGCTGCCCCAGACCTGGTCGAGCAGGGACTCGCGGCTGAGCACCTGGTTGGGCTTGGCCATCAGGCAGGCGAGGAGCTGGAATTCGCGCAGTGGAAGTATCGTCGCGGCGCCACCGCGGCGGAACTGGTAGCCGACCGGGTCGAGTTCGAGGTCGCCCACCCGCAAGGGCCCGGACGTGACGAGGAGCGGCTGCGGGCCGGTCGGTGCGGTGCCTGTCGTGGCCAGGCGCAGCAGGTCGAGGGGGCTGTAGGGCCGGGGCAGGCACGCGGCGGCTCCCGCGGCGAGGCCCAGCGAGATCAGCTCGCCCTGGTCGGGCCCTGCGGCCAGGACCACGGTCAGGGCCAGCCGGCGTCGCAACAGGCGGACAGTGGAGGGCAGTTCAGCGCCCGGGAGCCCGATGTCCAGAAGGACCGTGTCCGGGAGTGTGGCAGCGGCTTCCACGAGGAGCTCCGGCAGGGTCTGGCAGACGGTGATCTCCAGTGCCTGGTCGGCCAGTTCGTGCTGGACGCGGGAGAGCAGCTGCCGGTCCCGGTCGGCGACGAGGAGCGTCGGCAGAAGCCGTCGCGCCTCCTCCCGCTGACCCCGCTCTGCTTCGGTGCCCGCTTCGGCTGCCATGACGGTCATCCGAACCGGCCGGAGATGTAGTCCTCGGTCCGCTGGTCGCTCGGCCCTTCGAAGATCTTCTCGGTGTCGTCGACCTCGACGAGCCGCCCGTGCCGCTCTCCCTTGTCGTCGACGTCGGCGGTGAAGAAGGCGGTGCGGTGCGAGACGCGGGCCGCCTGCTGCATGTTGTGCGTGACGATGACGATCGTGAACTGCGTGGTCAGCGTCTCCATCAGATCCTCGATCTTGGCGGTGGCGATGGGGTCGAGCGCCGAGCAGGGCTCGTCCATCAGGATCACCTCGGGGCGTACGGCGATGGTGCGGGCGATGCAGAGCCGCTGCTGCTGCCCGCCGGAGAGGGCGAGCGCGCTGCCGCCCAGTTTGTCCTTGACCTCCTCCCACAGCGCCGCGTCCTTGAGGGCCTTCTCGACGATGCCGTCCAGGGTGGGGCGGCCGCGTTCGCCGTTCACGCGCGGGCCGTAGGCGACGTTGTCGTACACGGACTTGGGGAAGGGGTTCGGCTTCTGGAAGACCATACCGATACGGCGGCGCACCTCGATGGGGTCGACGTGCTCGGCGTACAAGTCCTCGCCGTGGTAGGCGACTTTGCCCCGCACCCGGGCGCCGGGAATGAGGTCGTTCATGCGGTTGAGGCAGCGGATCACCGTGGACTTGCCGCAGCCGGACGGGCCGATGAGGGCGGTGATCTGGCGCGGCCGGACGGCGAGGTTCACCTCGCGTACGGCTTCGTAGTCGCCGTAGAAGACGGACAGGTCCTTGATGTCGAAGACGGAGCCGCTCGGCGCGAAGTCGACGGGGGCCGTGTCGGTCAGGGCCGTTCCGGACATGGCGGGGTCACCAGCGCTTTCCGTACTTGTTGCGGATGAAGATGGCGAGGGAGTTCATCGCGAGCAGCAGGAACAGGAGGGCGACGATGGCCGCGGCGGCGAGCGCCGCGAACTCCTCGCGGGACTGGCTGGTCCAGTTGAAGATCTGGATGGGCAGGACGGTGAACGCGGAGTTGATGCCGTCCGGGTTGAACGCGACGTACGTGAGCCCACCGAGCAGCAGCAGCGGCGCGGCCTCGCCCATTGCGCGCGAGAGGGCGAGGATCGAGCCGGTGGCGATGCCGGGCAGTGCGGCGGGCAGGACCTGGCGCCACACGGTCTGCCACTTGGTGGCGCCGAGGGCGAGCGAGCCGAGCCGGATGGAGTTCGGCACGGCCCTGATCGCCTCCCGCGAGGCGATGATCACGATGGGCAGGACGAGCAGCGCGAGGGTCAGGGACGCGGTGAGGATCGTGGTGCCAAGTCCCATGCCGCGGGCGATCAGGCCGAGCCCGAGGATGCCGTAGACGACGGAGGGCACCGCGGCGAGGTTCTGGATGTTCAGTTCCAGCCAGCGGTTGTACCAGCGCGTGGGGTCGGCGTACTCCTCCAGGTGGATGGCCGCGGCGACTCCAACGGGCAGGCACAGCAGGCCGGTCAGGCCCACCACCCACACCGAGCCCCAGATCGCGGATTGCGCACCGGCCCGCTCGGGGTGGCGGATGGAGGGGAAGTTGTTCCACAGCCGGCTGTCGAGGCGGCTCACACCTTCGTAGAGGACGTATCCGATCAGGATCGCGAGGAAGAGCAGAGCGATGGCGAGGGAGGCGAGCAGGGCGAGGCGGAAGAGGGTGTCGGCGGGGCGGGGGCGCCTGCGGCCGAGCGGGGTCGGCGGCACCGGTTTGGTCATGACGGGCGGTGTAGGGGCGCTCATTCGTACACCTCCCGGAAGCGGCGGACCAGGCGGATGGACACGGCGTTCATGGCGAACGTCAGCGTGAACAGGAGCAGTCCGACGGCGAAGAGGGTGTGATAGTCCACGGTCCCCACGGGCACGTCGCCGCTCGCGGCCTGGGCGATGAAGCCCGTCATGGTCTGCATCGCCTCCAGCGGATTCCAGCTGAGGTTGGGCCGGTTGCCCGAGGCGATGGCGACGATCATCGTCTCGCCGACCGCGCGGGAGACGCCGAGGACGAAGGCGGCGACGATCCCGGAGAGCGCGGCGGGCACCACGACGGTCGTCGCCACCACGCGTTTGCTCGCCCCCATCGCGTACGCCCCGTCCCGGAGCGAGTGCGGCACGGCGGAGAGCGCGTCCTCGGACAGGGACGCGATCGTCGGGATGATCATCATGCCCATCACAAGCCCTGCGGAAAGGGCATTGAAGATGTCGGGGCCCTCACCCCACGGCCAGATGCTCTGCAGCCTCGGCGTGAGGAACTTCAGCGCGAAGAAGCCGAAGACGACGGTCGGGATGCCCGCGAGCAGTTCGAGTGCGGGCTTGAGGACCTTGCGGGTGCGCGGCGTCGCGTACTCGGAAAGGTAGATCGCGCTGGCAAGACCCAGCGGCAGCGCGACGAGCAGGGCGATCACGGTGATCAGCAGCGTCGCGGCGACCAGCGGAAGCACGCCGTAGTGGGGCGGCTCGAAGAGCGGGGTCCACTCGGTGCCGGTGAAGAACTCCTTGACGGAGACCTCACCAAAGAAGCGGGCGCTTGGCTCGATCAGCGAGACGACGATGCCGATGGTGGTGGCGATGGAGACCAGGGCGGCCGCCACCAGGCCGATCCGGATGACGCGCTCGCCGTGGCGGGGGCGGGAGCGTCCCAGGCGCGGGCCCCCACCGGCACCCGGGACGCTCTCTCCCTTCGGGCTCTTCCGGGCGGGCACGGTTACTCCTTGCCGCTCTTGAACTTGTCGAAGGTGGCCTTGAGTTCCTTCTCCTGCGCGCTGTTGAGCGGGATGAACTTGGCGTCCTTGGCGACGTCGGCGTTGTTCTCCACGTAGTACTCGACGAACGCCTCGACCTCGTCCCGGTCCAGGGCCTTCTGCGAGGGGTAGATGAACAGCGGCCTGGAGAGCGGCTTGTACGTGCCGTCCTGCGCGGCCTTGACGCTGGGTGCGACACAGCCGTCACCGCCGTCGATCTTCAGAGCCTTGACCTTGTCGGTGTTCTCCTCGAAGTAGGAGTAACCGAAGTAGCCCAGACCGCCCTTGGAGCCGGCGACGCCCTGCACGGTGACGTTGTCGTCCTCGCTCGGGCTGTAGTCGGTGCGGGACTTGCCCTCTTCGCCGTTGATCTTCTCGGTGAAGTAGTCGAAGGTGCCGGAGTCGGTGCCCGCGCCGAACAACTTGAGGGGCTCGTCGGGGAACCGGGGATCGATCTGCTTCCAGTTGCTGACCTTTGATCCGGGCTCCCACATCTTCTTGAGCTGGTCGACGGTCAGACACCCGGCCCAGTCATTGGACTTGGGCACGACCACGGTCAGCGCGTCATTGGCGACCATGAATTCGTCGTACGTGACCTTGCCGTCCGCGCAGGCCTTCTTCTCCTCGTCCTTGATGGGCCGCGAGGCGTCGGAGATGTCGGTCTCGCCCTTGCAGAACTTCTCGAATCCGCCGCCGGTGCCCGAAGTGCCCACCGTGACACGGACCTTGGGCTGTTCCTCACCGAACAGCTCCGCCGCTGCCGTGGACAGCGGCGCGACCGTGGAGGATCCGTCGACCTTCACGGTGCCCGACAGCTGATCGCCGCTGCCGCTGCCGCCGTCGCCCCCGCCACAGCCGCTGAGCGTCACCGCCGCCAGACCGATGGCCGAAAGACCCGCCAGCCCCTTGCGCACACCATCCACGACGCACCTCCATCTGTCGGCCCGCCAAGTGCGGGCTGCCAGGCGGCCGTTGGCCGCAACCAACGACATAGATAGAAGTACGTCTATGTTAACGGGGAGCGAAGGGAGGGTGACTCGCACCTGAACATAGACAGAGGTCTATGAATGGGGTTCGCGTCACGACGGGGGCCGCCTCGGTGGCGGCGGACCGGTCACTGGCCAACGGGCCGGTACGTCAGGCGGCAACGCGCCCCAGCATCCGCCCCATCGCGGCGAGGACTGCCGGTTCGACGCGGTAGTACACCCAGGTCCCGCGCCGCTCGGAGGCGAGCAGCCCCGCCTCTTTCAGCTTCTTCAGGTGGTGGGACACCGTGGGCTGGGACACCCCGACGTCGGAGATGTCGCACACGCACGCCTCGCCGCCCTCGTGCGAGGCGACCAGCGAGAACAGCCGCAGCCGGACCGGGTCGCCGAGCGCCTTGAACATCGCGGCCGTCCGCACCGCCTCCTCGGCGGTCAGTGGGCGCTCGGTCAGGGGTGGGCAGCAGGGCTCGATGTCCGGCTCCAGCAGCGGCAGGACCTTGGCATTCGACATACGTCTATGTTGACACACGTCGAATCAAAGGGTGAGGGCCCAGGCCGTGAACATCGGCCGCCGCTCCAGATGGCCGCCCTCCAGTGAAGTCCCGCGCGCTGGACAGTACGCGCCGCAGCGGGTCGGCGAAGGCGCCGGTGGCCGCGACGATCCCGGCCGCTCCGACGGTGCGGCCGTCCGCGGTGCGGGTAGCGGTCACCGTCCCCGCCGAACTCCAGGCGCCCGGCAGGGCGCTGAGCCGCGCGGGCGAGAACGGCGAGGCGGCGGCAAGGCCGGACTGTCCGCCGCCGATGACTGCGACATCGAAATGCTCCATGATCCGAATCCACTGCTTCGATGGATGTCTATGTTGACGCATATCGAAGCAGGTGTAATGCTGGCGGCACAAGCCATCGACGGATGTCGAAACAACGTGGGAGTCACCGTGACTGAGCCGATCAACGACGCGCCCGCCACCGCCCTGCCCACCGTGGTGATCGGGGCAGGACCCATCGGCCTGGCCGCCGCGGCGCACCTCGTCGGGCGGGGTATCGAGCCGCTGGTCCTGGAGGCGGGACGGGAGGCCGGAAGCGCCGTGCGCGAGTGGTCGCACGTGCGCCTGTTCTCCACCTGGGCCGAGGTCGTCGACCCCGCCGCCGAGAAGCTCCTGGCCCCCACCGGCTGGGTGCGGCCGGACGGCGCCGCCTATCCCACCGGCGGCGACTGGGCCGAGCAGTACCTGCAGCCACTGGCCGACGTGCTGGGCGAGAGGGTCCGCTTCGGCGCGACGGTCACCGGCGTGTCCCGCCGGGGCCGCGACCGGGTCGTCGACGCCGACCGCGAGCGGCAGCCCTTCACCGTGCACGTCCAGAACGCCGACGGCAGCGAGGAGCGGATCGTCGCCCGCGCGGTCGTCGACGCCTCCGGCACCTGGTCGACGCCGGGCCCGATCGGCGGTGACGGCCTGCCCGCCCTCGGCGAGCGCGCCGCGGCCGCGCGCATCTCCTACCGCGTGCCCGACCTCAAGGACCCGGCCGTACGCGCCCGTTACGCGGGCAGGCGCACCGCGGTCATCGGCTCCGGCGCCTCCGCGTTCACCACGCTCGCCCATCTGGCCGACCTCGCCAAGGCAGCCCCGGGCACCCATGCGGTCTGGGTCCTGCGGCGCGGCATCAGCGGCTCGACCTTCGGCGGCGGCGAGGCGGACCAGTTGCCCGCCCGCGGCGCGCTGGGGCTTGCGGCCAAGGCCGCGGTGGACGACGGGTACGCCGATGCCGTCACGGGCTTTCGCACCGACGCCGTCGAGCGGGAGGATGAGCGGCTGGTGCTCGTGGCCGAGGACGGGCGCCGCCTCGACCCGGTCGACGAGGTCATCGTCCTGACCGGCTTCCGCCCCGACCTGTCCTTCCTGAACGAGCTGCGCCTGGGCCTGGACGCGCGCCTGCAGGCCCCGGTCGAGCTGGCCCCGCTGATCGACCCCAACGTCCACTCCTGCGGCACCGTCTACCCGCACGGCGTGGGCGAGCTCTCGCACCCGGAACAGGACGTCTACCTGGTCGGCATGAAGTCCTACGGCCGGGCCCCCACCTTCCTCGCCATGACCGGCTACGAGCAGGTCCGCTCCATCGCCGCCTCCCTCGCCGGAGACCAAGAGGCCGCCGAGCGCGTCGAGTTGACCCTGCCGGAGACCGGAGTCTGCGGCGGCGCCGGACTCTTCGACGAAACGGAGAGCCAGGAGGAGTCCGGCGGGGGCTGCTGTGCCACCCCGGCCGTGGTGCAGCTCGGCGTCGGTGCGCCGGTCACCTCCGGCGGTTGCTGACCATCGTGTCCCGCACCGACGCAGACGCAGACGCAGACGCGGCCGCGACCGGAACCGGAACACCGGACCACTCGCGGCCGCGCGCCGTTCTGCCCGCGCTGTGCGCCACGCAGATCACCAGCTGGGGCATCGTCTACTACGCCTTCCCCGTCCTGAACTCCCACATCACCGCCGACACGGGATGGTCGACGGCGGCCACAACCGCAGCCTTCTCAGGGGCCCTTCTCGTATCCGCCGCCGCCGGAATACCCGTGGGGCGCGCCCTCGACCGCCGCGGCCCGCACCTGGTGATGACCGCGGGCTCGGTCATCGCCGTGACGGCTGTACTGGCCATCGCGGCCGCCCCGAACCTGGCGACCTTCGTCGCTGCCTGGCTGCTCGCCGGGGTAGCCATGGCAGCCACCTTCTACCACCCGGCGTTCGCCGCCCTCACCCGCTGGTGGGGCCCGCACCGCGTGCGCGCCCTCACCGTGGTGACCCTCGCGGGCGGACTTGCCTCCACCGTCTTCGCCCCGCTGACCGCCGCACTGGCGGACCACCTGAGCTGGCGCGTGACCTACGCCGTCCTCGCCGCGATCCTCGCCCTCATCACGATCCCCGCCCACGCCCTCGCGCTGCGCGCACCCTGGCCACCGGCGCCCCCGCAACCGGACCACCTGACGGCCGAAGGGCACCGCAGCATCGCGCGGGGCCGTCCCTTCCTCCTGCTCGCCGCCGCCTTCACCCTGTCGGGATTCGCCGTGTACGGGGTCGTCATCGGCCTCGTACCACTCCTGACGGAACGCGGCGCGGATACGACAACGGCGGCCTGGGCCCTGGGACTTGGCGGAGCCGGACAGACCCTGGGCCGCACCCTCTACGCCACCCTCGCCCGTCGCACCGGCGTCGCCACCCGCACCACCGCGCTGCTCGCGGCAGGCGGGGCCACCACACTGGCGCTCGGCCTCGTCCCGGGCCCCATCCCGCTCCTGATCCTCCTGGCCGTCCTGGCCGGCGTCGTCCGAGGCAACCTCACCCTCCTCCAGGCAACCGCCATCACCGACCGCTGGGGCACCACCCACTACGGCCGCCTGTCCGGACTCCTTGCCGCCCCGGCGACCGTCGCCGCAGCACTGGCACCCTGGGCCGGAGCGAGCCTGGCCCAGGAACTGGGCGGCTACGCCGAGTTGTTCACCGTGCTCTCCTCGGCCTCGCTCGCCGCAGCGCTCCTGGCGGTCGGCTCCGCCGGCCTCCAGCGCAACCTGAACGCGTGGCGGTGCTGCCGATCTTGACGGGCCTGGAGCGACGCTCACCCTGATGCCGCGCTTGCCTCGCCATCCCCGCCGCCTAAGGTTAGCCTGACCTAATAATGACTGTTTGCCCGATGTGATCAGGTGCCCCATGCGCAGCCCGGCCGGCAGCGGAGGAGTGGGATGGTGCGTACCCCCTGGATGAGGCTCGTGTCGGCGTCCGCCCTCGGCGGTGTGCTGGCCCTGGGAGCCGCGGCCTGCGGCTCGGATCAGGGCGGGCCGAGCGAGTCGGGGCCCGATGCAGGGTCCGACAAGAAGATCACCGTGTACAGCGGCCGCAGCGAGTCCCTCGTCAAGCCCGTACTCGACGACTTCCGGGAAGCCACCGGCATCACCGTCGATGTGCGCTACGGCGACACCGCCGCGATGGCCGCCCAGCTCCAGGAGGAGGGCGACCGGAGTCCGGCCGACGTCTTTCTCGCCCAGGACGCCGGGGCTCTGGGAGCCGTGGCCAAGCGGGATCTGTTCGCCGAGCTGCCCGACGCGGTGCTGGACAAGGTGCAGGACGCCTACCGGGACGACGACGGGGAGTGGGTCGGGGTGACCGGCCGCGTGCGCACGATGGTCTACACCGTGGACCAGGTCCCCGGCTCGGACCTGCCGAAGTCCGTGTTCGAACTGACCGAGCCCCAGTGGAAGGGCAAGGTCGGCATCGCGCCGACCAACGGCTCGTTCCAGGCGTTCATCACGGCGATGCGCGTGCAGCACGGCGAGGACAGGACCAAGGAGTTCCTCACGGGGCTGAAGGCGAACGACGCTCAGATCCGGGAAGGGAACGCGCCCATCGTCGCCGACGTGAACAAGGGCAGGATCGCCGCCGGTCTTGTCAACCACTACTACGTGTACGAGCTGGCGAAGGAGGAGGGCACCACCGTCGACGCCCTCAAGGCGAAGAACCACTTCTTCCCGGACAGAGACATCGGCAGCCTGGTGAACGTCTCCGGCGTCGGCGTGCTGAAGAAGGCCGACGACGATCCCGACGTGCGTGCGTTCGTCGACCATCTCCTGGGCAAGCAGGCGCAGACCTACTTCGCCGAAGAGACGTACGAGTACCCGCTGGTGGCCGGTGTCGACTCCGCCCCCGGCCTGCCCGAGCTCGCGTCGCTGAACGCGCCGGACATCGACCTCAACGACCTGGACGATCTGGAGGCCACGGTCAAAATGATCAAGGATTCGGGGCTCGTCTGAGCACGCCGCCTGCCCTTGCCCTCCGTCGGGTGCGGCGATTCCTTCCGCGCCCGACGCTGGCGGCTGCCGCGACGCTTGCGGTCGGCATCGCACTCATTCCGCTGGCCTACCTGGGCGTACGGGTCAGCGAGGCAGGCTGGGCCCGGATCACCGATGAGCTGTTCACGGCGCGCACCGGGGCGCTGGTCGTCCGGAGCGTGGCGCTGGCGGCGGTAGTCACGGCGGCGTGCACCGTACTCGGCGTGGTTCTGGCGTTCCTGGTCACCCGTACCGACGTACCGATGCGGCGGCTGCTCGGGCTGCTCGCCGCGCTGCCGCTCGCTGTCCCCAGCTACGTCGCCGCTTTCGCCTGGGTCTCCACCGTCGAGGGCTTCGAGGGCTTCTGGGCGGCCGCACTCGTCCTCACGCTGGTCTCGTACCCGTATGTCTACCTGCCGGTCGCCGCCGCGCTGGCCGGCGGGGACCCGGCGCAGGAGGAAGTGTCGCGGTCACTGGGGCGGGGGCCATGGCGCACGGTCGGCGGTGTGACGCTGCGTCAGGTGCGGCCGGCTGTGGGGGCAGGCGCGCTGCTCGTCGCGCTCTACGTGCTCTCCGACTTCGGTGCCGTGTCCATCGTGCGCGTCGACGTCCTCACGCGAGCGGTCTTCACCTCGGTCAACCTCGGCTTCGACCGTACCGGTGCGCTGGTGCTCGCCACGGTGCTCGTCGTCCTCACCGCTCTCGTCCTCCTGGCCGAACAGCTCACCCGACGGCGCGGTGCCCGCTACGCCCGCGTCGGCGGCGGGGCGCCCCGACCGCCGACCCGTCTGAACCTGGGCGTGCTGCGGTGGCCGACCGCGCTCGCGTCCACCGGGGTGATCGCGACGGCTCTCGGAGTGCCGGCGGCCGGCCTCCTCCGCTGGTCCATCGAGGGGGTCTCACGGCCCGGTTCGATCGCCGAGCTGGCCACCGCGGCACGAAACTCACTGGGAGTCGCCCTGCTCGGCACAGGTCTGACCGTGCTGCTCGCCCTGCCGGTGGGGCTGCTCTCCACCCGTGTGCCCGGTCTGCTCGCCGTCGCCCTTGACCGCCTGACCTACCTCTCGCACGCCCTGCCCGGCCTGGTCATCGGCCTCTCGCTGGTGTTCTTCGGGATCAACGTCGCCTACCCGCTCTACCAGTCCGTGTGGCTGCTCGCGCTCGCCTACGCGGCGCTCTTCCTGCCCCTGGCCGTGGCCGCTGTCGGCTCCGCCGTGGCCCAGGCACCACCCGGCCTGGAAGAGGTCGCCCGCTCACTCGGACGCCGACGGGTGTACGTACTGCGCACGGTGACCGTGCCCCTGGCCGCGCCCGGCATCGGCGCCGGGGCCGCACTGGTCTTCCTCACCTGTATGAAGGAGCTCCCCGCCACCTTGCTGCTGCGCCCGACCGGTCTTGACACGCTCGCCACCGAACTGTGGACACGGACGTCGGTCGCCGCGTACGCCGCCGCCGCACCCTACGCGGCCCTGCTGGTACTCATCGCCGCCGTGCCCACCTGGTGGCTGTCGGCACGCACCGGAGTCCTCACCCGGGGAGGCGGCTGACATGGCGGAACTACGCATCGCCGACGTCCGCAAAGCCTATGGCCGCGTCCAGGCGCTCGACGGTGTGAACCTCACCGTCCGCTCCGGCACGCTGGTGGCCGTGCTCGGCCCCTCCGGCTCGGGCAAGACGACCCTGCTGCGCTGCATCGCCGGCTTCGAGGCGCCGGACGAAGGCGACATCCGCGTCGACGGCCGGCGGGTCGCCATCCGCGGTGCCGCGGTGCCGCCCGAGCGACGACGGATCGCGGTGGTCCCCCAGGAAGGCGCGCTCTTCCCGCACCTGTCCGTCCTGGGCAATGTCGCCTACGGCCTTGACCGGGCCACCCGCCGGGGCGGCCGCGCGGACGCGGTACTTGACCTGGTAGGCCTGGCCGGCTTCCAGGACCGGATGCCGCACCATCTCTCCGGCGGGCAGCAGCAGCGCGTAGCCGTCGCCCGCGCACTCGCGCCGCGCCCGCCGGTCGTGCTGCTCGACGAGCCGTTCAACGCGCTCGACGCCGCGCTGAGGGCCGAGGTGCGCCGGGACGTATGGCACGCCCTGCGCGCCGACAACGCCACGGCCGTCCTCGTCACCCACGATCAAGCGGAGGCCCTGTCGACGGCCGACGAGGTCGCGGTCATGCGAGACGGCCGGATCGTCCAGAGCGGACCGCCCGAACGCCTCTACCACGCACCGACCAGCCCGTGGGTGGCCGGGTTCGTCGGCGACGCGGTCTGGCTGCCCGCCGTCCTTGACGGCAACCGGGCCCGCACCCCGCTCGGCGCCGTACCGGTCACGCCCGCCGAAGGCTCCCTGCCGACCGGACCGATGCGCGTGCTGCTACGGCCCGAGCAGATCGCGCTCGCCCCGCCCGGGGCCCCCGACACGGTCACCGCGACCGTCGTACGACGCGACTTCTACGGCCACGACGCAGTACTCGCCCTGCGCCTGCGGGACGGCACGCCGGTGGCCGCCCGGATCTTCGACCCGGCCTCGGTCCCGCCCGCAGTCGGCGACGAGGTCGCTCTGCGCGTCCACGGCACCGGCCGCGTCTTCGCGCACAGCGGACGCCGGGGCCCCACCCGGCCATCCGCTCCGGACGAACCCCACTGCGGCCCAACTCACGGCACATCTCCCTGAGTTATGCCGCGGAGTCCGGCGAACGGGTTCTGCCGGACGGCTGATCGAGCGACGAGGAGACGGGGCGCGGTGCGACGCTATGCCTCCACCGACCAGCCCGAGCGCGCTCAGTTCGACACGACCTTCCACTCCGGCCCCGTCGGCCTCTCCTTGGCCTTCAGGATCAGGATGTGGGATCCAACTTCCCTGACACTCCGAGGAGTTCGTGGAGCAGATGCGATGCTGTGATGACGCCGAGCAGATGCCTGCCGTCTTTGGCCTTGTCCACGACGGCGACCAGGGGGCTGCGGACCTGTGCCATCAGCGCGGCCACTTCCAGGGCCGTGTCGTCGGGGGCGGCGATCGGGGGCGCCACGGACCTGCTGGAGAGACAGTCTCCGACGGTGCGGCCGGCGAGGGCCTGGCACAGCCGGTCGGCGTGTTTCTCGTCGACGACGGCAGCGAGCGTCGGGTCCTCGATCACGTAGGCGGGGACGAGCACCTTGACCATCTGGGAGGCGGGGAGGATAGCCCTCGGCTCGCCCTGTCCGTCGAGCACGAGGAGGGCGGGAAGCCGGTGCTCGGCCATCAGCCGGGCCGCGTCCGTGGCGTCACTGTCCAGGCTCACCGACTCGTACCCCACTGCCAGGTCGCGAGCGCGCATCATCGGCTCCTCGTCTGCTCACTTGCCTGATACGTCCTCGTGCCCAGCGTCGTACGCATTCAGGACGTGGGCGAGGCCCTTGACGGGAAACATACGCCTCGGCCCGCCGCGGACCGTGGAGATGTGCCCCCGGCGGTCCCGAGCAGCCGGGTGGGGCCGGGGCGACGGGCCAGTGCGGTCGGCACCCATCCGGACCAGCAGACCTACGCGGGTATGGCAGAGGCGTGCCCACCTGCGTCGATCTGAACGGGACGGGGGTGGTGGAGGGATGTGCCTATGTCTCTGGTGTGTGCGCCCGGGGCCGGCGCCGGGGCCGTCGTCCGAGGAGTTCGGCCAGGCCCTGGCGGGTGGCGGCGAGGACGACACGGTCCTGGGGGCGCAGTACGTAGCCGGGGTGGAGGTCCCAGACCAGGCCCGCGGGGTGTTCGGTGCCGTCGTCGGCGGGGGCGGCCGCCAGGTCGGGCAGGCGCTCGTCGGGGGCGGCGGAGTCGAGGGCGATGACGCGCCAGGCTCCGGCGCGGAAGGACTCGGCGATGGTGCGGCCCTCGAGCTGGGGGTGGCCCGCGACGTCGAGTGCGGCGAAGAGCAGGACCCGGCGTTCGACGGGGATCGCGCCGAGGATCTGGCGGCCCATCATCGCCCCGGCGAAGGCGGGCGCAGCGAGGGTGGAGACGCTGCGGCTGCGGGTCAGGGCCTGGGGGTGGGCGGTGCGCAGGGTGCGGTAGACGGCGGTGGCGAAGGCGTCGTCGTACAGGCGCAGGGCCACGCGCAGGTCGGGCTTGACGGAGCGGGCGTACAGGGCGGCTTCGAGGTTGGTGGTGTCGCTGCTGGTCAGGGCGAGCAGGGCGTGCGCGCGGTGGATCTTGGCGGCTTCCAGTACGCCTTCGTCGGTGACGTCGCCGATGACGGTGGGTACGCGCAGGCGGCGGGCGAGCGGGATGCCGCGGGCTTCGGGGTCCTCTTCCACGCACACCACGGGGATGCCGAGTTCGCGGAGTCGGGTGAGTACGCGGGTGCCGACCTTGCCGAGGCCGAGCAGGACGACATGGTCGGAGAGGCCGCGCGGCGGGCGGCGCAGGGCGGCCGTGCTGCGGAAGGTGCCGAGGGCCTCCAGGACGGCGGCGAGCAGCACGGGCAGGAGCAGTAACCCGGCCAGACCGGACAGGAGTTGGAGGATCTGGCGTGAGGTGGGCTGGCCGAGGGCGGGGTCGTCGATGGCGAAGAGGTCGAGCAGGGTGAGGTAGCCGGCGTGCAGGGGATGCGTGTGGGGGACCGTCAGCCAGTTCGCCACCGCCAGGCCGAGGACGCAGGCCGCGAGCCCGGCGAGGGACCAGCGCAGGCGAAGAGAGAACAGCGAGCCGAACGGGATGCCGCGTCCCGCGAGACGGCCGGGCGGCAGTGCGGGTCCGGCGTGGGTGACGGTTTCCAGGACGATGGTGCCCCGGCCGGTGGTGGCGGCCACTGTGCGGTCGTCGGGCAGCAGCAGGGGTCCCTCGCCTTGACCGCTGGCGTCCGAACCTTCCGCGCCTGCGGGGTCGTTGGTGGTGGCCGACAGCAGGGCCAGGGTGCACAGGCCGGGGTCGGCGACCTGGCCGCGGCCCGGTGGGGTGCGTTCCGCGGCGCGGAGCAGCAGTCCGTCGGCCTGGACGACCTTGCTGGTCCCGGCGACGGCGGTGGCTGCCAGTGCCGGGGCGGCGGTGTCGGCGTCGGACAGGACGGTGGTGGAGGTGTCGAGCGCTGTCCGGTCGAGTCCGGGAGCGGTCACCGCCGCGGCCTGGTCGAGGAGTTCCTCCAGGTGCTGGCCCAGCTTGCGGTTGTACAGCCGGATCACCAGGCGCAGGCGGGGGTTGAGGCGGCGGGAGGCCAGGGCGGCGTGGATGTTCGTCTCGTCGTCGTCGTACACGAGCGCGAGCGCGGCGGCTTCGCGCACCCCGGCCTCGACGAGGGTCGGCTCGTCGGGCTCCGGGGCTTCCAGGATCCGCGGCGCCTGGGCGTCCCCGTCGGGGGAGGCGCGGGCCGACCGGCTCATGACGGCCTGCATCCGGCCCAGGAGGGCGGCGGCCGCCCGGCCCGCCGAGCCGCCGCGTGCCGCGTCCCCCGCCTGGGCGGAGGGGACAACGACCGTGACGGTCTCGCGGTAGACCGCCTGCAGCTCGGCGGCCAGCCGTTCGGCCAGGGCGTCGTCGCCGCACACGATCATGTGGCCGGCCGGCGGGGGCTGTTGCATCTGGTGAGGAAGGGAGGACACATCACGTGGAGCACGGTGGGGTGCTCGCTGGTTCCCGTGGCTCGTCACATTCCCTCCCTTCTAGGCCAGGGCGAAGTAGCGCAGCCACACGTACCCGGCGGAGATCGTCACGGTGACGGCGGTGACGACGAGGCCGTACTTGGTGAACTGCCAGAAGCTGATGGGCTGTCGGTTGCGTTCGGCGATGCCCAGGACGACGACGTTGGCGCTTGCGCCGATCGCGGTGGCGTTGCCGCCCAGGTCGGCGCCGATGGCAAGGGCCCACCACATGACGTGGGTGCCGGAGCCGCCCATGGACTCGACCAGGTCGCTGGTGATGGGTGCCATGGTCGCGACATAGGGGATGTTGTCGACGATGCCCGAGAGAACGGCGGATGCGCCCAACAGGAGCATGGAGCCGCCCAGTTCGCTGTCACCGATGGCGTCCGCGAGCGCCGTGGAGATCTCGCCGATGACGCCCGTCTCGATCAGTCCGCCGATCATGATGAAGAGCCCGGCGAAGAAGGCGAGGGTGGGCCATTCGACCTCGCCGAGTACCTCGCCGGTCTCAACGGTGGAGATGCCGATGAGCAGTCCGGCGCCGAGCAGGGCGACGACGCTGGGTTCGTAGTGCAGCACCGGGTGCAGCACGAAGCCGATGACAACCAGGCCGAGCACGATCAGGCCCTGGACGAGGAGGCGCGGGTTCTTGATGGCCTCACGCTCCTCCAGCGCCATGACTTCCTCCGCGCGGGTCTCGTCGTACTGGAACGACTTGCGGAAGAGGAAGCGGCACAGCGCGATGAGTACGACCACCAGCATCGCGGAGAGCGGGGCGAGGTGGACCAGGAAGTCGTTGAAGGTGAGCCCGGCGCGGCTGGCGATGATGATGTTGGGCGGGTCGCCGACCAGGGTCGCGGTGCCGCCGATGTTCGACGCGAAGACCTCGGCGATGAGGAACGGGGCTACGGGCAGTGCCAGGCGCTCGCAGACCAGGAAGGTGACGGGGGCGATCAGCAGGACGGTGGTGACGTTGTCGAGCAGGGCCGAGGCCACCGCGGTGATGACGATGAGCATCACCATCACGCGGAAGGGCTTGGCCCGGGCCCGTTTGACCGCCCAGATGGCCAGGTACTCGAACATGCCGGTCCGCTTCAGGACGCCGACGATCATCATCATGCCCATGAGCAGGAAGATGACGTTCCAGTCGATGCCGGAGTGCTCGGAGTAGAAGGCCGATCTGTCGTCGGTCGCGCCGATCGCCAGCATGAGGGCCGCGCCGCCGAGCGCGGCGGCGACGCGGTGGATCTTCTCGGTGATGATCAGCGCGTAGGCGCCGACGAAGACGGCGATGGCGGCCCAGCTGTGCCAGTCGTTCACGATCCTCCGATGACGAGTTCCTGCAGCGCTTCACCTGGTCACACCCAACAGCCTGGGTACGTTGGCGGTCACGCCGGCATACGGGCGGACGGGCTCACGTTCCTACACGGCCGGGCTCCTCCGTGCTCGTGCCATCGCCGGTCCGGGCGGCGGGCACTTCGGTGTCGGTGAGCTCGTCGACGTGGAAGAGCTCGGCGATGGGTACGTCGGTGCTGCTGTGGGCCACGATCGAGAAGGCGATGCACACCGCGATGAGTGTGAACGCCTCCTCGCTACCTGGCGCGGATCGAGCTTCACCCCGACCATCAGGGACGCGGTATCGGCAGCCAGCTCATCCGCAGCCTCCTGCACCAGGCCCGTCGGCATGGCCAGGACCTCACCTTGGACGTCCTCGCGGTCAATCAGCGCCCAGGCTCTCTACCGGCGACTGGGCCTGCACGAGGTCACTCGTCACAGCGAGAACGACATCAAGATGAGATCGAGACAAGGAGTTAATGAATTGCAGGCGTAATGCCGTGCCCCTCGGATCATCGGATCGTTGTTCTTATGCGTAGCTGAGTGACCCCCAACGGACGTGAATCGAGCCCCTGTTACCGGACCGGACGGCGAAGCGGGGAGGCCAGTGCCGTAAGCGTCGGCGGGTGCACCGAAGCGAACCTCTGGAAGTACCGCGGCTTGCCCTGGCTGGACCTGCCCGAGCGGTACGACTCCTGGGAAGGCAGGTACATCCAGTTGCGGAACTGGCCATCGACGGCAGGTGAGAACGAGTCCGAGTGCCCGGATCTCCAAGAGCGACACGCTTCCCCGCTGTATACGCCCCTTTCCAGTCTCTGACCTCGAAGAGCGTGTGATGAACTCCTGGATCACGTCCACCCACCACGGTCAGCCGCTTGCCGACTGGTATGCCCGCCGCAGCAGCACACTCCGCGGCGCTGTACGCCACCAGCTTGTGGACCGAGCGCTGATGGAACACCTTCCCGTTGCACCGCCGCAGCGTGTGCTCGATGTCGGAGGCGGCACCGGCGTGCAGGCCCGGATGCTGGCCCATCGTGGCCACCACGTCACCGTTCTTGACCCCGACGAGAACATGCTGGCCAAAGCCCGCACCGCCTGGCTGCCACACGCCGACAACTCCCCGGGCAGTGTCAGCTTCTGCCACGGCACCGGCGAGCAGGCCCCGCAGCTGGTAGGCGCCGACTGGGACGCGGTGCTGTGCCACGGCGTCCTGATGTACCTGCAGGACCCGGCCCCCCTGCTGCACGTGCTCACGCAATGCCTGCGGCCTAAAGGTCTCATCTCCCTCCTCGCCTATCAGGCCGATGTCCTGGCCATGCAACGAGGACTCGCACGGGACTGGGACGGCGCACTCAAAGCACTGCACAGCCCGGTGGAATACAGCAGCATCGGCACGATCAGCTTCGGCGTGGACCGCACCGAGATCCTACGGATCCTCGCCGAAGACCACATCGACCTCGTGCAGTGGTACGGAGTGCGGGTATTCACCGAACACCTCGAGGACGAACCCGTCGGCAACGACTTCGACAGAGTGCTCGAAGCAGAGTGGGAAGCCGGCCGCATCGACCCCTACCGGCGCGTCGCCCGCCACTTCCACCTCATCGCCCGCCCCAAAACGGCCCACCACACCCATCACCCTTCGTGATGGGGTGAGGGGAAACCGGCCAGAGCATCAGGGTCCGATTCCACGGCCCCGCTCGCAGCCAGACTCTTGCTCTTGCACACGCCCCAGATCTCAGCCCCACCTGGGGAGGGACGCAACGCCAGAACGACCGGCTGCGGCCGACGGTCCATGGGGTGCGTCCGACGCTGCGCCCCGCTCCGTTCGCGACGCCAGTGCCACCGCCGCCACCAGGTCCGGCAGCCGCCAGTCCGCTACGCGGAAGTCCCCATGTGCAGGGGGCCGTAGCCAGGCCGGGATGCTCGATGCCGGCATTCATCCGGCCATGATCGGTTAGTCCGGTAGGTTCTCCGACCGACAGCACGGCCCAGGACCTTCACCTCTGTGCACCCCCCCGGACCCCACAACTCCGCCACCGACGCGGCGTTGACCCGCTACGAAGATCCCTTACGGGACGGCCCTCGACGTGGGGCTCGGGATGTCCAAGCAGCGCACCAGGTCTCTGTACGCCTCGGTTTCCTCGGTCAGGGCCGCCGTTTTGGCTGTGTCCCGCGCCGCGTCCGCCTGCAGGTAGGCGTCCCGGGCAGTGATCACGGATCGCAGTGCCGCGGGGTCCAGGGACTTTCGCCACTGGTCGGCGATCGGCTTGTTGTCACTGACGCGCTGGGCCAGGTCGTAACCCATGGAGTACGAGCCGAGGTCGGCGCGCAGGAAATCGTTCGCGAACTTCTCCTTCGCTGCCTTCAGATCTGCTACTGCCCGGGCGGTTGGCCTGTCGGTGAGTGCGGCCCGTTCGGCTCGCGCCGTCTGCTGGTGTGCTTCCACCCAGGTTCGGGCCGCTGCGTCACAGCCGCTCCCGACGGTGGCCTGCGCGGTGGTAGCAGGGATCGCCAGGGTGGTGAAGACGGATGCGAGGAGCACGATGTGGCTGCGGACTTTCATAAGGTCCACTCTCCACGGCGTCAGCCAGCTGAATGCGGCCCGACACACCGCTTTTCGTATCGGGGGGTGTGGACGTCCCTCAGAGGACACACACGCAGATCGGCTCCTTGGAGCTCGTACGCCGGCCCCCTCAAGGACGTACCTGGGACCGGCGCGGTGTGAGAAGCCGTTGTCATCCATCTTGAGTGCGGTGTGATCGAAAGGCCGGTGGGGCGGGTGAATCTGTCGTGGCCGTGCATGAAGACAGGCCTCTGGTGCAGTTCGGAGTGCTCTCCGAGCAGATCCGGGTGGTGGACGCTCGTCTGGCCCGGCTCGTCGAATGCCATGCCCCGCGGCTGCTGGAGGTGGTGGGGATCGGCCCGGACACGGCGGTCGCTTTGCTGATCGCGGTGGGGGACAACCCGGAACGGCTGGGCAGCGAGGCGTCCTTCGCCGCGCTGTGCGGGGTCAGTCCCGTTGAGCGTTCCTCGGGGCGTCGGCAGTTCCGTCGCCTCAACCGTGGCGGCGACCGGCAGGCCAATGCCGCGCTCCATCGCATCGTGTTCACCCGCCTGCAGGTCGACTCGCGCACTCGGGACTACTACGAGCGCCGGATCAAGGAGGGCAAGACCCGGCGCGAAATCGTCCGGTGCCTCAAACGCTATGCGGCCAGGGAGGTCTTCCACCTCATCGGACAGCCACAGTCAGGGCCCCGCGCATAGGGGCTGATAGGCAGTGACGGCTGAGGCCCCCTGCCGGGCGTGCAACGCCTGGTCCTCGACCACCCCGAAGGCGATCTGACCCTGCGGACGCTGTCCCGGCACGCGGGGCTGTCCGAGCGGCACCTTTCCCGGCTGTTCCACGCGCAGGCCAGCATGTCGGTCAGAGAGTACGTGGAGCAGGCCCGCGTGGCGTTCGCGTCCCGGCGGCTGACCGAGACGGCCGACAGTCCGGAAAGCATCGCCCGGGAGGTCGGTGGTCGGCTTCGGTACGGAGGCCACGTTGCGCCGTGCGTTCCTGCGGGCGCTGCGGGTGCTGCGGATCTCGCCTATTGAGTACCGCGAGCGGTTCACCTGAGCCGGGTTTCCAACTGGCCGGGAACTGTCGCCGCTTCTGCTCCGACTACTGGACCGGGTGACGGAGGTTCGCCCCGTGTACCGAGTTGTGCCCCGGCCGGCGACGAGGCGGTACGGAAGCAGGAGACGCAAGGGGCAGAACGGTGACGCACCAGGGTTCGGGAACGGAACAGCCCGGCCATATGGCCCTCGGTGAGGACCGCTGGCCGCTGGTGGCCGTGGCAGGCGCACTGGCGTTCATGGCGATGCTCGACATGAACATCGTCAACGTGGCCCTGGTGGACATCGCGGACGGACTGCACGTGTCCGCCGCAACCGCCCAGTGGGCCGCGCTGGGATACCAACTGCCCGTCGTGGCCCTGCTGTTGCCGGCCGGGCGATGGCTGGACGGCGTCGGCATGCGCTCGGCCCTGCTGGTCTGCACCGCCGGCTTCGGCCTGTGCAGCGCGCTGGCGGCCGCCGCGCCCTGGATGGCCTGGCTGATCGCCGCCCGGTTTGCGCAGGGCGCCTTCGGGGCGGCGCTGTTCGTGCTGATGCCCGTGCTCGCCATGCGCTCGGTACGGCCGGAGCTGCGGGGGCGGGCGATGAGCGTGCCCGCGACCCTGGGGCTGCTGGGCGCGGTGACCGGACCGGCCGTGGGCGGCCTGCTACTGGACCACTTCGGCTGGCACGCCGTCTTCCTCGTCAAACTCCCCTTCTGCCTGCTCGCCCTCGCCGTGGCATGGCGTGTGATGCCACGGGACGCACGTCTGAGGCGTCCCGAGCGTCGCTCGGCGGTGGAGGCCCTGCTGGTGGCCTCCGGCGTGGCTGCCCTGCTGCTGCCGCTGACCCTCGCTGCGGACGAACCGGCCCGGCTCGGGCTCGCCCTCGCCGCGATCCCGCCTCTGTGGTGGTGGCTGAGCGGCTCGGGCGGCCGTCCGGTGACCGGCGTACTGCGTGTCTCAGGGCTGTTCCGGGCGCACGGGGCCGTGCCGGCGCTGGCCGCGGGTTTTGCCGCGATGCACTATGTCGTCGCGCTGCACCTCCAGCGCGACGACGGCGTCAGCGCCACGACGACCGGTCTCGTGGTCCTCGCCTTCCCGCTCGGCATGGGGGTGGCGGGACCGTTCGGCGGACGTCTGGCCGACCGGTACGGGGCCCGGCCCGTCGCAGCGGCAGGTGCTGCGCTCACCGCCGCCGGGTTGCTGCTGCTCGTCCCGCTGGGCGACGGCTGGTCACCATGGGACGTCGCATGGCGACTGGCGCTGGCCGGCGTCGGCATGGGCCTGAACGGCGGCCCCACCCAGGCCCTGGTCATGAGCGCGGCCCCGCCCGACCGTACGGCCACCCTCGGCTCCACGGTCCAGTTCGCCCGCAGCCTCGACTTCACCCTCGGCCCGGCCCTGGCCACCGCCGTCTCGGGCCTCACCGGCCCCGGCAACGGCGTACACGCCGGGCTCGCCCTGGCCGCCGCTGCCGCTTGCCTCGCGGTACCCCTCGTAGCGCTGCCCGGTCGGCCACCTGCCCCCTTGCCCGGGCAGACCACCGACGCCGCCTGTGCCTGACCCAGGAGCCCCCCCCATGTACGGAATCACCGGCTGGGCGTCCTTGCAGCACGACGCCCGCACCCAGGCCCCGGTCATCGAGGCCATGACCGCCACCCTCACCTCACGCGGCCCGGACGCCGTGGGCGTCTGGCTCGGCGAGCGCGCTGCGATCGGCCACCGCCGGCTGGCCGTGATCGACCTTGTCGGCGGCGTGCAGCCGATGACCGACCGGCCGGACGAGCCGGACATCGTGCTCACCTACAGCGGCGAGATTCACAACCACCACGCCCTGCGCACCGAACTCCGCGCCCGAGGCCACCAGTTCGGTACGCGCAGCGACACCGAGGTCGTGCTGCGCGCCTACGCCGAGTGGGGGGAGAACGCCGCCGACCATCTGGAGGGCATGTTCGCCTTCGTCGTCTGGGACGAACGCCGACAGCGCCTGCTCCTCGTCCGTGACCGCCTCGGCGTGAAGCCCCTCTTCTGGACCGCCGTCGACGGCGGTCTCGCCTTCTCCTCCGAGCCCAGGCCCCTGTTCGCCCACCCGGAGATCCGGCCCCGCGTGGACGCCGACGGGCTGCGGGAGGCGTACAGCCTGCTGTTCAACACCGGGCCGACGGTCTGGTCCGGCATACGTGAGGTCGAGCCTGGCGGGATCCTCGTCCTGGACCGGGACGGGATCCGTGAACGTCGCTACTGGCAGCTGGAATCCGGCGTCCACGTCCACGACCGGGAGGCGACCGTCGAACGTGTCCGTCAGCTGGTCGGCGCGGCGGCACACAGCCAGCTGGAGGCCGATGTCCCGCTGTGCAGCCTGCTCTCCGGCGGCCTCGACTCCACCGTCCTGACCGCCCTGCTCGCCGACGAACTCCGCCGGCGCGAGGGCCCGGACGCCCGCGCCCGCTCCTACGCCGTCGACTACAGCGACCAGGCGTCGGCATTCAAGGGAGACGTCCTGCGCACCGGGCACGACACGCCCTACGCCACCGAGGCCGGCGCCTTCATCGGCACCGACCACAGCACCGTCGTACTCGACCCGCGCGCCCTCCTCGACCTTGAGCACCGTAGGGCCGTCGTCGTGGCCCGCGACTCGCCGATCGGCGTCGGCGACATGGACACGTCCCTCTATCTGCTCTTCGGGGAGATACACCGGCACTCGACCGTCGCCCTGTCCGGCGAGGCCGCGGACGAGGTGTTCGGCGGCTACCCCTGGTTCCACAACCCCAAAGCCCTGGCCGCCCGGACCTTCCCCTGGCTGCTGGTTACCGGCGACGAGGCCGCCATGCCGCTCAACCCGGCGCTCGACCTGCGCATACGCGAGTTCCGCGCCGACACCTACGCGAGCGCCATGGCCGCCGTACCCCACCTGGATGGACGGCGAAACGCCCGCGGAGCACCGCCGGCGCGAGATGCGGCACCTGTCCCTGACCCGCTGGCTGCGACAGCTCCTGCACCGCAAGGACCGACTGAGCATGGCCCAAGGACTGGAGGTCCGCGTCCCCTACTGCGACCACCGCCTGGTCGAGTACGCCTTCACCACCCCCTGGGCGCTGAAGAGCTTCGACGGCCGCGAGAAGAGCCTGCTGCGCGCCATCGGCAAGGGCCTCGCCCCCGACTCGGTGCTCCACCGGCCCAAGTACCACTACCCGGCCACCCACCACCCCGATGACAACCGCGGCCTGCGGGACATGGCCCGCGACGCGCTGGCCACCGAACAGGTCCGCGCCGTGGCCGACGAGACCCTCATCAAACCGTGCCTGGACACTCCGTACGACCAACTGGAGTGGGGCCACCGTCTGCGCCTGGAACGCGTCGTCGACCTCGCCCTGTGGTTCGACCATTACCAGCCCGAACTCGCCCTCTGAGGAGCCTGCCCATGACCACCCAAGAACCCTTGCCGGCCGTGGACCCCGGGACGCTGCCCGACCCGGTCCCGCTGATGGGCTGCCCCTACAAGGCCAACCCCTACCCCCTGTACGAGCAGATGCGCGAGGCCGGCCCGGTCCACCGCGTCCTGTTCCCCAGCGGCGTACAAGCCTGGCTCGTCACCGGCTACGACGCCGCCCACTCCGCCCTGGGCGACGACCGCCTGGGCAAGAACCACGACCGGGGCAACGACCGCTGGCGGGCCCGCGCTTCGATCATGCCCGAGCCGCAGCACTCCCAGCTCCAGGTACACCTCCTCCACCAGGACCCGCCCAAGCACACCGGCATGCGGAGCCATGTCGCCGACGCCTTCACGCCACGTCGGGTCGAGAGCCTGCGGCCCCGCTTCCAGGAGCTGGCGGACGACCTGATCGACGCCCTGCCCGAGAGCGGCCCCGCCGACCTCGTCGGCGGCTTCGCCGCGCACTTCCCGTTCCGCGTCCTCGCGGAGGTCATCGGCCTGCCACCGGTGCTGGCGGCCCGCTTCGACCGCGACTGGGGCAAGGTCGTCCAGCCGGTCGGCCCCACCGACCCCGGACGCCGGCGGTACGAGGCCCGCCTGCACGGCTTGCAGAGCTACATCGCCGAGGTCGTCACGCACAAGCGCGAGCACGGGGAGGACGACCTGCTCAGCCGACTGGTCGGGGCCCGGGATCGCCGCGAACTGTCCCAGGAGGAGCTGGACTCGATGATCTTCCAGCTCCTCGTCGCCGGCCAGGAGCCGGTCACCAACCAGATCACCACCGCGCTCGTTGCCCTGCTCCGCAACCCGGATCAGCTCACGCGCCTGCGTGAGGACCCTTCCCTGCTGCCCCGCGCGGTGGAGGAACTTCTCCGCTACGACAGCGCCTTCGAGCTGACCACCTGGCGCTTCTTCGACAAGGACAGCGACCTGCACGGCACCGAGGTCCCGGCCGGTGACTCGCTGATCGTTTCGCTGTGCGCCGCCAACCGTGACCCGCGCCGCTTCTCCGATCCGGACACGCTGGACCTCGACCGCTCACCCAACCCCCACCTCGCCTTCGGCCACGGCATCCACTTCTGCCCCGGCGCCGCCCTCGCCCGCGCCGAACTCCAGATCGCCCTGGGCACACTCCTCGCCCGGCTGCCCGGCCTGCGCCTGGCCATCAGAGACGAGGACATCGAGTGGATCCCGGCCGTCCTGGGCCGCGGCACCAATCGTCTTCCCGTCGGCTACGGCCGACGCCTCTGACACCGGCCACCAGCTGACCCACGCCCGCTGACCACCTGCGCCTGGCCACCCGCCACGGCGCCATTTCGCCGTGCCCGCGTACACCAGGAGGAACGACATGCCAGCGACGACCGCGCCCGACACGCTCCACAGAACCACCAGCATCGCGATACTGAAGCAGCTCCTGCCCCACCACCGCACCACCGACCAGGCTCGGGCCTTGGCCGAGGCGTTCCCGCATCAACTGCGCCGGATCACCGGCTTCATACGCGACGGTGCTCCGATCGTCTTCACCCTGCCAGGCTTCCCCTGCAAGTCACCCAACCCCGCCAAGGTCCTCGGCCACCTCCCCGACCGTGGCGAACGCCTCTCGCTCACGTTCCTGAACACTCTGTGCGGAGAGATCGAGCGGATCTACCCGCCCGGTGCCCGAGTGATCATCTGCTCCGACGGTCATGTCTTCGGCGACCTCATCGGCGTCCCCGACGACCACATAGACGCCTACGCCGACGACCTACGCCTGCAGATCGACAGAGGGGGCCTGGACCGACTGGCCGTCTTCGACCTGCGTGACGTGCTCGGCGACCTCCCGCACGACACCAAACGCGCCCACGTCCACGACCACTACGCCCCCACCCTGGATGCCCTTCGCACCGAGATCCGCGCCGACGCCCACGCCCTCGCCCTCTACCGCGGCATCACCCGGTTCCTCGCCGAGGACACCGCCCACTGGACCGGCACCCGCTCCGCCCTCCAGCGCACGTGTCGGCAACGCGCGTACGGCGTCATCCAGCGCAGTCGCGCCTGGGGCGACCTCATAGCGGAACACCACCCGGACGCCGTACGCCTCTCCATCCATCCCCAGCCCATCGGCGCCACGAAGTTCGGCATCCGCCTGCTCGACGCCCCGGACGCCTGGACCACCCCCTGGCACTCCGCCGCCCTGCACCGCGCCGACGGCACCTGGACCCTCATGCCTCGCGCCGAGGCAGCCCGATGGGGCCGACTGGTCCGGCGAGATGGCAGGCCCAGTCACTTCGCCCAGCACTGAGTCCGAACACAAGGGTGCTAGTCGTGACGCACGTTGGACGCTCCGGCGTCCTTCCCGCCACATCGCGAACAGCAAAACTGCCTCTGACCTGTTCTTTTCTTGGGCTCATTTCTTGTGATGTCTTTCCGATGACGCACCATGTGAAGTGTGGCTTCCATGCGAGGCACGAGTCTCGGGAACGATCCTTTATCGCAGCAGCCACGCTGGGAGGATGGGCGGGTGCTGTCCCGGGTCTGGGGTCTGACTCATGACACGACTGACCGGAGTGTCCAAGCCACACGGCAACGCGACGCGCTCCGCTGCGGGGCGACCCGCAAAGGACTACTGCAAGCGGCGGATCAAGGAGGGCAAGTCCCGGCGCGAAATCGTCCGTTGCCTCAAACGCTACGCAGCCAGGGAGGTCTTCCACCTGGTCAAACAGCCACAGTCAGGACCCCGCTCATAGGGGCTGTGACACGGACGTGACAGATGTTGACCCCTGTCGGCTTGTTTCGGCGGGGGTTCTGCCCTGCAGGGCCGATGGCGCGGCGGTGGTCGGCCGCGGCTTGGAAGTAGCTGCTTCCGATAGGTCGGGGCGGCCCAAGAATTCGAACAACTGTAGGCATCGTGGCGCGGGAAGGCTACGATCGCAATCGCTCGTCCGCGACCTGTTGCGGGTGCAGATTGTGCACGAGAGGACGGCGGATGGCCGATGCGGAGCTATCCGGGGAGGCGGTCGATGTTCGCGCGAGTGTCCGTACTAGCCTTGCCGTTCGTTTGGATGCCTTCCCGTGTCTAGGGCCGGTTGAGGTCCGTTGGCTTTGTTGTTGAGGCTGCTTCCGGTGGCGCGGGGCAAGCGGTAAGGATGAGCGCGTACAGCCCTGCTGGGGAGAGCGTCGGTGCAGGACGAGAGCGGGTTTGTCGATGGCAATCGCGGCACGAGAGCCCTTGGGTATGGTTGCGGGAGCGCTGGCTCCTGGCGATCTCGTACCCCGCGATGCGAACCTGGCGGTTGTTGAAGCTGTGGGGGCGAAGGTCGTTGCGGCCTACCGATTCGAGGCGCGAGAGCGGGAGCGACGGGCGGCTGCTGGGATGTCACCGCTGACGCGACCGGATGCCCTGAACCTCTTGATGGCGCTGCCACTCGGCGAGCCTGTACCTGCCGGATCACTGAGCGACAGGGAACGCCGAGCGTTGAAGGGTCTGCCGAAGGGGGCGGTGGTTCGACGCGACGGATTGATTACCCGTCTGGCGACCCAGCCGGTCCACGTCGACATGGTGTTCGTGCCTGGACGCAACTGGGAGTCGGCGATGGAGCAGGCCGAGCGGTTTACACCATTCACTGCTCGTTCCGTATTGATCGACGGCGTGTTGCGGCGCAAGGACGAGGCTGTGATGCGCGCTGACTTCTACGGCATTGGATTGCTCCACCTCCAGGGGGATGCGGTCGAAGTTGTGGTGCCACCCAGCCCCTTCGTACGCAGACGCCATACGGTTGCCGGCTGGAAGTTCCTGGAAGACGTTCACCGTCAGCTCTCCTGAGGGGGCGCGTCCGGCTACGGAGTGACGGGCAACGTCGCCCATGCTTTGAGCGGCGCGGGTACTTGGAATCCGGACCTGGGGCTCGCTCCCAGGCCGATGCGCTGGTTTTCCAGCGCGTAGCGGTCGACGGCCGCGGCGCATTTGTTGCGCCACCGCGTCTTGCGTTCGATGCCCGGTTGGTAGCCGGCCATGTCGCTGACCCATTCGCCCCAGGTGAGGATGTTGTGGCTGTCGGCCTCACGCCGTGTGTCGCCGTCGGACAGGAAGAAGCGGTCGAGACCGCGCCCGCCGCACTCCTCGCAGTCACACGTTGCCGGATCTGCGTTGGCGTAGAGGGTGGACAGCGACTCGGCGCCCTTGAAACACATCAACTGCGGCATCAGCACGTGCGGGTAGGTGGGCCCGCCGCCGCGCTTGCCTATCTGGGCCTTCTCGTCGGGCGGTATCGCGTGGCGGAGCGAACTCTGAACCCCTATTCCCGCACAGAGGGCACCATGCGCCATCACGTCGAGAGCTGCGAGGTCTGTGCGCAGCAGCGACATGTGCTCGACCTCGGTGAACAGCCGGCGCAAGTTGGCCGGGACATCCTTCGTCTGCTCCAGCGGGTCGAACTGGCGGAAGAGGATGACGGCCTTCGGGTGACGGATCTTGGCACAGACCGCGATCAGTTGGCCGATGTTATCCCGGTTCAGCCAGGTGACATCGATCGGAAGGGAGACCAGCGTGTCAGCTCGCTCGATCCGGTTGGCTTCCCGCAGCACCGCCTTGAGGGCACGGGAGTTGGCCGGCGGGATATACCCGGTGGGTGTCAGTGCTGCGGTTGCCCCTCGAGCCTTCTGAAAGGTCAAGGAGTCGTTCACGGCGCCGAACAGTTCGTCGGGAGGAGCCATGAACGGCTCCTCTGCCGTCGCCGTGTACGTGGTGTATACGGCGCTGTCGATCAGCAGAGTGCCCTGGTAGCCGACATCGGTGCGGAGCTGGAAGGCGCGTGCGTCGGCATTGGCGCCGGTCATGACCACGCCGCTCAGGCCGTCATCGAGGGCAGGGCGAGGCCGTGGAATGTTGCGTGCTTGCTCGTGCAGCAGTACGCGTCCCTGCAGGAGCGGTACCGCTGCCACGGTGTGGTCGAGCGTCTTCACGGCAGGCGGTCGCCGCCTCGGATCTGGGGCGTTGCTCATGAATCACCTCGCAGAAGGGTCCGGCACATCCTTGTGTCCGGACGGAGAAGAAGCGCACAAGTAGATCTCGTGGAACTCCTCGCGACCCAGGCCCGCCAGGTGAGCGGTCTCGGTCACACTGAGGTGGTGCTGTCCCTCAAGCCGGGTGACGGCCCGAGCGATATGACGCGGGGTCTCGCGCCGGATGACGATTGGTTCGTTGGTGCGGTAGCCGAGTGCGGACAACTCGACCATGAGCGTGCGGTACTGCCATTCGCTGATCACACCCAGGTCCACGGCCCGCCGGATGAGCGCGGCCATGGAGACCCCCCAGCGGGCTTTGAGATCCATGAGGCGGGCGACGTCGATGCCGGGCTTCAACTCGCCCAAGATGACCTCGTGCGGCATAAGGAACTCAGTGGCGAACCGGTCGGCTTGGGCCTCCTGAGCATGTCCCTCGCCAGGCTCGCGGTGCATGATCAGATGACCCAGCTCGTGAGCCAGGCTGAAGCGTGAACGGTCGCCAGGGGCAGTGGAGTTGAGGAGCACCAGCGGCGCTCGGCCATGCGGCCACTGGCTTACGGCGTCGAGTTCGGTGGTGCCCAGATCGCGGACTACGACCAGGGCGCCGACGTGTTCGAGCAGAGCGACCAGATCGTCGATGGGGCCGGTGGGAACGTTCCACTCTTCGCGTACCGTCTCCGCGGCGTCCGCGGGCGTGTCGAAATCGTTGACCTCAATGTGCCTGAACCGGTGGGGATGACGGAGGGCCGCCGCCCGCGTTACCGATTCGACCTGGAGGCGGGTGAGCGCCAGCGTCGCATGGATTCGGCGCAGCGCGGGGGCTCCCAGTGAGGCCCGTTTGCGGTGGTGTATCAGCCCGATGCCTGCCCCGGCCGTATCGGCGGCCTGGCACAGCATTTCGGGTGTGAAGCGAAGCGCGGCGGCGAACAGGAGGACCCGCTCGGCCCGGACCGGGATGCGCCCGGCTTCGGCCCGGCTTACGTACCCCTGCGTGATGCGGTTGCCGTCCACGTGCGACATCTGCTCGGCAAGCTCGGACTGGGTCCACCCCCGAGAGTCGCGCGCCAGGGCGAGCATGGCGGGATCCGCCAGCAAGTCCTTCTGGTCACTCACGGTCCACCTCCAACCCTGCCAAGTCTCAACTCCGCCGAGGATACACGGTTTTATGCCTCAAAATATTCCGTGCATGATCCGTGCAGTGTGATGCCTTCAGGAATACCACGCGCCACTGACAGTCCAACTCCGCGTGCTTCGGCTGGGGTTGGGTAAAGCTTCTGGGCGCGCACCCAACGGGGCCGTACTGCCGCCCTCCTGGCTTGGTGCGGATGAGGGAGGGGCGAGCCTGACGCTGGTGTCGACCCCTCGCCTGGGATGGCGTTGTCGGTGCCGGACCGGCGGAGCGTGTCCCCATAGGGGCCTGCCGATCACCGTGGCTTCCTCACGATCCTGACCACTCGACGCAGTCCGGTACCGGCAACGCGACAGGCCATCGAACCGGGAGAGGAACCGGCACCTTCAGACCGAACATCTCAGCGCGCCGATCATGTCGAATGCGCCACCGCTCACCTTCCCCTTGCTGCCCTGCAGAAGCCCGGATCGGCTGCTGACCCGGGTACCTGCGTGCTGCTGCAGTGCCGCGCAGTAGGGAGCCGTTGTGCGTACTGAGATGCCTTCCACCAGCTCAGACCCGGCGGGCCAGACGGCGGCTCATGAGCATGGCCTGCGAGAAATAGATGAACGCCTCGCTGGAGGCGGGCAACGTCTCGAAGTTCCCTACCAGCCGCCGGGATCGCATCAGCCACCCCAGTGTGCGCTCGACCACCCACCGTCTCGGTAGCACCACGAACCCGCTCATGTCGTCACTGCGTTTGACAATCTCCAGCGTGAGCTGGAGTTCTTCCCGCACCCACGTGACCAGCCGCCCGCGATAGCCGCCGTCCGCCCACACCAGCGTGATCTTCCTGAACCGCTCACGGAGTTGAGGCAGGAGCACTCGGGCGGCCTGCCGGTCAGTGACGTTGCCCGCGGCCACCAGCACCACCAACAGCAGGCCGAGGCAGTCCGTGATGACGTGCCGGCGCCTGCCGTTGATCTTCTTTCCGCCGTCGAACCCGCGCGAGGCCGCCGGGACCGACGCCGCCGCCTCGGCCGCCCGCCGGTGCACCCACGTCAGGTACGGAGCCGGGCGGCGCAGGGCCAGGCCCTCGATCAGGTGCTGGAGTTCCTCGGGGATGTGGCGGCGCCCGGCGTCCGAGCGGCGGGCACGGACGAGGCCGGCAAGGCCCTGGCTGCGGTAGGCGGCGGCCCACCTCTGGGCGGTTCGGCAGGCGACGCCCGCTTCGGCGGCGGCCCGCATCAGCGGAACCCCGTCCTCGATGTGCGGCCGCAGCACCGCGAACCGGCGCATCGCCGCCTCGCGCTGGGCCTCTGTCAGCTCGCCCAGCGCCGCGGACTCCACGGCGGGTGTCGCCATGCTCACCAGCATGCCGCCCTGCCCCGACCTTCCTCACCGGCGCGCGGGTGCACGAAGCCGGCGCTTCGCACTCTCGGGGGAGCGTCTAGATCCGGGCGAGTGTTGAGCACGGAGTTGTTGTCAGTAGCTACCGCCGTCGCTGCCGGGCCGACGTAGGCCAGGACTGCAGTCTCCAGCCAGCTCCATTGTCGACTGGGCTCCTGCGGGCCGACGGGAGAGCCTGATCGGGGCACAAGATGATGATCTCAACGCCTTAGATTGGGCACATGGTGGAGGGGACGCAGGCTGTGGCGGGAACGCGATCACGGGGAAAACGGAAGCGGGGGCGGCACGCCGCTACGAAGCCGAGGGTGGCGAAGGGCGGGCTGATGCGCTCGTCCCTGCTGATGGCGGCGGGGACGGTGGTGTCCCGGGCGACGGGCCTGCTCAGAACTGTCCTGCAGGCCGGGGCGCTGGGGACAGGGCTGCTGGCCACGACTTACAACCAGGCCAATGTGGTGCCGGCGAGCCTGTACTTCCTGCTCATCGGCGGCGCGCTGAACTCCGTGCTGGTGCCGCAGTTGGTGAGGGCCAGACTTGAGCACGCGGACGGCGGACGGGCCTTCGAGCAGCGCCTGGTCACCCTCACGATGTCGGTGCTAGGAGTCGGCACGCTGCTGGCGGTGTGGGCGGCGCCGCAGATCATCAGCCTCTATCAGAGCGATACTCCGGCCAACCACGAGGCGTTCCAGCTGACGGTGGTCTTCGCCCGGTTCCTGCTCCCGCAGATCTTCTTCTACGGACTGTTCAGCATCCTGGGCCAAGTCCTCAACGCCCGGAACAAGTTCGGGGCGATGATGTGGACCCCGGTCCTCAACAACGTCGTGCTGATCTCCATGTTCGGCGTGTATCTCGGCATGATGACCGTCCCGGACTCGGTCCAGGACATCACACCGACCCAGGTCACGTTGCTCGGCGCGGGCACCACGCTCGCCCTGGCAATCCAGGCCCTCGCCTTGATCCCCTTTGCCCGAGCCGCCGGATTCCGCTTCCGCCCACGCTTCGACTGGCGCGGCACGGGCCTGGGCAAGAGCATCAGCGCAGCCCGCTGGACCCTGCTGTTCGTGCTCACCAACCTCGTGGCCAGCACCGTCGTGACCCGCTACGCCTCCGCCGCGGACACGGCACTACCCGACGGAGGGGTGGGCTTCTCCGCCTATACCTACGCGCAGACCATCTGGTCGCTGCCGCAGTCGGTGATCACCGTCTCGCTGGTCACCGCCTTGCTGCCGCGGATGAGCCGGGCCGTCGCCGAAGACCGCCTGGACGACCTGTGCACGGACCTCTCCCGGGCCCTGCGGATCAGCGGCGTCGTCATCGTTCCGGCTGCCTTCTTCTTCGTGGCCCTTGGCCCGCAGGTGGCGCAGGTGGTCTTCGCCCACGGAGCGGCCGATCCGACGTCTATCGTGCCGCTGGGCCAGATGCTCCAGGCGTTCGGGCTCGGCCTGATCCCCTTCTCGGCGCAGTACATGCTGCTGCGCGGCTTCTACGCCTTCGAGGACACCCGAACCCCGTTCTGGATGGCGGTGTGGATCAGCGCGGCCAACATTGCGCTGGCCACCGCCTGCCATCTGCTGATGCCCCCACGCTGGGCAGTCACCGGCCTGGCGGCCGCCTACGCCCTCTCGTACGGCATCGGTCTCCTCATCACCGCGCTGCTGCTGCGACGACGCCTCGACGGCCGACTGGACGGCAAGAGACTGTGCCGCACCTACGGCAAGCTGACGGCTTCCGCCCTCGCGGCAGGGACCCTGGGCTGGCTCGTGGCGCGCACGTGCGCCACCACCGCCACGTCGACCGCATGGGCGCCCGTCCTGGGCCTGGCCACGGGAGGCGTCACGATGCTCCTGCTCTTCGTGCTCCTCATGCGAATCCTGAAGATCAGCGAGCTGCGGAGCCTGCCAGGGGTGAGATGAACTGGCTGGCCAGGACTGAGTAGCCCGCGTCGGGAGCGGAGTTGCATCAACTGCCGGTTGCGAAGGGCGCCCCACATGGTGTTCGGAAACGATCGTCTGTGAGCACCATTGCGAGCGCCTCGGTGGAACTGCCAACGTCCCAGCTCGCCACTCCGCCAATGGAGTTCACAACCCGTGTACGGAATCAATGGCCGGAATGGCGCCCCGACAACCGTTTGTGAGGACGTTTCAGCCACGGCGAAGATCGGCTACGGGCGCGTCAGCACCCGCGACCAGAACCCCGACTCCCAGCGCGACGCACTCACCGAAGCCGGGTGCGACAAGATCTTCATCGACAAGGCGTCCGGCAAGCTCGCCAGCCGCCCCGAACTCGACAAGGCGCTCGACTACGCCCGCGCCGGCGACACTTTCGTCATCACCCGGCTCGCCCGCGCCGCCCGCTCGCTCAAGCACCTGATCGAACTCGCCGAGAGCCTGCGCGAGCGTGGCATCGACCTGCTCGTGCTCAAGCAGGGCATCGACACCTCCACCCCTACCGGCCGCCTGGCCTTCCACATGCTTGGCGCCATCGACGAGTTCCAACGCGAGCTGATCGTCGAAGGCACCCACGAGGGCCTTGCCTCCGCCCGCTCCCGCGGCCGCACCGGCGGCCGCCGCCCCACCCTGACCGCCACCCAAGTCCGCATGGCCCGCCAGATGTACGACAGCGAGGAGTACACCGTGCAGCAGATCGCCGACACCTTCCACACCAGTCGCGCCACGATCTACAGGGCCCTGTCCGACGAGGGCGACTTCGCCTACGTCGTCTACCGCAGCAGCAAGCCCAAGGTGGACAACGACGGCCGCTCGTACGGCGAGACCGGACAAGGGGACCACAGCCGGGCCCAGTACGACTCTGACCGCATGTACTGGCCCCTGGACGATGCCAAGCGCCACCGCGCCAAGGCCATGGTTTACGTCACCGACGGCATCGTGACACGCATCCGCGCCATCGACCCCAACGGACAGTGGACCCCTGACCAGCGAGCAAACGGCACCTACTGGGAGATCCCCGTCACCGCCCCCCTTACCCACGACGAGATCACCAAGCAGTTCCCCACCCTCGACCTCACCCTTGGTGACGAACTGCCCCGCCAGCGCGGCAAGCAGCGGGAGCACCTCGCACTGTAAGCGCCCGTGGTCGGCCTCGCTGGAGTGTGTCTTCAGCGGGGCCGACCACGTTCACCGCGCCAGATATCGGTGAAGATTCGGCGTCACGGACATCTGAAGGTCACAGCCCTGGAGCCTCTTTCGGTGATCGTCGGCCGATCCTCAGAAAACGTTGGTTAGTTGACGGCACACTGGCGGTGTGACGACCCTCACCGACGTGCTCGACACCGGCGACGACCTTCTAGTCGCCTTCCCGCTCCACCCCAGCGAGATCCGCATCGGCTACGCCCGTGTCTCCACCGACGGGCAGAAGCTCGACCGGCAGATCGACGCGCTCACCGCGGCGACGTGTCGGCGCATCTTCGCGGACAAGAAGTCCGGCAAGAACGACCTGCGTCCCGAGCTGAAGGCGTGTCACGCCTTTCTTCAGCCCGGCGACACCCTCGTCGTCCCCTCCCTGGACCGCTACGGCCGCTCGCTCCAGGACCTGGTGAACATGGTCGCGGCCCTGCGCGAGCGCGGCATCGGCTTCACCTCGCTGCACGAGCGGCTCGACACCACCACCCCCGGCGGGCGCCTGATCTTCCACGTCTTCGCCGCGCTCGCTGAGTTCATCCGCGAGCTGATTGTGCAGGGCACCAACGAGGGCCTCGCGGCTGCGCGGGCCCGCGGCCGCGTCGGCGGCCGGCCCACGGTCGTCAATGACGACCTGCTCCGCAAGCCAAGGACATGCTGCCCAACCCGGAGAACAGCGTGGAGTCGATCGCGAAGATCCTCGGCGTCTCCGTCGGCACCCTCTACAACCACATCCCGGACCTCAAGGAACTCCGGGCCTCCAACGTTCCCGCCCCGCTCGAAGGGAGCACCCGGTGGTCCCGCAGCCTCACCGCCTGAAAGACAACGCCCTCGTTCTGGGCGCGAGTCGTGCCGGGGCAGGTCGGGCTCTTCGGTCCGTACGGCAGCGACGCCGAAGGCGACTTAGACAACCTCGACCAGGTGCACGCCGAGCCGTGCGACGGCCGTCCGGACCGATGACCGCGTTATGGCAGAACGTCGTGGGCCCGCTGTCGCAGATCAAGCCGATCCGCCCTCGACCTGGGCTCCCGGCTGGACATAGGCACCGCGCACCGGCCGGGGAGGACTGGTGGCGCGGACACGGCCGGTGTCGCGGGGCCGAAGACGGACCGTCACCTGCGGCCCCGCACGGCGCGGATCACCTCGGCGACAGCCCTGAGGACCATGACACGGTCCCGCGAGGCGGTGTCTGTCAGCGCAACAACGACGATCAGCACGGCCGCGGTGGCCGCGACCAGCATGCCGGCCACGGGCACCAGGGCCCAGGCGGTGACGTCCATGGCAGTCCCTCCGTCCGTGCCGCCGTCCGACGAACGGCACGGGGCCATCTCACAGGAGCGACCCGGAACGGCGAAGACGTGCCGGACCGAGCGGACGGCACAGACAAAAGGCCAGGTCACATGCGTATCCAGCCCGGTCCTGAGCGGATCCGCCGGATCCGGGGCGCAGGAGAAGGGCCGCGATGAGCAAGAAGACGAACCTCGGCGCGGGACGGCAGACGCTGCGCAAGGCGCTGCGAGAACTGGAGCAGGCGGCGCTTCAGGGCAGGGACCGTACGGAGGCGATCGCCCAGGCGAACCGCTGGCTGGAGCAGTCCGGGCTGGCGGTGCTCAGGCCCACGACAGTTGGTGGCTGGTTCGAGGGGGGCAGCCCGGCAAAGGACTTCCGGTCCTTGTGGGCACTGGTCCGCGTCCTGCTGGAGTGGACCGGACAGCCACCGGCAGACCTACTCGGCGGCCCTGCTCGCGGCCAAGCAACGGCACGGTGGATAGCCACCGAGGCACTGTGGAAGAACCTGTGGGAGCAGGCAAGAGAAACGAGCCCCCGCGCTGCCGCACCCGCCAACTCTCCGCTGGTTGCCGCATACCTGAAGGCAGCGCTCAACGCTGCCACGCAGCACCCTTATCCGGGTGAACTGGGCGTCCACCGTCTGCCGCCGGTGGCCGACGTCTATGTGCGCCAGCAGGCTCGTGCCCAGGAGGCGGGCGATCCGGGCAGCCCGAGTCCGGGCGATGCCACGGAGAGTGGAGACTCCACTGGGTCGGCAGTGCCCGCTGCCGAGGTCTTCCGGGACGGCACTCTGTGTGTGCTGGTGGGCCGTCCCGGGGGTGGAAAGTCCACGTTGCTACGTGCTCACCTCGCCAGCTCAGCCGAAAGCTGGCTGGGGGGCAGGGGCGGAAAGACGATCCCGGTCATGGTGAGCGTGGCGGCCCTGACCGGCTCGGACTCGCTGCCGACAGCTCTCGCCAAGGCTGTGACCGGCGACCTGCGGCGGGTGGGGCTGCTTGACGAACTCACGGCGGACTTCTTCCGCCACCCTCCACGCGCCGGGGTGAGCTGGCTGGTGCTGGTCGACGGCGTCGATGAGATCCCCAACGCAGCGACCCGCGTTGCTGTCCTGACGATGCTCGCCAGCGCAGTTTCATCCGGGGAGGGGTTGTACCAGTGCGTCGTGGCAACCCGCCCCCTGCCCGAACAAGAACTCGGCGCGCTGGGCGGGCACACGCCGCGCTACGAACTACAGCCCTTCTCCCACAAAGACCTGTTCACCTATGCCACACGCTGGTTTCAAACCCTGGACGGCCCCGGCCGCCACGCCAGGGTATTCCTGGCCAGCCTCAACTCCTCCCGCCTGGGCGTGTTGGCTCGTACCCCGCTGATGGCCTTCATGCTGTGCCAGTTGTACGCGGCCGATCCCTCCCGGCACCTGCCTGAAGGGCGTTCGGGGGTCTACCAGTCGTTCCTCGAACTGCTCTATGAACAGAACAGCCACAAGCAGGTCGCGAGTACGCAGGACAAGGCGATCCGTGAACTGAGAGATCGCTACCAGATACTCCGGGACAACGAGGCAGTCGAGCAGGCCGCGCAACGCGTCCGCTACCACTTGCCAGACTTGATCGACTACCTGGCCTACGAAAAGGCCAACGGGAATCCTGCCCCAGCTGTCAAGATCATAGCCGCCCATCCTCACGGACAGCGTCCAGACAAGGTCAAAGAACTGCTGTGGAACGCTTTCCTGGAGGATCTCCTACGGCCCACCGGTCTATTGACTCAACGCGCAGGCGACTTTGATTTCCTCCACCAAACCCTCCTCGAATACCACGCCGCCCGCCACGCCACCCGCGACGAGCAGACCCGTACCCAACTCCTACACAGCCTGATCTCGCCCCCAAGCGTTCCTAGCAGCGGTCGCTTGGAACCGCCCGACCTGGATGCCTCCTACCTCGGCTTCCTCCTTGACGGACTCCTCGCCCCCCAGGACCGCATCACAGCTGAGACCATCCGATACATGGAGGCACTCACCGAACACGGGGGATACGCCGCCTACCTGTTCCTCACAACACAAGTAGAGCTGAGGACCAATCTTCCCCCCGGCCCTACCGCAGGCCAGCTCGCCCGATTCGCCAGCGCCGCCACCTTGGGCGGCGTCGCCCGTGTACAGGCCGCCCGGTACTTGGCGCAGCTGGACGGCTACAGGAACGAGGCCGTTGGACTGCTCGCCGACCTCGGCGCCGACACCACCCTGAGCCGCTACGACCGCGACAAGGCAGTCCGGGCCATCGTCGCCTTCGGCGACGAGCGCGCCGCGGGGCTCCTCGCCCACCTCGCCAACGACACCACTCTGAGCAGCTACGCCCGCGGAGAGGCCGCCCGGGCTCTGGTCGAACTTGGCGACGCGCGCGCCGCCGGACTGCTCGCCACCCTCGCCGCCGACCGCACCCTCGACACCGACGAGGCCGTAACCGAGATGAACCGAGAGAAGGCCGTCCAGGCCCTGGGTGACCTCGGTGACGCGCGCGCCGCCGGGCTGCTCACCCGCCTCGCCAACGACACCACCATCAGCTGTATGAACCGGGTGGTGGCTGCCACAGCCCTGAGCAAGCTGACCGGGCACGAGAAGCGCGCCGCCGGGCTACTCACCCACCTCGCCAACGACACCACCCTGGACAGCTACGCCCGTGTACAGGCCGCCCGGGACGTGGCCAAGCTGGACGGGCTCAAAAACGAGGCCGCCGAGATGCTTATTGCTTTCACCGCTGATACCACCCAGCCCGCCTTCGCCCGCGCGATAGCGGCTGGAGGACTGGGTGACCTCGGTGACGCGCGCGCCGCTGGGCTGCTCGCCCACCTCGCCAACGACACCACCCTGGCCGGTAACGCCCGCAAGTGGGCCGCCGACAGCCTGGCTCGCCTTGGTGACGAGCAGCGCGCCAGGGCCGGAGAGTGAAGACGTTCGTTAGGGATCCCCAACGAACACACTGATCTTGCTCGACAAGAGCTGCCGAACAGCTCGGATACCGTCTCGCACCACAACCAGTCGGCCCTAACAGCCGCGATCACCGCCAACAACCGCTGACACTCCTGCTGTCGGAATCACTGACACCTTCATGTCGCCCCACACCTGTGACGTCGAAGACTGCGGATTGAAGTTTCACTTTGCGTGGGATGCTGCGGGCTGAAGAGTTACCTTGCGGCGAGGGGTGGGGCTAGCCGGACATGGTCCATGCGTTAGAGGTCCTGCCGGGTGGTTCCGCCGGGCCGTCGACAACCGGGTTCGCGGTCCTGTACGTCGCACCTGACGGGTCGGAATTGCGGCGCCCGCTGCCTGAGACATGGGCCGTGCCGTTCGAGCACGCCGCTCCCGTACGCGCCTTCGCGTCGTACCGCCGGCAGCGCAACCTGCCGGGCCTGACCGCCCGCCAGCGGGCCGCACGGACCTCCTCCTCCCCGCACACTCCCGCTCGCTTGTGAAAATTCGAGCTGCTCGGACGTATCTCTGAAAGGCAGAACATCATGGACGCCCCCTGGGGAACTCTCATATCCACAGCCAGCGGAGCCGCCGCGACCATCCTGGGCATCCTCGTCGGCACCCTGGCCGGACGGCGCAACGAGGGCCGACAGTGGACACGCGACCGGAAGGCCGCAGCATATGAGCGGTTTCTTCAAAGCTTCACCGCAGTGGAGATCGGCATGCGCCACGCATACTGGGAGGAAAGGAACCCGGAGGGAGTCGACTGGGAGGAGTGGAACGCCTCGCTGATATCCGTCAGCCTGATCGCCGACTCCGACACCGGAACAGCGGCCGACGAACTCTGCACGGCCATCGGAGAATTCAGCACATTCCCGTTCGGAGAACCGAAAGACCTGGAGAAGCTGCGCCAGATCCTCCAGAAACTCGACGCCGCACAACGGAATTTCGTTCACGCCGCCAGGCGATCGCTCCACCCCTCGGAGAAGCAGCAGGTCTCCTGGCGCCTGGGCGGGCCGCCATCCTGGTCCGAAATCGAAAAGATCCAGCAGCGAGACAACGACCTTGGCCGTCTCATCTCCTGAACCGTATCGAGGGGTAGAACGGCCTTTGCCTACGCGGGCTCGCCCGCGGACGGCGCGGGAGCATATGGTTCGACCTCGCGCCACGGAGGTGGACCTCCGAGTTGCAAATCAAGCGACTGCTGCGAACTGTCCAGGGACCTGCGGGCCGCGTTCACAAAGGCGAGCTGAGCAGCGGCCAGAGCACCGTGGATCTCCTGCAAGTCCTCCCGCGTTTTCGGAGAGCGGTCGACCAGAAGCGCGAAACGTCCGACGGCATCGGTCAATCTCCACGCCGCAGCCGCGACCTCCCGCGTCGCCACCAGGCTGAGCGCGACCAGCGCCGCATTCCAGGGCGCCCAGTCCAGCCTGTTGGGGCGATCCTCAATGAAGGCTTCACGGAGTTCAATCTCGACCTTGGTGAACTCCCTCATGAGCGTCGCATAGGTCGTCGTCCGGTTGTCCCGGACCCACTGCTCGTTCTGACCGCGTCGTCCGACGACGCCGCCCGCCACGACACCTACGACAGTGGCAGCAACGCCACCCGCAGTCGAGATCACAAGCTCCCACGGGACAGCCAAGCCAACCCTCCCCCACAACGGATGGGCCCACCCCATCGAACAAGGCTGAGCCCAGGGCCCAGACCCTAGTCGATCAGGGCGGAACCGCTCAGCCCGACCTCGTCGAGAACGATCAACCAACGACTCACCGAAGATGCAAAGTAGATCTACGCAGCCTGATCAGCAGACGCTCAAGCCAACCCTGCACGCCGCAGGTCAGCACCTCGGAGACCCGCAAGGATCATCCGCACCGGACACTGGCACGACGGGCCTCGCCAGCCTGCACTGGCGAAGCCTGTCCTGCCGTTGGTACGCCCTCGGGGTCTGTTCACCAGAGGGCGCCCTGCTCGGCTGACGCACTGGAGGCCGGAGGTGCCGCGGCCAGGTGCACTCGCGTCTTGTTGTTGATGGCGCGAGGGTTCGTCGCCACGGCGTCCGCGTCGCGTAGCTGTCGGACGGCGTCGATCACTTGTGCGGGTCGGTAGACGGTTTCCAAGAGGGCGTATCGCTTGAGCTCCGGGATGGTTCGCCCGTCGGGAGCTTCGGAGATGAAGTCGCGCAGGATCCGTCGCAGCGGGGCTGTATCGGGTTCGAATACGAGCTCCAGCATCTGCTGTTGGGTGTCCCGGGGGTCGCGGTAGCGGACGCCGTACGAAGGGTCCACCTTCCACATGGCGTCCTTCATCTTCTCCAGTCCCAGCTCGTGCTGGGTGCCGAAGATCAGGTAGAGCTTCCTGTTGCCCTCGTCGATCATCTCGAAGTACAGAGTGTGGGTGAAACCGGCCCGGCGTAACGCGGCCCGGTATTGCTCGCGCAGGAACGTGAACTTGTGCGAGGAAGGCTGCTGGAATACCGATTGCCACTCCTGGCTGCCGAAGGCTGCGTCTCCGAGTTGGCGGTGGCCGTCGTGCTTCTCGGCGAACCGCGTGAGGAAGGCGGGCTCGAATGTCACCATCACTTCGGTGCTGGGGTAACGCCCCAGCTCCCGCAGCTTCTGCACGAGGGTCGGGCGGAAGTCTCCGTGGCGTATGTCTACGGCCATTCGTTGGGCGATGCTGTCCGGCTGCCGGGAGCGGGCGAACTCCATCTGGTGCTGTAATTCCTTGACGCGCCGGGCGTCCTCTTCCATGAGGACCACGCGCATACGTTTCGGGAACCTGTGCAGAGTGTCGGCGAAGACCTCGTACGCGATGACTGGGGAGCCGGGCTCACCCCGTTTGTAGACACCGGCCCCCGCGAAGCCTTCCGCGTAGCTGATCACGTCGTGCCGTGACAGCAGAATCGGCGCCCATGCCTTCAAGTACTGCTGCAGTAAGTCTGTTTGGCTGCCGTGTGTGGATCGCGTTCCCACACGGTTTCCTTCGGTACGGCCACGACCGCTCCCCCTGCTACCTCCCGTTGGCCCCGCTGGGGAGAGGGTCACACATCGTTGCCATAGGTCACCAGAGCGCGTGCGGTGTGCTGTTGGACTTTGGCCGTTAATGAGCGGCGACAGGAAGCCGGGGAGGCATCTCGTCCCAGATCGCTCCGTCGAGTTCGCGACCTCCGGACTTCGGGGTGCGACCACCCCATTGTTTGAAGAAGAAGGGGACATCGGCGTCGTTGCAGGCATCGCGGATATCCATCAGCCACTCTTCCCGGACGGGGCGATGGTGGGGCCCGGACTCCCCTCCGGCGATCACCCAGCCGACGCCGTCCAGGCGCAGACCGGTCAGCGGGCCGAGCAGAGGTTCACAGGACAGGAAGCGCACGGCAGCAGGAACTTGTCGGAGATCATCGACACGGTCCAGGTGTTCCGCACTTTCGACGGAGACGCCCATCCACAGATTCGGCGGCCAGTCGAGCTCGCCGGCCACACGGCGCAGCCTGCGGGCCCTCTTGGTCAGTAGCTGGTAGGTGTGCTGAGGCGTCTCGGCGATCACTTGGAAGACCTGCCGAGCGAAGTCCAGGGGGACCTTGGCATGGAAGAGGTCGCTCATGGAATTGACGAAGACCATCCGCGGCGCCTTCCACTGAAGGGGAACGGCCAGCGCGTCTGGATGCGGGGTGAGGCCAAAACCTGGGCCCGATGTCCTGGGGTCACCGTCTGCCTGGTACTTCGCGACCCCCATCGCTTTCAGACGTCTGGATAACGTCAGGGCGTAGCAGTTGTCGCACCCGGGAGAGACCCGGTCGCATCCTGTGGTGGGATTCCAGGTCGCCTCAGTCCACTCGATCGTGCTGCGATCGCCCATGATTCCCTCCATTGGCGGGTGGACAAGGGCCATCAGCGCTTGCCCGCCCGGCGCCTTTGCTGCACTTCATAACGAGCGACGTGCCGAACTAGCACGCGATCGCTCCCATCCTTTACGTCGAAGGCATGTGCTGTGAAGGGGGTGCTGGGATCGAGCCGGTCAGTTGGCCCGGCACCCGTTGGGCTGGCTGAGCGTGTCACAAAGGGACTTGGGTGTGGCTCTGATGAAGGGGCAGGCCGAGCTGGGGCTTTGCTCAGTCGAGCGTGCGAGATGCGGCGGCCTCTCGATATGTTTCCGGGAGTGTCACGATGCGTTCGGCAGGTAGTAGTCATCCGCAGCGATGGGCGGGCCTGCGGCGACCGCTCGGGCGTACGCCTCGTCGGCCAGTTCGACGAACCTGCGGCTGCGCGCATCACCTTCCGCTGCAGCGTACTCTCGCCAATTTGCTCGGTTTCGTTCCCAGTGAGTGCGAGCGATCTCACCCTGAAAGTGGCCATCGAGAATCACGCGCATCGCCGGTTCCCCAGTCCGCTTCAGCCTGAAGTCCGTCCGCCACGTGTTGACTATCAAGTTCGTGAACATCTGTCGTCGAATGCCCTCTTGTGTCATAGGCATCCCCCTCAACGGGGCCTCCCAGCACGGCATCAGAGAGGGGTCGTTGATCGCCTGCAGCAGTAGCTCCCGATGTGCGGAACGCTGTGTCTCCTCGTGCGTGATGCGAGTTTGGCGGGCCTGATAGGCAAGTGATGCGATCACGCCGATCAGTGCCGCTGCTGAGAAGAGCACGGAGAGTGCGCCGTATGTCTGGCTGACATTACTCAGCTGGCTCCAGTTCATGCCGTCTGGTGCGGCAGCTTCGAGCAGGATCGGCGTCGTCGCGATCACCGCCACGACTGCTGCTCCCAGCACGCCCCACACAATTCCACGCCGCCATGCCGGCACAGCCCCCACCTCGTTTCGCCGTCTGGTCGGCGGAGAGCATGACTGCGCTTGCGTACGACAACAAGACGCTGTTCAGCCCTATGAGCCGATGTGAGCCCCCTCCAGAGGAGCCACAACCAAGGGACTTCACGGCAATGAGGGCCTGCCGGCGCAGGGCGTCGGCCGTCATTGCGCGTGAAGACGGCGCTTACGGCCGTCCGGGAGTGTTGGGGGAGGATGTCAGGCTGACGACGATCCGTCTGCACCGCTGGGCGAGTCGTACACGGGCGAGGGATCGGTTCCGCCTGGAGCCATCGTGGATTTCGGTCCTTCGAGGGGGACTGTCCTGAACGGCAGGATCGTCCCTCGCCGCCCTGGGCCACGACCAGCGTCTGGCCGACGTGGCGGGTGGCGACCGGAGAAGGGCGGCGGCGCTCCTCGATGACCGTCGGAGGGCCAGCCGTACGCGCTGCTCGAGACGGTCTACCGTCCCGCGCAGGTCATCTCGCTCATCGAGAAGATGCGGGACGGCAAGGTCGTCGCCACAGAATCACGTCGTATCACCAGAAAGACCCGGGTGTTTCCCTACGCCGAGAAGCCTGGACAAGGCGAGCTCTTTTAGGGCTGATACGTCGCGTTGGCGGAGTCCACGGCTTGAGCTGTACGCGCGGCGGCGAAGACAGCCCTGCGGGCACTGAATGGGTCGTGGGTCGCGGGCAGCCATGGGTGGGTCGCCAGTGCCGCGGCCAGTCGCCTGCACTCTTCCTGGGCTGCGAGCCACACCTCCCGTTCTGCGTGCGTGATGTCGATTCGTCCTGCCGCGATGTCTGCTCCCGCCGGGAGGGTGTCGGCGAGTGCCTTCAGGCGCTGAAGGGCGTAGTCCAACGCCAGCCTCGCCGCCACTACATCGCCGGGAATCTCCCAGCCGTCCACGTTCCAGGTGGACCTGTACTCCGGCGGCGGTTCCTTCGACAGCCAGTCGGAGGCATCGATGGGATCGCCACTGTCGCGGGGACGCGCGAGTTCCGTGCGTATCCCGGTGTCCTCGCCATAGTGGCAGTGCGGGTCGGGCGGAAGCGGCTCGGCGGGCAGGAGCGTGGCGGTCGAGCCGGCGGTTGATGCCGGTAGATAGGGATCCGGTTCTGGACGGCCCTGGAGGAACTCCGCCTTGTCCGACGGCTTCACCCACATATGCCAACTACGCCGCTGCCCTACGCGCGCTCGCATGAACAGCGTCACGAGCTCGCCCGTGGCCGTCATGCGCACCATGTCGTCGTAGTGCGCCTGCGTCGATTCCCACGTGGCGTGCCAACCGCCGCAGCGTGTACCCGTCTTGGGGCATTCTCGCTGAGTGCTCCAGTCGCAGCGGACCATGCGCAACGCCTTCACGCCTCCTCGTACGCGCAAGGCGTCCCGACTGCCCACGTCCTGCCATCGCTGGACGTTCAGCCTGGCCCAAGGCGCCCGATCGATGGCGAGCGAGTTCTCGTTCGTCACGAGCCACAGCGGTGTCAGGCCGTCGTCCACCGCAGTGCGCGTCCTGTTGTCCACAGAACCACTCGCGATCGGCGAGATCTGGATCTCGTAGCCGATCCTCTTTCCGCTGGCCCCGGCGACCGTTACATCCGTGCGACGGCGACCATGTACGGCTCGGTCTTCGACGGAGACGCTGAAGCCCTCTCGGTTGGCTGTTTCGGCGGTGTGGTTCTTGAGCGACTTGTGCAGCTCGCTCTCGCCCGCTGTCTCGAACACCTCTCCCTTGGTCACGTGCCGGGCGTGGTAGCGGCCGTTCTTCTCGACGATGGTCATGAACCCGGGGCAGACCGTCCCGTATTCGTGAGCCCCGAGGCAGTAGAGAAGGTCGGGCTTGTAGTTGCGGTGAATCTCCTGCAGGAGCCCCGGGCGGTCGGCGTTACCCAGGTCTGACGCACTCAAGTCGATGGTGATCCCGTAACCGCGATGCAGCGCGTTGTGGGTCATGTCTTGAGAGTAAGTCCCGCCACTGACAACAGAGTTGGTTGCCGCAGTGGGCTGGTCGGTGGCGGTGCCTCCTGAGCGGTCACGAGGCGGCCGGCGTGGAGGCGGTGCTGCAGGCCACTCGGATCACGCCGGGGGTGCTGGCTTGCGGGTCGGCCAACTTTCCGAGCAGAGCCGGGATGTGGACGATCGTCTGGCCGGCTCGTGGAATGTCATGCCCCGCACCCGCTCGACGTAGTGGGGATCGGTCCGGACACGCGATGGTGACCGGCAGGTAAATGCTGCGCTGCATCGCATGGTGTTCACCCGCCTGCGGGGCGACCCGCGCATCCAGGACTACTGCGAGCGCCGCATCAAGGTAGGACAAGACCCAGCGCGAAATCGTCCGTTGCTTCAAACGCCATGCGGCCCGGGAGGTCTTCCACCTGGCAGGCCAGTTTCAGCCAGGACCCCGCTCATAGGGGCTGTCGCGTGTGTGCGGGGAGTGTCGTATGCGTGAAAGCCGATCTTGGTGCGGAGCTCGGGCTCGCGACGCTTGTTTGACGCACGTAAGGCTCCCATTCTGATGGGGGTGCCAGTTGGGTACGGCGCCGGGTCGCCGAGCTACCAGTCGAGCCACCAGGCTGTGGTGCGCCGAGCAGTGGTGCGGGGGGGTTCGCGGCGTCGGCCTCCTGCTCGGGCGCGCCCCTGGGGGCATGCTCCAAGCCGATGCCGCCAATGGCGCGTCAAGAATTCCCGTCCGGCGTATGCGGTGCGGCAAGATCCCGGCCGTCGGGCTCCAGCCGTTCTAGCGTCACTTCCATGTCCAGGGGACAACGCCTCACATGGTCTGCGTCCGGTGGCGTTCGTGACACTCAGTGGGCCGGGGAGTGCCGATCGGCGGCCGGAGTCGCCGTCCTGGTGCTCGCGGCTCTGCTCGCGGTGGACGCGTTGGCCGACTCCTTCACGCTTCCCCGTGCCGTCTGCTGGGCCGGACTCGCATTGCTCGCCTTCGTGATCCTGCTGCCGGCCCGCGTCTCCGCGCGCCCTGGTCTGCTGCGCGTCCGTGGCGTGCTGGTCGTGCGCAGCGTCCGTACCGATTCTCTCCTCTCGGTGGGCTGGTCCCCCCTTGCGGTGTCCCAGCGTCTGCTCCTTCGGGACGCCCAGGGCGCCAGTGTCGAGATCGACCCCGAGGTCCTGGTCCGTAACCCCGCACTCTGGCAGCGCGTCCATGCCGACATTCGTGCGTCCTTCGAGCGGGACACCCAGGTGGGGGGAGAGGACGCGTTCCGCCGGTTGGCGGAGCGGATCGACGGCGAGACGGCGCTCCTGGTCTTCAAGGCGTCCGGGCTGGGCTGACCACCCGCCCGACCGTATGACTGGGCCGTGTGCCCTGAGTGAGACCTCATGCGCGGGACTTTCGCCGGCCACCTCCTGCCGGACGGCGCGCGTTCGCCGCCACCGCTGCTTACACTCGCGCCGTGTCCAACGTGACGGGGCTGCTCAAGCGGCTTGTGCTCGGCAGGGCCATGCGCAGCGAGGAGCTGGGCGAGACGCTGCTGCCCAAACGGCTCGCCCTGCCGATCTTCGCCTCGGACCCGCTGTCCTCGGTCGCGTACGCCACGCAGGAGATCCTGCTGGTGCTGACGCTGGGCGGACTGGCCTATCTGCACTTCACCCCGTGGATCGCGGTCGCCGTCGTGTCACTGATGACGGTCGTGGTGCTCTCGTACCGGCAGGTCGTGCACGCCTACCCGAGCGGTGGCGGCTCGTACGAGGTCGCCTCCACGAACCTGGGGCCGTCCGCCGGACTCGTCGTGGCCGCCTCGCTGCTGGTCGACTACGTCATGACCGTGGCCGTCTCGGTGGCCTCGGGTGTGGACAACATCGTCTCGGCGGTGCCGGAGCTAGCCGACCAGCGCGTGCTGATGGCGGTCGGCTTCGTCGTGCTGCTGACCGCGATGAATCTGCGTGGGGTGCGTGAGTCGGGGCGGGCGTTCGCCACCCCTACGTACCTGTTCATCGGCGGTGTGCTGATCATGGTGGGGACGGGGCTGTTCCGGTATCTCGTGGGGGACGCGCCGGTGGCCGAGAGCGCCCGGTACGGCATCGAGCCCGACCCCGCCGACGCGGATCTGGCCGGCTTTGCGCTGCTGATGCTGGTGCTGCGGGCGTTCTCCAGCGGCTGTACGGCCCTGACGGGTGTGGAGGCGATCTCCAACGGCGTGCCGGCCTTCCGCAAGCCCAAGTCGCTCAACGCGGCGCAGACCATGCTGGCCATGGGCGCGATCGCGATCACCATGTTCATCGGCGTCACCACCCTGGCCGTCGTCGCCAAGGTGCACATCGTCGAGGACCCCTGCCGCCTGACTGGCCTGACTGACTGCGGCACGTACACCCAGCGGACCGTCATCGCCCAGCTGGCCGCCTCCGTCTTCGGCGGAACGGACAGCTTCGGCTTCTACTACATCCAGGCCGCGACCGCGCTCATCCTGATCCTGGCCGCCAACACGGCGTACAACGGCTTCCCGCTGCTCGCCTCGATCCTTGCGCAACACCGGTACCTGCCTCGGCAGCTGCACAACCGCGGCGACCGGCTCGCCTTCTCCAACGGCATCATCGCCCTCGCGGCCGTCGCCGGGGCGCTGCTGTGGGCGTACAAGGCCAACGTCACCGACCTCATCCACCTGTACATCCTGGGCGTGTTCACGTCCTTCACGCTCTCCCAGGCGGGCATGGTCCGGCACTGGAACCGCGAACTGCGCGCCGAGCGGGACCCGGCGGTCCGCCGACGCCACCACGTCACCAGGGCGATCAACGGGGTCGGTGCCTGTGTGACCGGTCTGGTCCTGGTGATCGTGCTGGCAACGAAGCTCACCCAGGGCGCCTGGCTTGCGGTGCTCGCCGCGCTCGTGCTGTGGCTGCTGATGCGCGCGATCCGCCGCCACTACGACCGTACGTCGGCCGAGCTGGCAGTCACCGATCCGCATACGCTCCTCGCGCCGCCGTCCCGGGTCATCGCGATCGTGCTCGTCTCCACCCTTCACAAGCCCACCCTGCGTGCCCTGTCGTACGCCCGAGCCTTCCACCCGGACCGTCTGGAGGCGCTCACCGTCTCCGTGCACCGCGACGAGGCCACCGGACTCCAGCGGCAGTGGGAGGAGTACGGGATCGAGGTCCCGCTCAAGATCCTCGACTCGCCGTACCGGGAGATCACGCGTCCGATCGTCGACTACGTCCGCTCCATCCGCCGCGAGAGCCCGCGCGACGTGGTCAGCGTCTTCATCCCCGAGTACGTGGTCGGCCACTGGTGGGAGAACCTGCTGCACAACCAGTCGGCCCTGTGGCTCAAGAGCCGGCTGCTGTTCACACCGGGCGTCATGGTCACCAGCGTGCCCTGGCAGCTCACCTCCTCCACCCGCGCCGATCACCCGTCGCCCGCCGCCCCCGGGTCGGTCCGCCGCGGCGAACCGGACCGGACCACCAGGACACCGCGCTGACGATTCATGCGGCGGCGGGGAGCCCTGACGTCCGGGCGGCGGGTCCGGCGGCATGGTGCACGTACTCGCGATCCAGGCGGTAGCCGGCGGTCCAGGCGAGGAGGCGGCTGGGGCGGTTGTCGCGGGAGCAGCTCCAGGTCGCGGTGCGGCCGCGGGCCGCGATGTCCGCGGTGACTCCCTCGACGCAGGCCAGGGCCAGATGCTGCCGGCGCTCCCCGGGTGCGGTGGCGCAGGCGACGTCCTCGTAGCGGCTGCCGACGAACCGGGAGCAGGCAACGGCGATGACCCGGTCCTTGCGGAAGGCGGCCCGGGCGAGGCCGGAAGAGGCGAGGGCTGCGGGGCCGCCCCACGTGGCGTGGATCCAGGCCATGGACAGGTCGAGCGCGGCGAGCGCGGGGACGTCGTCGGCGGTCAGCGGGCGTACGGTCACTCCGCGCGGGATCCGCGGCTCCGTGCCCTCTGAGCGGTGGACGTACAGCATGCGTGGCCACGGTACGAGCTGGTCGAAGGCGGCCCCGGGTACGGGCAGGAAGCGGTCTGCCGCCTCGATGAAGTGCCCGGCGAGCGGGGCGAGTTCGGCGGCGGTGACGGCTGTGGGATCGCCCGCCAGGAGAGCGTGGCCGCCGGATGCGACGGCCACCACGCGGGGTCGTTCGATGCGATCGGTCCACCACTGGCCATGGCCGGTCGTGAGAACGTGCTCGGCGAGCGCGCCGGCGCCGGGTGTCCCGGAGGGGAAGACCTGTACAGGCGACGGTGGTTGGTGGGACGCGTGCGGGATCACGGAACCTCCGGAACGGGTAAGGGGAGGGGCCCGTTGGCCCCTCCCTCGGTGGTCAGCGCTGGCCGGCCTTGCGGCCGTGGTTCGCCTTCTTCTTGCGGCGGGCCTTCCTTTTGCGGGCGCGCTTGGACATGCTTCGGACTCCCTTCAGGCGGCGTGGCCGACGAGGACGTCGGCGAGCTTGCTGAGGCGCTTGACGGTGCGCTCTTCGGTGGCGGCGGGTGCGGGGGCGACGCGGTGGTCGCGGTCGTAGTAGGCGCCGTTGACGATCTCGACGGCCGGATCGCAGAGCCGTACGACATGGGCGGCGCCCTCGGCCGGGGCCGTGCCCTCGGGGGCGTACAGCGGCAGCAGGCCGGTCGTGCAGATACCCGGGTGGACGGAGATGGCGGTGACGCGCGGGTCGGCCGCGAAGACGGTCAGGGCGAGTTGCGACTGGGCGTACGCGGCAAGCCGGGAGTAGCGGCGGGTGCGGTTGGGGTCGGCCCATTGGATGGAGCCGGTGCGGTGCAGCGAGGACGAGACGTTGACGACCCGGCCGCCCAGCTCGCTGGTCAGCGCCGGCTCCACGAGGTTCGTGAGCAGGTAGTGCGCCAGGAAGTTCACCTGGAAGGCGATCTCGTTGCCGTCGGCGGTGACCGTGTGTCGCTCGGGCGCGGCCATGCCGGCGTTGTTGACGAGGACGTCCAGGTGCGGGTGCTCGGCGACGACCCGGGCGGCCATCTGCTCCACCTCTTCGAGGTGCGCGAAGTCGGCCGCGAACACGCACAGTTGGGAGCCGTCCACCTCGGCGAGCGTGATGAGTCGGTCCACGGCGGCCCGGGCCCCCTCGGCGGTCCGGCCGTGCATGAGGACGGTCGCGCCGCGCTCGGCCAGTATCCGGGCGGTCTCGTAGCCGATGCCGGAGGTCGCGCCGGTCACCAGCACTGTGCGTCCGGACAGGGAAGAAGACATGGTCCATCCAGGGGGCGAAGAGTGGATATGTGTCGTACGCGCGGTTTCGTGCGTACGAGAAGGGCGCCGCGACCGGTCGGTCACGGCGCCCCGAAGGCGGTGGAACGGGCGTCAGTGAGAGGCGGACGGAGCCGGGCGGCGGGGCAGCACTCGACGCGGTGACGCCTGATGAGGCGGCCGGTCGACGAGGAGCCACGCGCTGTTCACGTTAGGAGTTCAATTCCTGGGCGAGCGGGACCTCAAGACATTCCGCGCTTTCCTGACATCTCCCTGACGTGCAGTCATCCGCTGGCCCGGAGGTCAGCCCAGCCCTGGGATCGTGGAGACGAGCAGGTCGATCACCTTGATGCCGACGAAGGGGAGGACAAGGCCCCCAAGCCCGTACACGCCCAGGTTCCGGCGGAGCAGTGCGTGGGCCGACGACGGCGTGTAGCGGACCCCGAGCAGGGCGAGCGGGATCAGGGCGACGATGATCAGGGCGTTGAAGATGATGGCCGGGATGATCGCGAAGTACTTGGCCACGTCGTTCGTGATCGAGAAGGTCGTCAAGGCGCCCCGGGTGATGAGGAGTTGCTTGCCGATCTGGACGATCTCGATGAGCTTGGTCGGGTTGGAGTCGAGGTCGACCATGTTGCCCGCCTCCTTGGCCACCGAGGTGCCGGTGTTCATGGCCACGCCGACGTCCGCCTGGGCGAGCGCCGGGGCGTCGTTCGTGCCGTCGCCGGTCATCGCGACGAGCCTGCCGCCCTCCTGTTCCTTCGTGATGAGGGCGAGCTTGTCCTCGGGTGTCGCCTCGGCGAGGAAGTCGTCGACCCCGGCTTCTTGCGCGATGGCCTGGGCCGTCAGCGGATTGTCGCCGGTGATCACCACCGTACGGATGCCCATACGGCGCAGCTCCGCGAAGCGTTCGCGGATGCCCTCCTTCACCACGTCCTTGAGGTGGACGATCCCGAGCACCCGGGGCCCCTCCCAGTCGTGGGCGGCGACGAGGAGCGGGGTTCCGCCGCTGTCGGCGACCGCGTCCGCCCAGGTGAGCGCCACCTCGGGCACCGTCCCGCCGCGCATCCGCACCCAGTCGACGACCTGCGCGGCGGCGCCCTTGCGGATCGCGCACCCGGCGCCGTTGTCCCAGCGCAGGTTGATGCCGCTCATCCGGGTCTGCGCGCTGAACTCCACGAAGCGCGGGTTCGCGAGTTCCTCGGGCGCCGGGGCGGTCAGCGCGAAAGGAGAGCTGGGCCGCGTCGGCGAGGGCCCCCGCGTCGACCCCGGGCAGCGGGACGAAGTCGGCCGCCTCCCGGTTGCCGTAGGTGATGGTTCCGGTCTTGTCGAGCAGCAGGGTGTTCACGTCGCCGGCGGCTTCGACGGCGCGGCCCGACATGGCGAGGACGTTGCGCTGGACGAGCCGGTCCATGCCGGCGATGCCGATTGCGGACAGCAGAGCGCCGATCGTCGTCGGGATCAGGGTCACGAGCAGGGCGACGAGCACCGTGGTGGACGGGGCGGCGCCCGCGTACGAAGCCATCGGCTGCAGCGCGACGGTGACAAGGACGAAGACCACCGTGAGGGCCGCGAGCAGGATGTTCAGGGCGATCTCGTTCGGGGTCTTCTGCCGCGACGCCCCCTCGACCAGTGCGATCATCCGGTCCATGAACGAGTGGCCGGGGCGTGACGTGACCCGGACGACGATCCGGTCCGACAGCACCGTCGTACCGCCCGTCACGCCCGACCGGTCGCCGCCCGCCTCCCGGATCACCGGTGCGGACTCCCCGGTGACGGCGGACTCGTCGACCGCCGCGACTCCGTCGACGACATCGCCGTCGGCCGGGATCAGCTCGCCCGCCTCGACGAGCACGAAGTCGAACATCTTCAGATCGGTGGCGGCGACGGCCTCCGTCTCGGCCGTGTGGAGATTCGTGCCGTAGCGCCAGTGCTTCAGCCGCAGCGCCACCGTGTCCGTCCGGGCCTTGCGCAGCGACTCCGCCTGCGCCTTGCCGCGGCCCTCGGCCACGGCCTCCGCGAGGTTCGCGAAGACCACCGTCAGCCAGAGCCAGGCGCTGATCACCCAGGTGAAGACCGAGGGGTGGACGAGCGCGGAGAGGGTGGTGAGCACCGACCCGACGGCGACCACGAAGAGCACCGGGTTACGGACCAGAGCACGGGGATGCAGCTTGCGCAGCGCCTCGGGGAACGACTTCACGAGCATGACCGGATCGAGCAGCCCGCCCTGGACGCGCTCCCGCCGCCGTCTCGGCGCAGGTGTGGACGGGTGGCTGGGCGGCGCGGGCGCCTGCTGGGCCGGCGCGGTATGTGTCGCGGGAACCATCGCGAGACCCTCATGAAAGGAGCCGCCGCCCCGGACGGCGGGCGGCGGCTGGACCGATGTGGACGGGACGGGCCGCGGCACGGCGCGGAACCTGGGGATGGAGGCAGGCACCGCGCCGCGGCCATCGAGTCCGGTCAGGCCACTGACGTCCTCGAAGTTGAGCGGCCGCCGAGGAATCCAGCCCGCGAAAGGCCCTGGAAGCCGTCCTTCCGTCGGTGTTGACGACTGTCTGACGGCCCTCTGACGCGCTCTTGCCGACGCCCTTTATCGCTCGTCAAGACGGCGTCAGAAAGGGCCGACGAAGCATCAGAGACACATCAAGGTGGACCGATCCGGCCATGATCTCGATCAAAACTGATCACCACGGGGGGACGGACGACCGTCCGTCGGTGTGAAGTTGGAGGGCGCGTGACCACGACCGCCGGTACCGGGCACAGTCAGGAAGCGGGGGCCCCGACTGAAGCCGCAACACGCCAGACGACGGCCGTACGGCCCGGGGGCCCGCCCGGCCCGTGCTCCAGAGGGGGAACTCGGCCGGGCACCTCATGGGGCGCCGGGGTGCTCGGGGAGCCGCTGAAACGCTTCTCGTCGAGCACCCCGGCCCGCCTCCGCCTCGCCCGCGCGCTCATCATCGGGCTGCTCGGCGTGCTCGGCTTACTCCTCCTGACCTCCGGACTCGCCGTCTCCGGCACCTGGGACACCGTCCACCACCGCGCCGCTCCGCGCACCACCAGCGCCGCCGGGCTCGACCTGGCCCTCAACGACATGGACGCCCAGGCCGTCAACACCCTGCTGTCCAGCGGAGACGCGGGCCGCGGACGGCTTCCCGTCCCGCACCGCAAGGCCGTCGAGCTCTACGACACCGCCCGCCGCACCGTCAGCCGCGAACTGCGCGCGCTCGCCGTCGCCGCGGAAGGCGACGCGGCCGCCGAACGCACCGTCGAGACCCTGACGGAGAACTTCGCCCGCTACCAGGAGCTGATCGGCCGGTCCCTGGAGAACGACGGGCGCGCCGGTGGCAAGACCGCTGCCCGCCAGGACTACGAGGCCGCCGACGAACTCCTCGTCACCACGCTGCTGCCCGCGGCGAAGACCCTCCTCGACACCAACAACAAGGCATTCGCGCGGGAGTACGACGCAGCCCGCTCCCGGCTCACCGCTGAACGGGCCGCCCTGCTGATCACCGGAGTCCTGCTCCTCGCCCTTCTCGTCCTCCTCCAGGTCCACCTGGCCCGCCACTTCGGGCGCGTGTTCAACCCCGGGCTGCTCGCTGCCACGGCCGCGGCTCTCGTCGCCGTCGCCCTGGGCACCCTCGCACTCGGCAGCGGCTCCCAGGAGCTGCGCGTCGCCCGCCGCGACGCCTTCGACTCGGTCGTCGCCCTCTCCCGGGCCAAGGCCCTCGCGTACAGCGCCAATGCGGACGAGAGCCGCTACCTGCTGCTCCCGGACCGCCGTCCCGCCTACGAGCGGCTGTTCCTGGACAAGTCGCAGCGGCTGTACGGGATCAAGTCGGCGACCCTGGAGACGTACGACGAGCAGCTCGCCGCCACCTGGGCCGCCTACCGAGCCGACCACGGTGATCGGCGCTTCACCGGAGAGTTCCGGCGCGAGCTCGACAACATCACCTTCGTGGGGGAGCGGGAGGCCGCCGAACGCACGGTGGAGGCGTATGCCGTCTACCAGCGCGACGACCGCACCGTTCGCGCCCTGCTGCGGCAGGGCAAGGAGCGCGAGGCCGTCGCGTTCTGCGTCAACTGGGAGCCGAACACATCCAACGCCCACTTCGGCGCGTGGATGAAGGAGCTCGACCAGGTGACCGACATCAACAGGGCCCACTTCGCGCAGGCCGTGCGCGACGGTCGCGGCGCCCTCACCGGGCTGCTTCCCGCCGCCGGGGTCGCGCTCGTGCTGGCCGCCCTGCTCACCGTTCTCGGCCTGCGGCCGCGTCTTGCTGAGTACCGGTGACCGCTATGACTGGCCGTCCGTATGGACTCCGTCAAGGTCGTGTCAGCATCCCGCTGACGTGCGCCAGGGGTCCGTCAAGGTGGCTGAGTGCGGGTGCCCTCGGGGGGTTCCCTCGTCACTGCGCGGCAGGGCGCAGCCCTGCGACTAACCACCACACGGACATTCGAATCCTGACCGCTTCCTGACCGCTCCGAAGAAACGGCCTCACACATCACCATGAGACGCGGAAAGCTCCGGATCTACCTCGGCGCGGCACCGGGCGTCGGCAAGACGTACGCGATGCTCTCGGAGGGGCACCGTCGTGTCGAGCGCGGTGCGGACTGCGTCGTCGCCTTCGTCGAGCACCACGACCGTCCGCGTACGGAGGTGATGCTGCACGGCCTGGAGCAGATTCCGCGCCGGACCCTCGAGTACCGCGGCACGACCTTCACAGAGATGGACGTCGACGCGGTTCTCGCCCGCCGTCCCGCTGTCGCTCTCGTGGACGAGCTTCCGCACACCAACGTCCCCCGCTCGCGCAATTCCAAGCGCTGGCGGGACATCGAGGAGCTCCTCGCAGCCGGCATCGACGTCGTCTCGACGGCCAACATCCAGCACCTGGAGTCCCTGGGCGACGTCGTCGAGTCGATAACCGGCTTACGGCAGAAGGAGACGGTCCCTGACGAGGTGGTGCGCCGCGCCGACCAGATAGAGCTGGTCGACATGGACCCGCAGGTCCTGCGGCGACGCATGGCGCACGGAAACATCTACAAGCCGGACAAGGTCGACGCGGCCCTCTCCAACTACTTCCGCCCGGGAAACCTCACCGCCCTGCGCGAACTCGCGCTGCTCTGGACGGCCGACCGGGTCGACGAGTACCTGCAGGAGTACCGCACCGAGCACCGGGTCTCGAAGATCTGGGGCTCCCGCGAGCGGATCGTGGTCGGCCTCACCGGAGGACCCGAGGGCCGCGCCCTCATCCGGCGCGCTGCTCGGCTCGCCGAGAAGGGCGCGGGCGGCGAGGTCCTCGCCGTCTACATCGCCCGCAGCGACGGTCTCACCTCCGCGTCCCCCAAGGAGCTGGCCGTCCAGCGCACGCTCGTCGAGGACTTGGGCGGCACCTTCCACCACGTCATCGGCGACGACGTCTCCTCCGGGCTGCTCGAGTTCGCGCGCGGGGTCAACGCCACACAAATCGTGCTCGGCGTGAGCCGCCGCCGCTCGTGGCAGTACGTGTTCGGCCCGGGCGCAGCGCCACGGTCGCCCGGGAGTCCGGACCGGACCTCGACGTCCACATCGTCACCCACGACGAGGCGGCGAAGGGCCGCGGACTGCCTGTGGCCCGCGGCGCCCGCCTCGGCCGCGTCCGTACGCTGTGGGGCTGGTTCACCGGCATCGTGGGCCCGGCGGTGCTCAGCCTGCTGCTCAGCACCGCCGTCCCGGACGTCGGCCTGGCCAACGACGTCCTCCTCTTTCTCACCCTCACGGTCGCGGCGGCCATGCTCGGCGGGCTGCGCCCCGCCCTCGCCTCCGCGGCCGTGGGTTCGCTGCTCCTGAACTGGCTCTTCACGCCCCCGCTCCACCAGCTCACGGTCGCCGACCCGCGGAACATCGTCGCCCTGGTGATCTTCGCGGGGGTGGCCATATCGGTGGCCTCCGTGGTGGACATCGCCGCCCGCCGCACCCACCAGGCTGCCCGGCTGCGGGCCGAGGCGGAGACGCTCTCCTTCCTCGCCGACAGTGTCCTGCGCGGAGAGACCAGCGTGGAGTCCCTCCTGGAGCGGGTCCGCGAGACCTTCGCCATGGAATCGGTGGCCCTGCTGGAACGCACGGACGAGACCGAGCCCTGGGCCTGCGCCGCGGTGGTCGGCCCGGGTTCGTGCGCCCGCCCCGAGGACGCGGATGTGGGCATGCCGGTCGGCGAGCACCTGGCGCTCGCCCTGACCGGCCGGGTTCTGCCCGCCGAGGACCGTCGCGTGCTCGGCGCCTTCGCCGCCCAGGCCGTGGTGGTCCTGGAGCGTCAGCGGCTCGTCGGCCAGGCCGAGGAAGGCCGCAGACTGGCCGAGGGCAACAATCCGTACGTCGCTGCTCGCGGCCGTCAGCCATGACCTGCGTACGCCGCTCGCCGGCATCAAGGCATCCGTAACCTCCCTGCGGGCGCACGACGTCGAATGGTCCGAGGAGGACCAGGCCGAACTCCTGGCAGGGATCGAGGAGGGCGCGGACCGGCTCGACCATCTCGTGGGCAACCTGCTGGACGTGTCCCGATTGGAGACGGGCACCGTCACGCCCGTCATCCGCCGGACGGACCTCGACGAGGTGGTCCCCATGGCCCTTGGCGGCGTACCGGACGGTGGTGTGGACCTGGACATCCCGGAGACCCTGCCCATGGTCGCCGTCGACCGCGGCCTCCTGGAGCGCGCGGTCGCCAACATTGTCGAGAACGCCGTCCATTACAGCCCGGAGGAAGCGTCCGTCCTCGTCGCGGCGAGCGCGATCGCCGACCGCGTGGAGCTGAGGGTCGTGGACCGCGGGCCGGGCGTCCCCGACGAGGCCAAGGACCGGATCTTCGGAGCCTTCCAGCGTTACGGAGACGCGCCGCGCGGCGCGGGAGTGGGCCTCGGACTCGCCGTGGCCCGAGGGTTCGTCGAGGCCATGGGCGGCACGGTGACCGCCGAGGACACCCCGGGCGGCGGACTGACGATGGTGCTCAGCCTGCCGATGGCGGACGGACTTCCCGCGTCGCGCGCCGAACTCCCCACGGGCGTGACGACCTGACTCGTCAGCCGACGTGGACGCGGGGGCGGCGGTCGCGGTCGGGCTCCGCCTCGCGCAGGATCTCGCGGGTGACCGGGGCGATCTCGCCCTGGCCGAAGAGGAAGAAGCGGAGGAAGTTGGCGAAGGGGTTGCCCTCGGTCCACTCGAAGTAGATGTGCGGGCGGGTGCCGGTGAGGTCGCGGGAGTGGAGCAGGAGGGCCGCGAGGGCGTTGGGGACGGAGGAGCTCTCCAGGGTGAGGACGCGGTAGCGGTCGTGCAGGACCTCGCCGCGTACCGTCAGACCGGCCTCGAACTCGGACGGGTCGGTGACCGTCACCTCGACGAAGACGAAGTCCTCGGTGCCGGGGATGTCGTTGTCGGCGCGGATCTGGTCCTTCTTCGCCCGGTACTCGGCGGCGTCGCGGTTGTCGGGCTCGTTGGCGACGAAGCGCGGCGTGCGGCTGCCGACGTCGCGGATGAACCGCTCGGCCATGTCGTCCGGTTCGACGTGGGTGACGCGCAGCTCGAAGGCGCGGCCGAGGCGGGAGAGGAGCGAGATGAGGATGATTCCGGCGATGAAGCACGCGCCGATCTTCACGCCGTCGGGGCGTTCGATGATGTTGACGACGGTGGTGTAGAGGAAGACGGCGGAGATGACGCCGAAGGCGATGGTCCAGCCGCGCTGGCCGGCCTTGCGGGCGGCGATGGTCACGGCGATGGCCGCCGAGCAGATCAGGACGAGGACACCGGTCGCGTACGCGCCGCCCTGGGCGTCCACGTCCGCGTCGAAGATCCAGGTCACGAGGAAGGCGACGAGCGTGAAGACGATGACCATGGGACGCACGGCGCGGGCCCAGTGCGGGGCCATGCCGTACTTAGGCAGGTAGCGGGGCATCAGGTTGAGCAGGCCGGCCATCGCGGAGGCGCCCGCGAACCACAGGATGAGGATGGTCGAGCCGTCGTAGATCGTGCCGAAGGTGTTGCCCAGGTACTCGTGCGCCAGGTAGGCGAGCGCACGGCCGTTGGCCTCGCCGCCGGACTCGAACTTCTCGTGAGGGATGAGGACGGTGGTGATGAAGCTGGTCGCGATCAGGAAGACGCTCATGATGAGCGCGGCGGTGGTGAGCAGCTTCTTGGTGCCGCGGATCCGGCCGACGGGGTCCGACTCCTTGTCACCCGGGTCGCCCTTCACGTGCGGCATGACCGCCACACCGGTCTCGAAGCCGGACAGACCGAGCGCCAGCTTGGGAAAGACGAGCAGGGCGACACCGATCATGGCGAAGACGTTGCCGTGCTCCTGGGTCAGGGAGGCGGTCCAGTCGGTGACGACATGACCTTCGGTCAGGACGTGCCACACGCCCGTGACGACGACGACCGCGTTGAGAGCGAGGTAGATCGCGACGAGGGCCACGGCGACGCCGATCGCCTCCAGGAAGCCCTTCAGGAACACCGCGCCCAGGAGTGCGATCAGGATCATCGTGATCAGCACCTGCTTGTCGTGCAGCGCCGACTCCAGATGCGGGTTCTCCACCAGGTGGGTGGAGGCGTCCGCCGCCGACAGGGTGATCGTGATGAGGAAGTCGGTCGCCGCGAAGCCGAGCAGGGTGAGGACGAACAGCTTGCCCTTCCAGAAGGACAGCAGCCGCGACAGCATCGCGATCGAGCCCTCACCGTGGGGACTCTCCTCGGTCACCCGCCGGTAGACCGGCAGCGCGCCCGCGAGCGTCACGACGACCAGCACGATCGTCGCGATGGGCGAGAGCAGCCCGGCCGCCAGGGCGGCGATGCCTGGCTGGTAGCCGAGCGTCGAGAAATAGTCGACACCGGTCAGGCACATCACCCGGTACCAGGGCTGGCCCTTGTGTCCGGAATCCGGTGCTGTCTCCATGGGCCGGGAGGGTTTGCCCTTGCCCATGTCGGACAGGCCCTCCAGCATCCACGCGCGCAGCGTGCTGTTGCGCGTGTTGTTCGTGGTTGCCATGGGGGTGCTCCTGAGCGCTGTCGATGAGGGGGGTTTCGGCCGTGTCGCGGACGGCCGAGTCAGCGTAGGCAGCAGGGACCGGCGGGACACCGGCCAGCGCGTCAGGGAAGCGTCAAGATCCCACTCATGGGCGTTGCGTTTGTCACCGGTGGCTTCTTCCGCGCGACCGGTGACTTCTGAGGGGCTTCGGCCTTGCTGTCGGGCGCGATTTCGTGGAGGCCACGGGCGGAATGTCGACTGCGGCGAACATCCCGGGCGGAGGCTGACCTGCCTGATCAGCCTCCGCGCTCAAGGCCGTCCTGGTCATCGCAGACCCGGCCCTGCGGGAACGACCGTCCACCCTGGGCAACCGGGAGCTGTTCCGCACCTGCGCCCGCCTGAGCCCGAACCAGGCGGAAGACGGGGACGGCGTGGCCCAGGCCACCCGCATCACCCTGAGCCTGCTCGCCCAGCGCATCGAGCACCTCACCGGACAGATCGATGACCTGAATCAGCGCCTGACCCGGCTCCTCGAACACCACGCCCCACAGCTGCTCACACCGGTGGGCATCGGCCCGGACAGCGCCGTCACGCTCCTGATCGCGATGGGTGACAATCTCGAGCGGGTGCGCACCGAGGCGTCCTTCGCCGCCCTGTGCGGAGTCAGCCCCGTCGAGTACTCCTCGGGCAACCGGAGCTCGCGGCGGCTCAACCACGGCGGCGACCGGCAGGCGAACGCCGCCCTGCACCGCATCGTGTTCACTAGGCTGCGCCACGACCCGCGCACCCAGGCGTACTACGAACGCCGCACCCAGGAGGGCAAGACCCGGCGTGAGATCATCCGCTGCCTCAAGCGATATGCCGCCCGCGAGGTATTCAACCTGGTCAAAACGGTATCCAGCGACCCCCTGTTATCGGGGCGTCGGGTGTTTCTGGCGGCTTGGGGTCGACGGGGATTCTGTGTAGACGGGGACCTGGTACGACGGGCCTCGCCGGCCTGCATTAGCGAAGCCTGTCCTGCAGTTGGTACGCCCTCGGGGTCTGCTCACCAGAGGGCGCCCTGCTCTGCCGAGGGACTGGAAGCCGGAGATGTCGCCTTCGGGGACAAGTAAGGCGTCCATTGCCAGCGCAGTTCAATACCGCTCTGATGTTCCGCGCCCCTGGCCTGCGAGGCCCAATGAGACGGCAAGCGCTGCTGCGCGGGCCGCTCAGGCCGCAGGGCGACCGCGCAGCTGGCAGGGGCGGAGGTCAGCCCTTGTACAGCTGAGAATGCGGTCAGAGGCGCCGTTCGCTCTTCTCTTGTAGGCACCACACGTAGTACCACTTGTTGTCCTCCACCGGGGCCTTCGACTTGTCAGCCAGCATCGCCTGCGCCCAGCCCAATGTGCCTCCACCAGCCCCGCCCACGAGCCCAGTCACGTACTCCTTGAAAACGGCCCCATACACCGCGGCCAGCACCACCGTCACCCCCGCTACCACGGCCCCCGTCGTAGCAAAGGCCCGCTGTCGGCTCAGCATGCGCATCGTGGTTTCCAGCTCGCGGACCCCCTCCTCAATCTGAAAGCCCACATCCCGCAGCGCACGGTCCATCTGCTCCGCATCCACAGCCTCATCCAAGGCGTTGAACTCGCGACGAAGAAACGTACGGAATCCCCGGAATGAGTTGAATTCGCCTTCCGTGATCTTGCTGAAGTCTGCCAGGGCGACTCCTTCGATGAAGGGGAGGTCCATGGCAGCGATAGGGCGGACCATCCGGTTCATCTCCGGCCGCGCCTGCGAAACCTCGACCAGTCGGCCGTCACGCAATAGATAATCGACAGCCGACGATCTCGTGGGGCGTGGCTCTATCCGTTCACCGTCGTATATCTCCATATCTGAAACTGTAGGGAGATACGCCACGAGCCCCATACGAAGCAGCCCCTCCGCGTCACGAATCCACCGCCCCAGCGACCCGAGATCCGGGCAATGCATCCCAATCGTAAACGAGATTGCCTCATCGAGGTTGTCAGTTTCGCCAGCAGGCGCGTAGCCCTTCCTCCCGATCTCATGAAGACCAGCAGCAGGCGTATGAGACATGAGTAGCGTGTCGGATATCAGTGTCACTCGCTTGGTTAACGCAGCAAGGTCGCCCTGCCGTGAAGCGACGTGTACGGAATACCGCTCCCCGCCCTCTGGGGGCCGCCAAGGCTTCCTGCCCCATGTGTTAGTAAAGAACATCCCGTATTCGCGGGCTATGCTCGCTGGATGAAGTTCATCGATACCGCCGCGTCGGGGTGCAGCGCGCCTGAAGAACTTCTTCATCTGCTTGGCGATTTCAGGGTTCTGAACACTCACATCCCCATGGCGTCTCCACATTCACGCAGGATCCATCACTGCGGCACGGGCCGTCTAGAGGACCGCCCCTAAGGGCATGGCATGTGACCCGCTATCGAGTCGCCAGGGCGCGGCCACGCCACCGTCGAAGTCACGTCCAAAGCGGCGTAGTTGATGTGCCTGGCTTGTCCGCCCCATTCTGAGGAGTGTGGCCACGGCGGCTCTGTGGTCGTCATGTCCAGCGACAGCAGCACGCCGAAGCCAGTCGAGTGCCTCGTCCGGCCGGCCCGCAAGGTCCAGCGCCAGGCCGGCCCGGCCCAGCGCGGCGGCATCTCCATGGGCAGCCGCGCGCTCGTACCAGAGAAGCGACTCGTTCAGGCGGCCGTCTGGGACAGGCGCTCCGCTGTCTGTCTGAAGCCGTGGGTGTCACCGCCAGCAACGGCACGCTTGAACCAAGTGAGCGCGTCCTCTTCACGGCCAGTAGAGACCAGTTGGTACGCAGTCTCGTTCAGGACTTGGGCGCGGCCAGCAGCAACAGCTCTATCGGCCCATGACCATGCCTCGTCTACACGGTCGTCGAGTAGCAGCAGTTCAATCAGTTCACCTAAAGCGTGTTGCACAAGGCCGTGCTCGGGCACCCATGAGGGCTGGGGCTGTCAAGGCGCACAACACCCCAGCCCGGCAGGTGCTGTAGGGCCCACACCGGGTTGATCACGCTTGTGATCAGGGGCGTTGGACAGTGGTTCCCCGAGTCATGGTCGTGCGGAGAGGACTCGCATGCACCCATTCGATCCCGGCCGACCGGACCGGATCATGACCCTGCTTCGGGGCCGGGCTGCTCATTCAGGTCACCGAGCGTGGCCGTGGCCAGCTCATGCCCAAACGCGAGCTCGCCCGGGGCTTGTCGTCCCGCCCATGGGGGCTGTCATGCCGCGGCGCACGGCTCCTTTGGCTGCTGAGCTGCGTCAAGTTCACGCAGCACGTGGTAGGCGTGGGTGAGGAGTTTGCGGGCGACCGCGACGGTGGCGATCTTCCGGCCCCGGCGATGGGCGATCCGCTCGAAGCAGGCGGCGTAGGGCGGCGTGTGCTTGGCGGTCTGCGCGGCCTGGTTCATGATCCAGCGCAGCCACGGGTCACCCTGCTTGGAGATGTGCCCGTAGCGCACGGTGCGGTCCGAGCCCCGCACCGTGGGTGTGAGACCCGCCCAGGAGGCGAGCTTGCGGGCCGAGGAGAACCGGCGGATGTCACCGATCTCCGCCACGATGACCAACGCAGTCAGTGGCCCGATGCCGGGTAGCGCGCACAGGGCCTTGACCCGCGGATCGGCCTTCGCGGCCTGAGCGAGCACACCGTCGAGCCGGTCGATGACCACCTGGAGCGCATCGATGACCTCCAACCGGTCGGCCACCGCACTGCGGGCGCTGTCCGGAAGCGGCAGCGCATCCAGCCATTCGCGGCCGGGAGCACTCCAGCAGCTGGCCCCGCGGTCGCAGCCGTGATCCGCCAGGACCGCATGGAATGCGGTTGCGCAGCAAGGTCCGCAGACGCACAAGCTGGGCACGGTGGCGCAGCACGGCGCGCTGCTCGCGTATTGCCGCGGGAGCGATCCACGCCTCAGGCAGCAGGTCCGAGCGCAGCAGGTGCGCCAGGGTGGCTGCGTCGACCTTGTCGTTCTTCAGCCGGGCCGAGGCAATCGCCTTGCACTGCAAGGGGTGGGCCAAGTGCGGCTCGAAGCCGTAGTCCTGGAGCAGCTCGATCAACCAGCCCCAGCCGTAGGCGGCCTCGAACGCCACCGGCGTGCCGCCCGGCAGATCGCCGATCACGCCCAGCACCGTCTCGCGTCCGTTCGGGACGTTGCGGTTCACCGCCGTCCGGCCGCCCTCGTCCATCACGGCGATCTGCGACCGGCGGCGATGCACATCGATACCGACGTAAGCCTGCATCGCGGGCCTCCTGACCCGGACTCGGCTCCCCCATAAACAGGGTGCTCCGAACGCACCACAAGGGGAAGCCCCAGCCCTCATAGCGTCAGGTCAGCGCCGGTGGCGACGGTCTTCTGGTCATGATGTGAGGGCGAGGTTGTGCATGTGGGCGATGGCCTGGACGGCGTGGTGGAGGCCGTTGCCGTGCTGCCTGCAGTCGCGGAGGATCTTGTAGTTCTTCATGCGTCCGATGACATGTTCCACGCGGCGGACCGTGCGGTGGGCGGCGTTGTCGGCCTCCTCGCCCGGCAGCAAGGGTCGGTGGGGGCGTTTGCGGTGCGGAGTGGCCATGCCGCAGTTGAGGTAAGCGCCGTCTGCCAGGACGGTGACACCCTGACAGCACTCGGCGAGGCCGGAGGCCCGCCAGGCATGCGCGTCCGCGGTGGTGCCCGGCACCGGTCGGCTGGCGGCGATCACCAGGCGGGTATCGGCATCGACGATGACCTGCACATTCGCCGAGAACCGGTAGTTGCGGCTGGAGGAGCCGACACGCCGGTCACGCACCGGGACCAGGGTGCCGTCGACGATCCACAACCGGTCGGTGGCATCAGCCGGGCGGGCCACGGGCTCGAGCGCGAGCAGCGGGCCCAGCTTCTGGACCACCCGGCACACCGTCGACGAGGAGATACCGAAGAGCGGTCCGAGCTGCCGCATGGTCAGGTTCGTGCGGTAATACACGGCCACGATCAACACCCGCTCGGCCAGTGGCAGGCTCCACGGCCGGCCCCGCAGCGTGCCGTTGCCGCCCCGGTCGCGGACCGCTTTGAGCAGCCGCCCGAACTGTTCCAACCGCAGCCCCGTGAACGTCTCCACCCACACGCGTTCAGCCCTCAACACCCCAGCCATACAACGGAGATGCCCAGCTCAGAGCCTTACGCAACACGCTTTAAAGGTTGTCCCGTATGGCGGTGGGGCTGGTTGCAAGCCCCACCGCCTGCTCACTGCGTGTACGGACCTGCTCGTACTGGCTCCCCACCCGCTGGTTGCCGTGACCGGCGATGAGAGGATCGCCGCCTGCCCGGAGCAGGGCGCTTGGGCTCGAACAGGGGAGGCGTGCAGTGGGGCTGGGAACAGTGGTAGTCACCGGGGCAGCAGGGAACATCGGTTCGGTCGTGCGCAGGGCGTTGTGCAGCGAGGTGAGCCGCCTGGTCTTGCTTGACCGCGTTCCACTTCAGGTCGAGGCCGCGAACGAGGTGGTCCACACCGTGGACCTTCGGGATGCGGCCGCCGTCGAGGCTGCGCTCGCAGGTGCGGAGACCGTGCTCCACTTGGGCGGCCTGCCGGACGAGGCACCGCTTGAGCATCTCTTGGACGCCAACGTGCTGGGCACCCACCATGTCCTGGAAGCCGCCCGCCGCGCGGCGATTCCACGGGTCGTGCTGGCCAGCAGCAACCGCGTGACCGGTTTCTATCCCACGGCCCATCGCACCGGCCCACAGGAGCCGGTGCGCCCGGACGGCCTGTACGGGGTGAGCAAGGCAGCTATCGAAGCCCTAGGACGACTGTACGCGGACAAGTTCGATATATCCGTGATCTGCCTGCGTATCGGCAGCTTCGAGGAGGCGCCCACCGAACCGCGTCACCTGGCGACTTGGCTCAGCCCGCGCGATGCCGTCGGCTTCTGCCGCGCTGCGCTTACCGCCCCGCTCTCCACGCGCTTTGCCACGGTGTACGCCGTCTCTGCCAACACCCGCCGCTTCTGGGAACTCCCCGCGGAATCCGAACTGGCCTACACACCCATCGACAACGCCGAAGCTCATGTGCCGCACATCACCGACGCCGACGTCCCTGCCGATCCCGAAGCTCCGCAAGCCGGCCCCTATGCCCTGCCCGAGTTCACGTTGAAACACCTCCGGTCCTGACTTGCCCTTGGCCCACCGCTCAGCCGTTTTCCGGTGCCGCACCGAAGTAAGGATCAACCACCAACAGCGTGCTGTGGGTTATCCGGTGAGGGCGAGGTTGTGAAGGCGGGCGATTCCAAGCATGGCCTGGTGGACTCCATCACCCTTGAGCCTGCAGTCCCGCAGGATCTTCCAGTTCTTCAGCCGGGACAAGGCGTGCTCCACACGAGCACGGGCTTTGCGGTGGACCTTGTTCTCCGCCTTCTGCTGCGGGCTCAGAGGCTGTTGACCTCGTCGTTTGCGGTGCGGGATCAGTGCGCCGGTGCCCTGGTAGCCGCCGTCGGCGATGACCGGGGCGCCGTGACAGGCCCGGTCGACACCGGACTCAGCGAACGCCCGGCAATCGTTGCGGCTGCCAGGCAGCGGGATTCCGATGGCCACCACCAGGCGGCTGTTGGCCTCGATCACGACCTGCAGGTTGGTCGAGTAGCGGTAGTTCTTGCTCGAGGCGGAGATCCTGCGATCCCGCGTGGGCACCAGGGTGCCGTCCACGATGTACACGGTGTCCTTGCGCGGCCGTCGGGCCGGCGAGATCGCCAGTAGCGGCGCTAGATGGTCCAGAATCCGGTCGACCGCCGACTTCGAGATCCCGAACAACGGCGCCACCTGCCGCAACGTGAGGTTCGTGCGCCAGTACGTGGCCACCAGCAACATCCGGTCGGCCAACGGCAATCGCCAAGGGCGGCCACGCTGGACATCGCCTCCGCGACGGCGCACGAGCGCCACTAGCTGATCGAACTGCGACTGGCCCAACCCGGAGTACAGCTCGATCCACTTCGGATCATCCGCTGAGATCACCCCACCCATGCCCAGACAACACCCCAGCAGCCACACCAGTTACGGGACAACCTTTTGCAACATCGCGATCCAGGGAGGTGGCGAGGCCAGCAGGTTCCCGACAAAGTCGAGGGCGCTGGTGAGGGAGTTCCAAAGTGGTTCACGGCTCCAGGCGAAGCCCTGCTCTATGTCCCACCAGCCGAGCCTGCCTGTCCGCGCCACTTCCCCAGGTTCCCCAGCACCTGTCCAGCCACCTTGCGCGCCTGGCTGTTGAGGTCCTTCTCGGCCACCACATGGGCGGGCGAGTACCTCTCGATGTACAGGAACTGCCCCGCTCCGATGTCCACCGTGAACGACGCCCGCCAGGTAGCGCCGTACATGACCTGCCGCGCCGCGGTCCGGCCCTTGAGGATCATAGGGACGGCCTTCGTCGGGCTCGAGTCCGTCGCGTCGGCGACCTGGAGCAGCGCGGTTTCGTTCTTAAACAGGCTGACGACGTAGCCAGCCGGATTGTCCTCGTCGGACGTCATCAAGAAGTAGCAACTGACCTCACCCTTGTCCGAGTCGGGCTCGGTGTCCTCGATACCGGCGGCCTGCTGCTGGGCATCCGTGAGCGCGGCTTGGCAGATGGAGTTCTCGTCGACTCCATCTGTCTTGATCGGTACGGCGGCGGGCTTGGCGGACGTTGTCGCCGGGGATTCCGAGGAGGAGCATCCCGTCATCAGCAGAGCGGCGAGTGACACCAGGGGCCACGCGCGCGACGACATGTGCACTACGGATTCTCCTCAATCAGCCTTTGGCTGCAGCGAGCTGTAGCGGGCACGACATCGTAGCCACCAGATCTCCGCCCACCTCATGCCAGCAGCTGCGCAACCTCCCGAGCGCACCCCCAAGTTAAGCGCCCCGGCGCCTCCGTGCCCGTAGTTGTGCACCACGGGCGCCCTGACACCCTCACGGGTGTCGACCTCGACCCGCACCTCCGCCGTCGCAAGCCCAGTGATCGACCCATAGCAGGTGTGGGTCATGATGACCGCGTGGTTGCCGACGGCTATCCGGTCAGTGATTCCGCGATAGCCATTGCCTTGGGTGATGGGCTCGATTTCTGGGAGGACCTCGATCCGAAGAGCGCCGCGGCCGCGGTTGAGGGTCCCTTTCTGTCCGTCATCAGCGAGCAGGCTGCAGCTCTTCGGCGTCTCTACTCGGTCCGGCCCGATCAGCTCCGAGGCGGCAACGGTGCCGATCCCTCGCTGCGGAGGGTGAATCGCGTCAACCAGTGCGCGCCTCCACCCGTGCCAGGAGGCCCCGGCGGGCCCCGGAGATCTACTCGAGCCGCAGAGCTGTTCTGGGACGAAGTCTCCCCAGATCTCCGCGACGCCCTGATCAACGAGGGCCTGGCGCTGAACACCAATCGACCCTTCGAACGGTCCGGGTACGTGGACAGCCACTGGATAGCCATGGACCCGATGCTGGCCTGGGTGTACAAGTGTGCCCTCACGTACGAGATCGCCTCTCGGAACCGCCTGCACCCCACCACGACCAGATTTGCCTCCTACCTCGACCACGTCCGGCAGGAGCATTTCCAGAAGCCGCTGGATGACCTCAAGGCGGCCATGTGGGCGCCCTGCGACCCGCGTGCTCCGCCGCGTATGCCCTGTGCCTGGCGTGAAGTCCCGTAAGAGACACATGTGTTGGCCGTCGAGACCTGTGGCACCTTGGACGCATGCATCCGCTGGACGCTCGACCTCGCCCCTGCCCGGCCCCCGTGGCCGCGTGGGTTGCGGTCCATGCCCTGGTGGCGGTGGCAGTTGTGGGTCTGTGCCAGGTGTCGGCGGCCGTGATCGCGCGATGCATGGCCCATGCCCCCTGCCGGGGCATGTTGCGCCTCAAGCGGCTGCCGTCAGGCCCGCTCCTCGCCAGCCTGTAAGAGCTCGCCCTCCCTTCTCCTTCCTGGTGAGTGGGCAGTTCCGGTGCTTCTCCGTGCGTCGGGAGCGCTTCAAGGATCCGATCTCCCCGCTTGCCATCCATTCCTGGAACAAGGAAGAGATCGGCGATGCGACCGTTCTGGAAGAAGAAGTCACGCACCACCACGACGAATACGTCGACGGAAGCGGGATCCGCCACGGACGCGGCGTCCGCTGACGGGGAGAGCGCCGAGGTCGGCAACACGGGCGTGGAGAACGACCGCACGCCCCGCCTGCGGCGGGGGCGGGGACCGCGTCCGGAGTAACCGGAGACGTCGGCCGAGGCGTCGCTCATGGCGTCGGCCGCGCTGTTGGAGCCGATGCAGGGGAGAAGGTCCCTGACCTGTTGGAGAAGGCCAAGGAGTTCTTCAAGGACGTGTTCGGCGGGGACGAGTAGCCGTCCGTGCCCTGGATCAGGCTCGGCCCGCCCGTGGACCGGGATGAGGTGGCAGCGGCGGCGGACCGGATCATCGCAGCCCTGCACTCGGATCGCAGTCGTCTCCTGGTGGCCCATGCCGACAGCGACGTCGCCGGGTGGCTGAACGTGCGTCGTGATCCCGACCCTCTGATCGGGCACTGGGGGACCCTCCACCACGTCCAGACGCGGACAGCTGTGCGCGGTCGCGGCATAGGTGCGGTGCTGATGAGCCAGCTGCGGAGGATTGCCCGCGACGAGATGGGCCTAGAGCAACTCCATCTGGCCGCCCGGGGTGGAGTGGGCCTTGAGGATTTCTACGGGCGGCTCGGATAGACGGAGATCGGCCGCTGGCCTGGTGCTCTGCGCCTGAGCCAGGAAGACGACCGGGACGAAGTCCTCATGCTGCTGTCGCCTCTGTGACAGACGACGGCTCCTTCACCTCACAGCAGCCGAGAGGTGAAGGAGCCGATTGGCTTGCTCTGGGCGTCACTCCGGCGACGTATGGGGGACGGATGGTACACGTCCGGACCGGCCTGCAGGTATGCCGCGAGGGCAGGTACATCCACTACCGGCTGAGCGACGGACACCTGCGCCACTCGGATCGCCGGGTGAGCGGCCAGGCGCCGCACGACTGACGTACAGCGTCTGCCTCAGGACATGGGCGCCGCGCGCACTGAATCACCGGCCCTCCCCGCCCTTGCTCTGCGGCACGCCCCCGCGAACGGTGCGCCTGGAACGGCCGGGTTTCAGCGTGTGAGTCGGCCACTCCTGTGGTCACCGAGCGCGGCCCCCGTCAGCACCTGGTGGCCGCGAACTGGGCGGCGGCGCTGCGGGGCTCGGGGCGGAGGTCGGATCGGACGTCGCTGAGGGGGCGCGGGCTGCGTCGGGTCGTAGCTGCTCGCCGATCTCCTGCTGCCAGTCGGCGTAGTAGCGCCGTAGGGCTGCTGCGTCCTCGGTCGTGAGGTCGTACGCGGCGAACTGCTTGTCGCTGTAGCGCTGGACACGCGTGAGCGAGTCGGCGAACATGCGCAGGTCGAAGCCGCCGTCGAGCTGGGAGACCAGTTCGATGAGCCGCGCGCGGGTGTAGCCGGCCCGCAGGAGCCCGAGGATGTCGATGGCGTCGCGGGCCTCCGCCCGGCCGAAGAGCGCGCTGGTCTTGGCGGCGGCCAGGTCGTCGCGGTGCAGCACCGGCCCCAACTCGGAAGGTACGGGCGGGTGATGGAGGAATTCCGCGACCAGTTCGACCTTGGTGGTGGCACCGGTGTCGGGGTCGGTGACGTTCAGCCGGGTGTACCCGTCGGCTTGGTGCATCAGCTCGACTGTGCAGCCGGCGGACCCGTAGGCGGCGATGAGTCGCTCTACGGCCTGGGGCATCTCCGCGGTGCGGTTCGCCGGGGTGAAGAGGTCGACGTCCTCGCTCATGCGGTGGACGAGGTGGTGTGCCTGGACGGCGTATCCACCGGCCAGTGCGTACCCGTAGTCGTCGGCGAGGGCATCCAGGCCGATGCGGATCAGCCGGTGGTGGAGCTCCCGCATTACGCCGCCCCCGCTGCGGCGGCCAGCTCGGGGAAGCGGCTCTCCCATCCGGCACGAGCCGGGGCGGGTAGGAACAGGTCGTGCCACCGCTGCCGAAGGATCGCCGCGTTGAGGTAGGTGTGCAGGTCGGCGGGGGTGGGGGCTTCGCGGATCACGCGTTCGTACATCACCAGGAGGTCGGCGTCATCGCTCAGGGCGTACGTATAGTGCGGCCCCCAGTCGATGTACCGGGGCAGGATGACGGTGCCGCTCACCGGCCCGACGAGGTCGTCGAGCGAGGCGGGAAGCGTGTACGGCTTGGCCTCGGCGTACCTGCTGCTCATGCTCTCCAGCATGCCGCACCACCGCGGCGCACGTCATGACCGCAATGCTCCGGACCGCCGCGGCGATCACCTGCATCGTCATCGGGGCCGCACAGCCCGCACCGCCGGAACGAGTCAGGCTTTCTTGACCACGCTGGACTTGAGCTGCATGGGACCGAAGCCGTCGATCTTGCAGTCGATGTCGTGGCCGTCCACGCCGTCCTCGATGAGGCGGATGTTGCGGACCTTGGTGCCGGCCTTGATGCCGGACGGGCTGCCCTTGACCTTCAGGGTCTTGACCACGGTCACCGTGTCGCCGTCGGCGAGCACGTTCCCGACCGCGTCCTGGATGACGCGTTCGGCTGCTGTGACGTCACCGGTGGCCTCGGAGGGGGACCACTCGTGGCCACACTCGGGGCAGACGAGCAGCGCGCCCATCTCGTAGGTGTAGGCGCTGGAGCACTGGGGGCAGGGGGGAAGCGATTCACTCACCGGTCCAGTCTACGAAGCGACTAGCTGAATTGCGAAATTTTGCAATTCGTTAGATGGTGTGCGGGTCGTGCTCGCGGTTGTCGCATGGTGTCGCAGGTGGCCGCGGGCACGGCAGCCTGCCGTCTGTGTGGACTCGGGGAGAGGGATTCGTGTCGGTTCCGCTGTATCAGGCCAAGGCCGAGTTCTTCCGGATGCTCGGTCATCCGGTGCGGATACGGGTGCTTGAGCTGTTGCAGGACGGGCCGATGCCGGTGCGTGACCTGCTGGCCGCGATCGAGGTGGAGCCCGCCGCGCTGTCCCAGCAGCTGGCGGTGTTGCGCCGCTCGGGCATCGTGAGCTCGAAGCGGGAGGGCTCCACGGTCGTCTATGAGTTGGCGGGCGGGGACGTGGCCGATCTGATGCGGGCGGCGCGCCGGATCCTGACCGAGATGCTTACGGGGCAGCACGCGCTACTGGCCGAGCTGCGGGATGCCGAGGTCGCCGCGCGATGAGCACGAGCACCGGCCGGGCCCTGGCGGCCCGGATCACTTCGCTGCTGCCCGGCCGCGCCGATCTGGCGGATCTTCGCCGTGATCCCCGGCGTGATCTCCTCGCGGGGCTGACCGTCGCGATCGTGGCGCTGCCGCTGGCGCTCGGCTTCGGGGTCTCCTCGGGGCTTGGTGCGGAGGCGGGTCTGGTGACCGCTGTGATCGCGGGGGCTCTGGCCGCGGTGTTCGGTGGATCGAATCTGCAGGTGTCGGGGCCGACGGGCGCGATGACGGTCGTACTCGTTCCGATCGTGGCGCAGTACGGGCCGGGCGGTGTGCTCACCGTGGGCCTGATCGCCGGACTCATGCTGGTCGCTTTGGCCGTGCTGCGGGCCGGGAAGTACATGCAGTACGTTCCCGCGCCCGTCGTGGAGGGCTTCACGCTCGGCATCGCGTGCGTGATCGGGTTGCAGCAGGTGCCCAATGCCCTGGGGGTGGCCAAGCCCGAGGGCGAGCAGGTCCTGGTGGTGACCTGGCGCGCGGTCGAGGAGTTCGCCACGTCCCCGAACTGGACCGCTGTCGCCTTCGCCGTCGCGGTGGCCGTGGTGATGCTGGTCGGCGCCCGGTGGCGGCCCACGATTCCCTTCTCCATCGTCGCGGTGATCGCCGCCACGCTCGTCGCGCAGGTCGCCGGCCTGGACGCGGCGCCTCCGATCGGCGACCTACCGTCCGGCCTTCCCGCCCCGTCACTGGCCTTCCTGGACATGGGCGCGCTCGGTTCGCTGCTGGCCCCGGCGGTGGCGGTGGCGGCGCTGGCCGCACTGGAGTCGCTGCTGTCGGCCTCGGTCGCGGACGGCATGACGGTCGGGCAGAAGCACGATCCGGACCGGGAGCTGTTCGGGCAGGGCCTGGCCAATATCGCCGCCCCGCTTTTTGGCGGTGTGCCCGCCACCGGCGCCATCGCCCGCACGGCCGTCAACGTCCGCACCGGCGCGCGCTCGCGTCTGGCTTCCCTCACCCACGCCGTGATCCTCGCGGTGATCGTTTTCGCGGCCGCGCCGCTCGTCTCGAAGATCCCCCTCGCCGCGCTGGCAGGCGTGCTGTTGGCCACCGCGATCCGCATGGTGGAGGTCGGCTCTCTGCGCGCGATGGCGAAGGCGACCCGCTCGGACGCACTGATCCTCGTCCTGACCGCGGTCGCCACCCTCGCCCTCGATCTCGTGTACGCGGTGATCATCGGCCTGCTCGTCGCGGGCGCCCTCGCCCTGCGCGCGGTAGCCAAACAGGCCCGCATGGACCAGGTGCCGCTCGACCGGGGCGATCACAGTGTGGAGGAGCATGCGCTGCTGGCCGAGCACATCGTCGCGTACCGCATCGACGGCCCGCTGTTCTTCGCCGGAGCCCATCGCTTCCTCCTGGAGCTGGCCGAGGTCGCCGACGTACGCGTGGTCATCCTGCGCATGTCCCGCGTGAGCACGATCGACGCCACCGGCGCGCTGGTCCTCAAGGACGCGGTGCAGAAGCTGAACCGGCGCGGCATCGTCGTCATGGCCTCGGGGATACGCCCCGGCCAGCGCCAAGTCCTTAACTCCGTGGGCGCTTTGGCGCTGCTGCGCCTTGAGGGCCGGGAGTACGCCACCACCCCCGAAGCCATCGCCGGCGCCCGCACCCATCTGGAATGCACCGGTGTGTTCCCTGCCATCCCCGCCCAGAAGACGACCCGAACCGCCAGCGAGGAAACAGCCCGATGAGCACCACCCCCGCATCGCTCCGCATGGTCGAGGTCTCCGGCGCCGAGGCCCTGTGGCTCCTGGAGGGCAGCCGCCTGGGGCGTCTGGTGTGCGTCCACAAGGATGCCGCGATAGTCCGCCCGGCCGCGCACGTCCTGGAGTTCGGCCGCCTCGTGGTGCGCACCCCGGTCCCGGCCGCCGCGGTGCCGCAGACCGTGACGTACCACGTGGACGAGATCCGCACGGCGACGGGAACCGGCTGGACGGTGACGGCCACGGGCCCGGCCGAGGTGATCACCGATCCCGACGAGCGCGCGCACTACCGCCGCACACTGACCGGCTGGTCACACGGCCCGCACGACACCCTCGTGCGGATCCATCCGCAGACGGTGACCGGCTTCCGCCTGGCCCGAGCGGAGGGCTAATGGCCACCGACCTCGCCGAACTCCCCTACCGGCATGTGCTCACCGTGCCGTGCATGCCGGGCGCGGTGCGGATGGCGCGGGAGACCGCCGAGCAGGCGCTGACCGAATGGGGCATAACGCTGCGCCACCCCACCATCGACCCGGCGCTGCTCATCCTGAGCGAACTGGTCACCAACAGCATCCGCCACGCCGCTGTCCTCTCCCCGCAGGTGACGGTCATCTACGCGGCAGGCGAGGACTGCCTGGCCTTCGGCGTCCACGACCGCCACCCCTACCAGCCCTCGCTGTACGCATCGGTCACCGAGACCGAGCCGCGCGGCCTGGCCACCGTCATGGAACTCACCCTCGGCCTGGGCGGCACGGCGGTCATCCGCGGCGACGCCGACGGCAAGGGAAAGAGCATCTGGATCACCCTGCCCCTGTGACCGCGAAAGCAACAGCGACGGCGATCTCAACGGGCAATCAGCACAAGGAAGTTCACGCATGACCATCGAGTGGCGCTACACCATCGAGCAGGACCTCGGCGTGCTGTCCGTCGCCGGGCACCTGGGCCCAGACGCCGCGCACCGCTTCAGTGGTGCGGTGGGCTGGGTGCTCGCCCGCGGCACCGGTCCGGTCATCGTCGACCTCACCGAACTGCGCGGCTGGTCCACCGAGGGCCAGCTGGCCATCACGGATGCCGCCCGGCAACTCGCCGACCACGGCCGCAGTCTGGAACTGGCCGCGATCCCCGCCGACGGCTCCCTCGTCCCCGACGGCGACTGCCCGCCCATCGCCGTTCACTGCGACCTTCGGTCAGCTCTGGCCGCGCATGCCGCGCCGAGCGCGGCGGTCGAGGATGCGCAGGAGTGGCGTACCGCCGGCTGGTCGCAGTAGAGCTGTTGCTCAGTCGCGGCCGGTGGGGCGGGCCGCCGTCGCGTCGAGGCGCCCGTGGCGGCCGCCGAAGGTCAGCCTGAGCATCTGCGTCTGTCCGCAGCCGGGGCAGGTTCCCTCCGGGCCGACGGCGGAGGGGCGGCACTTGAGGCGGCAGGCGGGGCACTTGAACCAGGCGACGCCGATGCCTCGCAGCGGGGTGATTCTCACCAAGCCTCCCTCATGTGACGTATGGAGTTGCTAATCTTAGCAATTCCCGAGGTCGTCACCATGGAATTCGGGCGGCGCTGCTTCTGTGTGCGGATTCGGTCCGTCCGGTGCCACACGGGAGGATGTGCCCCATGTCTATGACGAGTGGGTGGATGCGATGCGTGCGGGAGCGACGATCGACGCGGGGGACCGCACAGTGAGCGCCCCGCTGTATCAATTGAAGGCCGAGTTCTTCAAGACGCTGGGTCACCCGGCGCGCATCCGCGTTCTTGAGCTGCTGAGTGAGCGCGAGCATGCGGTGGCGGAGATGCTGCCCGAGGTGGGCATCGAGCCCGCGCATCTCTCCCAGCAACTGGCCGTGCTGCGGCGGGCGAACCTGGTGGTGACCCGCAAGGAGGGCTCGACCGTCTACTACTCGCTGACCAGCCCTCATGTGGCGGAGCTGCTGACGGTGGCGCGCACCATCCTGTCCGGCGTGCTGGCCGGCCAGGCGGAGCTGCTCGCCGACCTGCGCGCCGCTCAGGGGGAGGGCCAGGGGGATGCGAAGCCGCCGACATAGGCGGCCCTGATCGGCGGCCCGCCTCACGCGCGTGATGGTCAGCGCTCTGACGGCGGGAGGCGGGCCGCCTTGCTTCAAACTCTGGGCAAAGTAGGCAAAGCGCAGGGAAACCGTCGTAACCCGGGTATCAGGGTCGCCTGTTAGCCCTCGTCGGAAGCCGTCGTCGCCTTCGTTCGGGAGGGATGTTCATGGGCCTGCTGCGCAAGATCCGCGACACCGGGCGGGTGGCGGAAGAAGCCCCGCCCCGGCCGGAGGGCGAAGTGCCGTCAAAGGCACGGGAGTTCGGCGGGTCGGTGCAGGTGCGCTGCGTGGACGCGGGATCCTGCAACGGCTGCGAGATCGAGATCGCGGCCGCTTTCGGCCCGGTGTATGACGCCGAGCGGTACGGCGCCCGCCTGGTGGCCTCGCCCCGGCACGCGGATGTGGCCCTGGTGACCGGGCCGGTCACCCGGAACATGGCGGAACCGTTGCGGCGCACGGTCGCCGCTATGGGCGAGCCGAGGATGGTGGTCGCGGTCGGTGACTGCGCGCTCAACTGCGGTGAATTCGCCCAGGGGTACGGGGTGGCGGGGGCGGTCGGTGACGTCGTACCGGTGGATCTGGAAGTGCCCGGATGTCCGCCCCGGCCGGACGAGATCGTGGCGGCGCTGCGGAGAGTGACCGGCCGGTGAGCACGGTCGCGGTCGCGCTCGTCGCCGCCACGGGAGTGGGTGGCGCGGGCGCGCTGGCGGGGGCGGTGCTGCCGGGCCGGGCGCGTGTGCTGGTGGCCGGGGCGTGCACGGTGGGAGTGGGGGTGGCGGGTGGTGCGGCGGGTGTAGCTGTACTGGGTGGCGGCGGAGCATGGTCCGCCCGCGTGCCCGGCCTGTTGCCGCTGGCCGGGGTGGATGTGGCGGTGGACGCGCTGGCGGGCCTGTTCATGGCGGTGGCGGGGGCCGTCGCGGCGGCGGTAGCCATCTACGGCATCGGGTACGCGAGCGGCCACGGCGGGCATGGGCTGTCCTCGCGGACGGCGCAGGCACTCCTTCCGCTGTTCGCGCTCAGCCTCGTGCTTGTCCCGGCGGCGGCCTCGGTCTCCACGTTCTTGGTGCTGTGGGAGCTGATGGCGTTGGCCTCGTTGCTGCTGGTGCTGGCCGAGCACCGCGAGCGGTCCTTGGTCCGGTCGGCGGGGGTTTGGTACGCCGTGATGACCCACCTGGGCCTGGTGTTGCTGCTCGCCGGGTTTGCGTTGTTTGCCGCGCACGCCGGAGGCGAGAGCTTCGCCACGCTGCGTACGGCAGCGGATGGCATGTCGGCGACGGTGCGGGGCCTCGTTTTTGTCCTGACGGTGGCCGCTTTCGCCTCGAAGGCGGGGGCTGTGCCCCTGCACGCGTGGCTGCCGCGCGCGCATCCCGAAGCGCCCAGCCCCGTCTCGGCATTGATGAGCGCGGCGATGGTCAACCTCGGGGTTTACGGTCTTGTGCGGGTCGGCTTCGATCTGCTGGGCGGGGGACCGGCCTGGTGGTGGCTCACCATCCTGGCCCTGGGCGGGCTTTCGGCGGTGTACGGGATTCTGCAGGCGGCCATGGCCTCCGATCTCAAGCGGCTGCTCGCGTACTCGACCAGCGAGAACATGGGCCTGGTGCTCGTGGGTGTCGGCGCGGCCGGGCTGTTCGCCTCCTACGGGAACGAGCCCCTGGCCGCTCTCGCGCTGGCGGCCGCGCTGCTGCACGTGGTCAACCACGCCGCGTTCAAGGCCCTGTTGTTCTGCGCGGCAGGGTCGGTGGTGCGGGCCACCGGGCTGCGGGACCTGGATGCGCTGGGCGGGCTGCGGGCCCGGATGCCGGTCACGGCGGGGCTGTTTGCCCTTGCCGCCCTGGGGGCGGTGGCGTTGCCGCCGGGCAATGGGTTCGTCAGCGAGTGGCTGCTGCTGCAGTCGCTGATCCATGGCCTTGAGGTGCCGGGCGTGGCCACCGCGGTGGTGCTGCCGCTGGCCGTCGCGTTGATCGCGCTGTCGGCGGGGATCGCGGCGGCGGTGTTCGTCAAGGCGCTGGGGGTGGGCTTCTTCGCCCGGCCGCGCAGTGAACAGGCGGCCGGGGCGCGGGAGTCGCCGCGGTGGATGCTGGCAGGGATGGGCCTGCTCGCGGCCCTGTGCGCCGGACTGGCCCTGGTCCCAGGGGTGTTGGGCAGCGGGCTTGACCGGGCGGTCGGGGCAGTGGGGCTGCCGGGGAGCGGTGCTGTCTCGGGTGGTGGGCTTACGGTGCGGCTCGACGAGATCTCCGCGCAGCTGTCGCCGCTGTGGATCGTGGCCGCGCTCACCGCCGCCCTGATGCTGGCCGTTGGCGTGCCCCGCCTCTACCAGCGCCGCCGAAGGCGCCGGGACGCACGGCTGTGGGACTGCGGAGGCGGTGCGCCGACCCCGCGCATGGCGTACACGGCGACTTCTTTCGCTGAGCCGCTGCAGCGCGTCTTCGACGACGTAATCGCCCCCGAACAGGACGTGAACGTGACGCCGGTGCGCGAGTCGGCATACCTGGTGGAGCGAGTGCGGTTCCAACGCCGGGTGCCCGACCGGATCGAGCACCGGCTGTACGAGCCGGTGCTGCGCGCCCTGGCCCGGGCCGGGCAGGCGGCGCGGCGCCTGGCGAGCGGCAGTGTGCATCTGTATCTCGGCTACGGCTTCTTCGGCCTGGTCGCCCTGCTGTTGGTGCTGGCGGTGGGCTGGTGATGAACGGGATCGGATACGTCGCCGTGGCGGGCCAGGTCGTCGTGGTGGCCGTGGGCGCCCCACTCCTCACAGGGTGGATGCGGCAGGTGCGGGCCCGCATGGAGGGCCGGGCCGGGGCCGGGGTGCTCCAGCCCTGGCGGGACGCGCGCAAGCTGCTGCACAAGGAGCCCATCACCCCGGTGGGCACCGGGCCCGCCTTCCGCGTCGCCCCGGCGCTGCTCGTGGCCACCACCGCGGTGGCCGCCGCACTCGTGCCGCTGCTGTCCACGGACACGCCGGTGAGCGGCAGCGCGGACCTGATCCTGGTGGTGGCCCTGATCGCGCTTGGCACTCTGGCGCTGGCCCTGGCCGGCCTGGACAGTGGGACCGCGTTCGGCGGCATGGGCGCCTCCCGGGAGATGACAATGGCCGCGCTGGTGGAGCCGACCATCCTGCTCTCGGTGTTTGCCCTGTCGATACCGGCCGGGTCGACCAATCTGCCCGCCATCGTCTCCGGTGCCGTCCACGACCCGGCACGGCTCGCCTCCCCGGCGGGGCTGCTCGCCACGGCCGCGCTCGCGGTCGCCGTGCTTGCCGAGACCGGCCGCATCCCGGTCGACAACCCCTCCACCCACCTCGAACTCACCATGATCCACGAGGCGATGGTCCTGGAGTACGCGGGCCCGGACCTGGCCCTGGTCGAACTGGGCGCCCAGATGCGGCTCACGCTCCTGCTCGGCCTGATCGCCTCGCTGTTCGCGCCGTGGGGCATCGCCACCAGCGCCTCCTGGACCGCCCTGGTCCTGGCACTCCTCGCCTTCGTGGTGAAGGTCGTGATCCTTGGCGCGGTGCTCGCGGCGGCCGAGGTGTTCTGGGCCAAGGTTCGCCTTTTCCGGGTGCCCGAACTCCTCGCCGGATCTTTCCTGTTGGCGCTGCTCGCGGTGACCGCGTCGTACTTCCTGAGCGGAGAGTGAACCAGTGACGGGAGGAGACGTCCGGTGAGCGAGGGGACGTACACCCAACTGCTCGATCTGGCCTGCGGTGTCTTCCTGCTGGCCGCCGTGATCGTGCTGTGGCGACGCGAACTGACCGCGATCGTCCGAGTCTTCGCCCTCCAGGGCATCGCGCTCGCTGCGGTCGCCGTGCTGCTCGGCGCGCACGAGCGACGCTGGGACCTGGTGGCGGTCGGCGTGGGCATCGGCGCACTGCGCGCCGGGCTGCTGCCCTATCTGATGCTCCGGGCCCTTGCCGCGCTCACCACCGAGCGGAGGCGCTACGACGACGGGGGCGCCGAGACCCGGGAGACCCAGCCCCTGGTGAACGTCGCCGCATCGCTGCTGACCGCCTCGCTGTTGACGCTCCTGGCCTATGTGGTGGCCCGGCCGCTGGTCGAGCTCGATCCGACGCCCGCGACGCGGGCACTGCCGGTCGGCCTCGCCGTAGTGCTGATCGGCTTCTTCGTGCTGGTGACACGCAGGCGGGCCCTCGCGCAGGTGGTGGGCTTCCTGCTCCTGGACAACGGCATCACAGCCACCGCCTTCCTGGCCACCTCCGGGGTGCCCCTGATCGTCGAACTCGGTGTCTCCTTCGACGTGTTGCTGGCCGTCCTGGTGCTGCAGATCCTCACCACACGGATGCGCGCGGCGTTCGGCACCACCGACATCGACGACCTGCGGGAGCTGCACGACTGATGAACTCCGCGCTCAATGCTGTGCTGTTGACCGTGCCGACCGCGTTCCCGCTCGGTGTCGCCGGAGCGTACGCGCTCACTGGGCTGCGGCGACGTATTCCCGTCGTCGCCCGCGGCGAGGTGACGCCGAAGGCGGCCGAGCTCGCCGCCGTGGGCGGGCGGACCGAAGGGGTGGCCCCGCACGCGCCCGACAGGGCACCTGCGGAGCCCAAGGCACGGAGGCGGCATCCGGGCGACTGGGTCGGGCTCGCATCCCCCGCCGCGATCCTGGCCTGCGCCGCCGCGCTGGCCGGTGACGCCTCCGACGGCCGGTCCGTCAGCGCGTACGACGGGCTGCTGCGCGCCGACGCGCTGACCGTGTGGATGCTGCTCGTCGTCGGAGCGGTCGCGTGCCTGGCGTGCGCGTCCATTCCCTCCTACCTGGCGGGGGAGCGGGCCACGTCCCGTGCGGACGCCCGCACCACCTGGCGCTTCCACGCCCTGGTCCACGCCTTCCTGGCGGCCATGTGCCTGGCCGTGCTCACCGCGAACCTCGGCGTGCTGTGGGTGGCCGTCGAGGCCACCACCATCGTCACCGCCTTCCTGGTCGGCCACCGTCGCACCCGGACGTCCGTCGAGGCGGCCTGGAAGTACGTGGTGATCTGCTCGGCCGGGATCGCGCTGGCCTTCCTGGGCACCGTGCTGCTGTACTACGCCGCCCGCCAGGCGGGCATCGCGGAGACGTGGGCGCTGGACTGGCCGACCTTGGTGGCGCACGCCGACCGCCTCGACCCGGCCGTCACCCGGCTCGGCATCACCCTCGTCGTCCTCGGCTTCGGCGCGAAGGCCGGCCTCATCCCCCTGCACGCCTGGCTGCCCGACGCCCACAGTCAGGCCCCCGCCCCCGTCTCCGCGCTCATGTCCGGGGTCCTGCTGTCCGTCGCCTTCACCGCGATCCTGCGCTACCGGCTCATCGCCGACGCCGCTCTGGGCCCCGGCTTCACTCGCACCCTGCTGACCGGCATCGCGCTGCTCACCCTGGCTATCGCGGCGGCCCTGCTGCTCGCCCAGCGCGACTACAAACGCATGCTCGCCTACTCCAGCATGGAACACGTGAGCCTGATCGCCCTCGGTGCGGCGATCGGCACCCCATTCGCCCTGTCCGCCGCCCTGCTGCACATCGCCGGGCACGGTCTGGCCAAGGCCGTCGCGTTCTGCGCCGCGGGCCACATTCTGCGGCTCACCGGCACCGCGCGGATCGGACGGGTGCGCGGCCTGCTCGCCCAAGCCCCGGCTCTGGGTGGGGTGTTCGGGATTTCCGTGGTCGCCCTGCTCGCCTTTCCGCCCTTCAGTCTCTTCGCCTCCGAAGTGGGCATCGTGCGTGCCGGATTCGCCGCCGGTATGGGCTGGCCGATGAGTGCGGCGCTGCTGCTGATCCTGATCGCCTTCGCCGCACTTGCCGCCCGCATGGCGCGGATGCTGCTCGGCCCAGCGGTACCCGCGTCGCGTACGTATGAGGAGTCCACCGGGGCCCTGTGGCCACTGATGCTCGGCCTCGCCGGGTGTGCCGTCCTCGGAATTGCCCTCGGGCCCCTCGCCGACCTGCTGACCACCGCCGCGCACACGATCGGAAGGCCCTGAGTCAGATGCGCACCCTGCACGACATCCACACCGGCGAACTGTCCAAGCGGACTGAGGAATTGCTGCGCGAAGGACACCGCCTCGCCCTGATCGCGGCCCACCACGACGCCGACTGCGTCCGCGTCGTCTACCTCTTCGTCGCGGGCCCGCCCGACACCCGCACCGAACTCCACGTACGCCTCGACCCCGACCGCCCCGAAGTGCCGACCCTGGCCCATCTCTCCTTCCCCGCAGGCCGGTTCGAGCGCGAGATGCGCGACCTGCACGGCGTGGTGCCACTGGACCACCCGCTGCCGCACCGCCTGGTGCGCCACTTCCACTGGCCGCGCGGCTGGTACCCCATGCACCCGGACGCAGGCGACCCGCCCGCCTTCGGCGAACAGGAAGGCCCCTACCCCTTCCTGGAGGTCGAGGGCGACGGCGTCTACGAGATCCCCGTCGGGCCCGTGCACGCTGGGCTCATCGAACCCGGCCACTTCCGCTTCTCCGTCGTCGGCGAGACCATCATCAAACTCAAGGCCCGCCTCTGGTTCGTCCACCGGGGCGTGGAGAAACTCTTCCAGGGCCGCTCGGTCGCCGCCGGGCTCCCGCTGGCCGAACGCATCAGCGGCGACACCGCCGTTGGCCACGCCCTCGCGTACTGCCTGGCCGTCGAGGAAGCCACCGGCACCCAGGTCCCGGCAGATGCCCAGCGCGCCCGCGCCCTGCTCCTGGAACTCGAACGCCTCCACAACCACGTCGCCGACCTCGGCATGCTCTGCAACGACGTCGGCCACGCCATCCTCAACACCCACGCCCAGCGTGTGCGCGAGCAACTCCTGCGTCTGAACGCCGAGATCACCGGGCACCGCCTGCTGCGCGGCGGTGTTGTCCCCGGCGGGGCCGCCCTGCGTTCCCTGCCCGACCCCGCCCGCATGCAGGCGATCGGCGACGACATCCGCGAGATCGCCGACTTGGCCCTGGGCCACTCCACCGTCCGCGACCGCTTCACCGGCACCGCCATCCTCGCCGCCGACGCCGCACGCGACATCGGCTGTCTCGGCTACGTGGCCCGCGCCAGCTCCCTCGCGGCGGACGCCCGCGTCGCCCATCCGTTCGTCCCGTACGGCACACAGCTCGACGTCCCCGTGCGCAGCGGCGGCGACGTGCTGGCCCGCTTCCTGGTCCGCGCCGAGGAGATCGACACCTCCCTCGCCCTCATCAGGCAGTTCACCGAAGGGCTCGCGCCGGGAGCAGTCCTCGCACCGGCGCCCCGGCCGGGGCAGGGACCGGGTTCTGGTGTCGGTATCATCGAGGGCTGGCGCGGCACCATCGCCACCCGCGTCGAACTCGCCGCCGACGGGACACTGGCACGGGTCAAGCCCGTTGACCCGTCGTTCTTCAACTGGCCAGCTCTGCCGGTGGCGTTGAGCGACACGATCGTCCCGGACTTCCCGCTGACGAACAAGAGCTTCAATCTTTCTTACGCTGGCAACGACCTGTGACCATCGGGCGGGTCGTCGGCCTGCTGCGACGACGAACGCCGCAGCCGGTAGCCGGTGACGATGTCGGACCGGATGCGCACCAGCTGGTCCGCCTCCGAGTCGACCCACGGCGTGAGCATGGCCTGGTAGTGCGCGAGCTCCATGGGATCGCACACCCGGGTCGCGGTGCCGGTGACGACCACGCTCCACCCGGTGCGTATCTCCGGGTCGAACTGGTCCGCCTCGTAGGCGACCACCTCCGACAGCAGGGCACGGCTGAGTAAAGCGGCGCCGGTATGCGTTCGGATGATGATGTCGCCGTGCTCGCCCACGAGATGGTTGACCGGCCGGATCGCGGGCAGCGCCTGGTGCGAGAAGGCCACCCGACCCACCTGCACGCTGGCCAACAGAGCCAGGGCCTCACCGCGCAGAAGCTCGACCATGCGGGACCCAGGAGGGGACGGAGGATTCATGGCCCGTCCGGGGGCGTCACCGCGTGCCGCTCGGCGCCCTCGGGCCACAGCACCTCAACATCGAGGCCACGGCTGCGGGCGTAGGCCACCAAGCGGCCCGTCGGGTCGAGGTGGCTGGACGTCGAACTGCCCCACACGGCGACCACCCGGGCACAAACCCGCAGGAGCCGCTCGTCGATTCGGGCACAGGCCGCACGGTCAGCAGGATCGTACTCAAGCAGCCGCACCTGCTGGGACAGCAGGAGCAACTCACCAGCCGCCAGGTGCTCATGCTCCCGCAGCAGCATCGGCACCAGGTTCACCGTGGGAACCACGGTCACCAGCGCCAGACCAGCCGCCTTCGCGGCACGCGCGAACGCGAGCGGCAGCCCCTGCCCGACCCGCACCCAGACCCATCCGGCCCGCCTCGGCGAACCGGCCAAGACGGGCCCGCAGCTCCTGCTCCACCAGCGTCAGAGCCTGCGGGGTGAGATCGTCATGCCCCACGACAGCGATCATGAACTGGCCCCTTCCCCACCCTTACTTGTTGGCATGTTCGCCGAGGTAGAAGAGGAGCCAGACGAACCCGGCGAACAGATGAGTGCCGAAGATGTAGAAGCCGGCCCGCAGCGCGACGCCGCGTTCCTTCCGGCTCTCCTCGTCCCTGACCTTGTCGTGCTCGCCGCCACTGCTTGCCATGTCAACTCCCTCTTCGCCAGAGCTCCGCGTACTCACGACGGGAGCCCGAGCCGTACGAGAACGACCTTGCCGTCGTGGTCGGTGGCCGGCTCCGCACTGATGTCGCCGCCGTGGTCGGCGGCCAGCTCGTCCACCATCCGCAGCCCCGCGCCCGTGCACTCCACGGTCAGATCGGGCAGGCGAGGGTCGGCGTCCGCGACACTGACAACCAGCTGTCCCGCCCCGACCGTTATCCCCACATCCGCCACCCGCGAGTGCGCCGCATGCCGCAGCACATTGGCGACCAGCTCGCTGACCACCAGCAGCACCGCGTCCGCGAACGCGGAGTCTGGCGCGACACCGGCCGCGGGCAGGTGCTCGGCCACCGCCTCCCGCGCCTCCGTCACTGCGCCGGGCGCCACTGGCACCGACACGATATGCCGCCGCACCTGCGGCAGCACGTGCTCCGAGGCTGCCGCGGGTGTGCCCCTGCGATGCGCGCGAAATCCGTCGCCGTAGCCCATCAGGCGGTCGCCTTCCTCTCACCCTCGGCCTCGCGTAGCTGCTCAAGCAGCTCGCTCTGCCCGGCAAGCAGTACAGACAGGATCCGCCGCGCGGAGGAAAGGAGCTCCGCCACGTCCCCGCCCGCCAGCTCGTACACCACGGTCGAGCCGCCCCGAGTCGCGGTCACGATCCCGGAGCGCCGCAACACCGCCAGTTGCTGCGACAGGTTGGAGGGCTCGACGTCGATGGCGGTCAGCAGATCACGCACCGGCAGGGGCCCGTCCTGCAGCAGTTCGAGCACGCGGATGCGCACCGGATGCCCCAGCATCCGGAAGAACTCCGCCTTCGCTTCGTACAGCGGAACCGGCATCCCGATCACTCCTCGCCCATTTCTGCCTCGACTCCGTGCCGCCGAGCCAGCCACAGCGCATCGTCCAGATCGTCCTGCGCGACCGCTGCGGCGTAGGCGTCCTCCGCTTCCAAAGCCGCTGCCACAGCGGCTCGGGCCTCCCGCACACGCTCAAGCAGCGCGTCGGTGAACGCACTCACGCCCGCTTCCCCCTCGTAGAACTGTCGATGAGCGTCGGCGAACTATCGATCACGGCAACTAGCTAATTGAAGAACTTTTCAAGTCTAGTGGACGGTCGTGGGTGGAGACCCCGCCCACAAGTGTGACTGCGGGCGATAGGCGGAACCTGGGAGCGATAGTTGGCTCCACTGCGGGCGGTGGCTCCTGCGGGTGGCATGACAGTCCCGGTTTCGGGCAACCGGGCCCTATGGCGGTGGACGACCCGTGTGCTCCTCTGGCGGAGTGGTTGGACTGCACTCGCGAGTGCGCCCTTGAGTTGCGACAGTCAGCTCGTGTGGTGGCTGAGGAGAGCCGACGGTTGCGGGAGGAGAGCCGTCGGCTAAGGCGCAGGAGCGCGGAGTTGGCGCTCACAGGGGAGTCGGCCCGCTTGCCCTGATGAACGCAGACCCGCAGCCGCCCCGGTGAGGGCGGCCTTCATTCTTCGGGCGGAGGCTGGCTGGCGGGGAGGCGACGTTGCTGCGACGGGGCCTTGCCGAGTTGATGATCGAGGGGGAGTCGTGGGTAGAGCCCGGTGCGGTCCAGGGCCCCGCGGATGGCGGGGCTGGGGGCGGTGAGGGTGAGGCTGCCGTCGGCGTGCTGGAGGGCGCTTCGGATGCCGAGGAGGGTGTAGAGGCTGGCGTTGATGCCCCTATGGATGTCAAGGGGTGTCGGTTGGCGGCTTGCGTGGCTCCGGGGGAGAGCGAAGGCCGTCAGCGGGAACGGGCAGAAAGAACTGGTCCAGGCCGGTGCGTGTCAGCGCGGCTTGGACACAGGAACTGGTGGCGGACAGCGCGAGGCTGCCTCCGATGTTGCTCAGCGCGTGCCGGATGCCGAGGAGTGCGTAGAGGCTCGCATGGTCACACCAGGTGACACCCGACAGATCCATTCTCAGGTGCGAGTCGCCCTGCTCGAACGCGCTGACGATGGCGTCGCACAACGTGGAGATGTTGGTGTTGTCGAGCTCACCGGTGAGTTTGAGTCGCAGGAAGCGCACGTCACCAGAATTGTCCTGATGGATGGTCAAGCACATGTCCATGAACAGCCCCCGTAAGTGTCGGCCCACCAGCATCGTTCCACCGTCAGGACCATCCGATGTCATCGAGTGAGCCTGGTCAACCTGGTGCGGTGAGTGCCTGTGATGAAACCCCTTGGAAACTGATGCTGACGGGCGCATGCCTGAGCATCGAACTCGGCATCGGCAGGTGTGCCGACGTTGGTGAAGTCGGCAGCGCGTTCCCTCAGACGGGTGATCGCGGATGAGTGCACGTGCGGGTCGGACAGGAACTGGGAAGCATCCTGCAGATCCGTCCGACTCCCTGCTCCTCCTGTGCGAGTAGCTGGGACCGCGCGAAGCGGAGTGCCTAGGGTGATTCGACGTCAGATGGCAGCGCTCGCCGCGTTCGCTGCAGTACTGGCCGCAGCGACTCCAGCAGCGAGCACAGGCCAGTCGGCCGCTTCCTGCCCCCGCAGGTATGTCTGCTTTTGGGAGTTCGGGGACTTCAGCGGAAAACGCATTTCCTTCGATCTGCGTCACAGTCCGAGCGGTAACCCGATCAACCTTAGTGACCAAGGGTTGAAGGAGGCGCGATCGGCCTACAACCGGTCCGGTTGGGACGTGCGGGTCACGACGGGCAAGAACGGCTCGGGTGCGTCTCGCTGCCTGCACCCAGGCGGCCAGACCGGGTTCGTGCTCACTCCTATCAAGTCCTTCATCGCTTACGGCGGCACAACCGGCTGTTGAGGGGGCAGGCGCCTTTTGGTCGGCTTGTTCACAAACCATCTAGACAAGGGGAGTCTCGCATTCACAGCAACGGGATGAGCGGGACGACCATCTGTCAGTCCCAGTAAGGGTGCCCATGTTCACCTGCCTCCGGCGTATGGCCAGTAGCACAATCGTGGCGGTCGCCGCTGTGACCCTGCTGCTAGCCCTGGGAACTCCAGCCCATGCCTCGAATTGGCACTGTGACCAGACGCCAACACGCGTGAAAGGTGTCGTCATCACCGCCTGCATCAACAACTCGCCCAACTACGCCCTGGGTGGCGCTTGGGTGAACGTCGACAGGCAAGTGATCTTCAAGAACACCACTGCCTCAAAGCTGACTGTCGTCACCCGCGCCTATCGGGGAATGCAGCTCCGCAAGTACGCGGGATTCGGACCGTGGGGTGACGTGCGCTGGGAAGATCCGGTTGTCGGCACGCATTACCTCTCTCCAGGAGAGTCAGAGACCGTCACGCTGCGACGCAGCCTCCTCGAGGCACCAAATAGGCCCGGAGAGCGCTGGGTCACGGGCGGCTCAGCCACAGTTGGTCGCACCACCAGCGCGATGTCCACCTACGCTTCGGGAGACCCTGACACCTGACGGTCAGAGGTACCGACATCTGGAAGATATGCCAGATTCTTCTTGGCATGCGGATGGTCGTGAAAGCGGGCCTCGATGAGCGCATCGAGCTCGGCGATCTCCTCGTCCAGGGCCAGCACGCCTTTTGCGATCCGGGCCACCATGTCCGCGGCCAGCTTCTCTCCAGGCAGCGCAATGTGCTGGGCTTCTGCCGCCTCGATGGCGGTCTGGGCGAGTGAGGAAGCGTTCTTGACCCCACGGTTCTTCAGCCAGGATTCGAGACGGCAGGCACCGATGCGGCGGATCGCGCCCGGTGTCTGATAGCCGGTCAGCAGCACAACCAGCCCTCGGCCCTTTCGGGTCAGGGCCCGTTCCAGGGCCGGGAAGATACCCAGGAGTTGCCCCCGCAGCCGGTTGATCTGCCGGGTGCGGTCGTTGACGAGATCGAGGCGCCGGGGCTGGTGATGATGCGCAGGTTGACGGCCACCTCGTCGCCGGGCCGCAGGAGTCCGAGGTCCTGGCGCATGCGGGCCTGGTCGGCGATGACGTGGGCGTCCTTGGCGTCGGTTTTGCTCTGGCCACGAAGACGCCGAACGCTACCGATCTCAAGCCAGGCATCTGAGCCGGGGCCATGCTAGATATCCGTTCGGCGCCCACGAAGCCGCCACCGCCGAGCACCAAGACCCGCCCGCACGCTCTAAGCGAAGGCCTCACAAGCCCGGCTCGTAAAAGGCGTCACGGCTCCCAGCACTCGAACACCTGGTGAGATCCACCCGACGTCACCGGGGTCCTTACGAAGGAATTAGGACAAGCTGAGGCCAGCCGGGAAGCGCATACTGGCGTGTCAAGCGGTGCCCGGGGCTGGCTTGTGTCGGAGTACGACCCTCGGGTCCCAGCCACGTACGTATGAACGCCCCGAGCTGTCAGGCCACTCCCGTTCCCCGGCATGACGGTAGTGCTCCTTGATCAGCTCGCGATGACGCGGTTCGCCCCGATGGCCGCGTGGGTGGCGGCACGCGCGCGGTAGACCCGTATGAGCAGGCTGAGTATCGCAATGCCCGCGCCCATGCCGATCCCGTGCTCGACGACAGCGACTGCCGGATGCTCGAGGGGCTCGTAGTCACCGGGGCGCAGCACGGCCCAGACGAACCTCCAGGAATTCCAGGCGAACAGCGACCCTGAGGCGACGAATCCGGTCATCATGGGAAGCCACAGCGGCAGTCGACGACCTGTGAGGCCGGCAAGCACCCACACGCTCCAGCCGCCGAGCAATGCCCAGAGCGCGCCACTTGCGATCAGCAGACGGCCGTTGAGGTCCCAGGAGTGGAACGCCGTATTGAGGCCGAGCTTTCCCCCGAACACCCAGAACAGCCACATCACGGCCAGGACCGTGGTAGCCGCGGGCACCAGCAGCATGCGCCGTCCCCGGGGCACTTCAGGGGCACCGGCCCCGGCCCGGCCCACAAAGGCGTGTGGCCAGCGTTCCCGCACGTAGATCGGGAGAGCGATGGCGAGCCCCACCGCCATCCCCGTGAACCCGATGGTGATGAAGGCCGTCTCCCACTCGGGCATTCCGCCGTCGCCGGCTGGCGCCCCGCCTGCCGATCCGCCGTCGGCCCCCGCGTCGTCCTCGTTGCCCAGGCGGACCCCGGCGGCACTGAGTACTGCGGCGACAACTCCGTAGGGAAGCAGCGACCCCAGGAAGCCACTCCCCATCCATGAGAAGAACAGCACGGGTGCTGTGGGGAGCCGCATCCCCCATGGCTGTGCCAGCGCCATGCCCAGCGCGATGCCAGTCGTGGCCATCACCACCGTCACCGCGTTCAGTATGACCCACTCGGCTGTGCTGCCGTCGGACTGCGGTGGCCCGTCACCGAGGAGTGCGACGGCCACCCAGATGACCTTGACCGCCAGGTAGAGCGACAGTGTGCCGGCGGCCGCCAGCCCGGCAACCCTGCGCGTCATGGTCCATCCCCGCCCCGGGGCCGCACCAGCCGGTGTCAGACCTTCTCGACTGCATTTCATGCTCAGAACTCTTCCGGCCACGGCAGCGCCGGGCTTCCCCCGCCGGGACAGTCCGCCTCCCTCGCCCGGGGGAGACTGCGCACCTGTCAATCCCCTCCTGGCCTGGCGCTGCTCAAGGGCGACCCATGTGTGTCCAAGCCCCGGCATGACGGGGCCGCGCAGGGTGAAGGCCCTCGCCTTCAACACGCAGCGCACAGCTGGAAGGGGCGTGGGTGTAGCCGCGGGTCTGCTGTGGGAGCACCAGGTGCCGTTCCTGAGCGAGTTGTCCGGTCCACCGGGGGAGACGTCCCAGTTGGTGTGGCGGCCACCCCGGGCTTGCGTCAACGGGGCCAGGGGCGGCCGCGTGCGCGAGATTGACCGCCCCCTCCTCCTGTCCTCGCGCGGGTAGTCCTCCCCGGTTGCTGGGGCGCCGCGAGAGTACGCCCTGGCGGTACACCTACGGGGAGGACGCGACCGGAGTATCTGCTTCCTGCTTGGAGCGTAGAGCTATTGCGAGGCCAGCGGCAGGGGCAAACTGACATCCGGTGCCAGTCACCCCGCACCATGACCGTTGGTGCCAACTACCGTTCACAACGCGACGCTACGGGCCATCTCACGTCGCCGCGTTGACAGCGGCCACTTCGATTTCCCCACGTACGGCCAGCTGAGGCGTCACTGTCGGTGAGGCGTACTTGGGTCGCCCAGGTGCCCCCTCGGGAGGGGGAGGGAGATCGTTCAAGCGGTCGATGCCGGGCTGATGCTGCCGATGCGACGTTTAAGACATGACCACTGATCTACGGATGATGAAGGCGCCCTGGCGCACGTGGCGGCAGCCAGGGCCGCGACGGGTGGGCCGGCCGGCGATGCTCTGGGCGATGGCGTACGCCGGGTTCGGCCTGGTCTGTGCGCTGAGGGAGACTCCGCTGTTCGGTTCCAGCGGCATCCTGGGGCCTTCCACGGCGGGGTGGGCAGTCACGGTGGTGGGGACACTGGCGGCACTGACCTGCGTGGCGGTGTTGCGATACGGGCTGCGGCCTGCACTGCGGGCGTTGCTGTGGACGGTGTGCGGCCTGGCCGGGTGCGCCGCGTTCAGCCTGCTCATGGATGTGATCATGCTGATGTTCGGCCAGGGTGTGGAAAGTTGGGCCGCCGCTGCAAACCATGCGCTTGCGGCGGCCGGGGCACTCTTGCTCGCGGCTACCGCCCGCTCCGGTCGGCCCGCGCCTGTCGCTGCCCCGGCGCCCTCTGCCGCACCCCGGCCGGTTCAACTCGCCGCTTGGGCCGGCACCGTGTCCTTCCTCCCGTATGCGGCGATGAAGCAGGTCTGGGCCTTCGGCGGCACCTTCGCCGGCACATCCGGCGCGGAGATGCACGCGATCTCCGAGCGCAACGGCGCCTCGGGAATCTGGCTCACCCTGGAGTCCTGGGGCGTGGACGGCACCATGCTGCTGGCCGCACTCGGCGTCTTCCTGCTGTGGGGCCTTGTCCGGCCCTGGGGTCAGGTCTTCCCGCGCTGGACGCTGTTCCTGCGGGGCCGTCGCGTCCCCCGCTGGCTCCCGTTAGCGCCGGCCCTGATCGGTGCCGCCACGCTTGCCCCGTACGGTGTGCTCGGCCTCGGCTACACCACTCTGGCCACCATGGACGTGCTGACGATGCGGAGCGGCGATTTCCACTCTCCGGATGACGCACTCGTGGTCAGCTGGATCGGCATGGCCGCATTCGCGGTGTACGGGTGCGCTTTGGTTATGGCGGCGCGCTCGTACTGGTTGCGGACCCGCCACCTGCCCCGACACAGTGACGCTGCGTAACTGTCTGCGGCCAGATGGCTCCCCACTAACTGGCCGCGGGCGGGGAATCTGAACTGGCCACTGACACCGCGTCGGTTCCAAGTAGCGCGCAGAGTCACAACAAGGCGAAGCACGTAGGTGCAGGGAGCGCCATGGACGCAGTGCACAGTTTGCCGGAACACCCCTGTCCGGCTTCCGCGTCGCGTTCTAGGCTTCCCAACGGCAGCGAATTCAGGGCTGGCGCCAGGCGCGGAGACGGTCCGCAACCCCGCCGCCGTCTCGGTTGGCGCCGTGCCCTCACCAGGCGGCCGAAGTCGCGCTCCATAGCGGACTCCCGCGGCCTCGGCACCTCGCCCTTCTGGCGAGTGTGTCCCACCGGGACGGCGTCCCGCCCGCCCCGGTTACCCACGAAGGGCGCTGCGGGGGCGGAATGGAAGTCAGGCGCCGTACGCCCCGCGGCTTACGACCGCCGCTGATGCCAGTTTGGTTTCGGCGGCGGTCGTGCGGCGAGGGGGCGGTGGACGCGAGAGCGCCAGAGAGGCCACCGAGGCGAGCGTCAGCGATAGACCATGGTGCGGAAGGTGTTGCGGACTTCGGTCAGTGGCTGGCGGTCGCGGGTGTAGTAGAGCTTGTTGGTCAGCAGCACGGCCCACCGTCCTTGCCGAGGTGAGATCCACATGCCGGTGCCCGTGAAGCCATAGTGGACCCAGATGTCGTCGGTAGGGGAGGTACCGGGGGCGGGGTGCCAGAACAGGCCGCGCACGGGGTCCAGTGCGCCGGTCTGGGTGGTTAGCGATTCTGCGGTCCAGGCGGGGCCGAATCCAGCCCGCCCGGCGGACGCGGTGGCGTTGAGCATGTAGCGCAGGAAGACGGTGAGGTCGTCGAGGACGGTGAAGACGCCGGCGATGCCGCACACTCCGCCCAGGAGCCGGGCGGAGAAGTCGTGAGCGATGCCCTTGAGGTGGGTGTCGGTGTCCTGGTCGAGCTCGGTCGGTGCGCACCGCGTGGTGATCTCGGTGGGCAGCGGCCCGAAACATGTGGAATCCATGCCCAGCGGCTGCCAGGTCCGCTCCGTGGCGAGCTGGTCGAGGCGCTGGCCGGAGAGGTGCTCGGCGAGGTAGCCGAGGATGAGGGCGGCCCGGTCGGTGTACTCGACGGCCTCGCCGGGTGGGCGGTGCAGGGACTCGTGGAGGACTCCGTCACGGACGTCTTGTGGGTCGGTGCCGTACAGGTTCTTGAGCTGGGCTCGCAGTGGGACACCGGCGGTGTGGGTCAGCAGGTGGCGGGCAGTCGTGATCCCGAGCGGGTGGCCGTCGACTTCGGGCCAGAAGGTGCCGAGCGGGGCATCGAGGTCGAGCTTGCCCTCGTCCCAGAGGGCTCCGATCGAGGTCCACACCGCGAGGATCTTGGTGAGGCTGGCGGCGTCGAAGACGGTGTCCGGCCGCATCGGTGTGTCTGGCTCGCTGGGGTCGAGCACCCCGGTGGCTCCGGAGGCGTGGATGCCGGCGGCGTCGCCTACGGCCCACACGGCGCCTGGGTAGACCTTGTCGCGGACGCCTTCGCCCAGGAGCTGTTCGATGCTGTTGATCCGGTGCGTCATGGTCTCCCTGTTCGCCGTGGGCATCCCGCCGGGTCAGCCTAGTGACGCGGGCCTTGCAGAACCTGCAGGCCGACGCGGCATCCAGGAGAGGATCGGGCTACTGCGGAGTGCACAGTGGGACTGCGTATCTGAGCACGTCTGTGCAGATCCCCCTGCGTAGTCCATGAGGGCTGTAGTCGGTGCCGGGGATCGGCAGGGGCGAACCGCTGTGCTGCCGATCCCCGTGGGTTTACCGCTGGGGCAGTTCCGGTGCTGTGGTGCGGAAGCGGGCGATGGTCTCGTCCTCGCTCCAGCGATGCAGTCCGGCCTTCTCCAGTACGCGAGCCGAGGCCGGGTTGGACAGTTCCACGTCGGCGTACACCGTGTGGACCTCCGGCAGGGTCAGGGCGTACGCCGTGAGGGCCCGGGTGGCCTCGGGGGCGTAGCCTCGGCCGCGCCGCGAGGCCACGGTGCCGTAGCCGATCTCGAGAGCGCCGTCACTCGGCGGCCAGAACAGCCCGATCGCGCCGACCACCAGGCCACTGGCCCGCTCGATGATCTGCCGTTGCCCGTACGGGCTAAGGGCGTCGGGCCGGTCCGCGATGAATCCGGCGATGACGCGGCCTTCGTCGGCGGGGAAGTCCTCCGCCCAGTGCGCCATGCGGCGGTCCTCAAGGACAGCGGTGACCTCGTCGACGGGCCACGGCCGCAGCACAAGGCGGTCAGTGGTCAGATCCGTACCGGTCAGGGAGAAAGAAGAAGACACGCGATACTCCTGGTCGTTTCAGGCGACCGGGTCGCGGACTAGCCTCGCGCGACCCGGACAAGGGCATGCTGATGAAGCGTCTGGCGGGCCATATTCATCAACCTCCCTTGTCGCAGTGGCAATCGCGTCGTTCGCGCGTCGAGCAATCCTATCAACGGAGTGGAGGCGGCCAAGCGTCGCCTGAGGCTCAGTCGAGTTTCTTGCGCATCTTCACCGAGGTCGTCTCGTAGCCGAGTGACTCGTAAAGGCCATGCGCGCCGGTGTTGAACCCGGCGACGCTGAGACCCAGAGTATGAGCGCCCCGCGCCCGGGCGTATTCCTCGCCGAGGAGCATGGCCATTCGGCCCAGGCCCCGACCACGCTTGTCGGCGTCGATCACGATGTCCCAGACCCACCAGGCACCGGCGTCATCACTCCTGTCCGGTCCGATCCAGAGGTAGCCGACGGCTACCCCGGCATCGTCGACCACGTCGAAGACCGCGTGATCCGGGGTCGGTGTCCCGGACGGAAAGGAGTGCGCCATGGTCTCGTCCGCATGCCGGTAGGCGTCCTCGGACGTCTGCCCCAGAGCAACGAGCTCCTTGGCGTACTCAGCTCGACTGCGTTCGAGCCAGGCAGGGAAGTGTTCGGCGTCCAGGGGACGGAGGGTCGCAGTCACCGGCCTAGCCTCCCACGCCGCCGACGCCTGAGAGGTGTCGCCCCTGATCAGGGGGCACGGCACATCACCAACAGAGCAAATGTTGCCTGATGCGGCACTACCTTGCCGACCCCCACCTCCGCGCCTCAATGATCTGGATCAAGGACCTAACGCGTGACGCGAGCCGCCCCTTGATCGCAACCAAATACGCTTCCTAGGCGAGCTGGTCGCCGAGGTCGGCCAGGGCCTGGGCGGTTGTGGAGAGGGGGTAGCGGGCGGCGTTCGCGTAGCCCGCCTGTCGCAGGGCGGGGAGCAGGCCGGGGGCAGTCCGTAGGCGGTCGAGGTCGCGGGCGAGTGCGGCGGAGTGGGTGAAGTCGGTGGCCACCCCCGACGCGGCGAGGACCTCGTTGAGGCCGGGCACGGGCTGGTACAGGACGGGCAGGCCGCAGGCTTGGGCCTCCAGAGCGACCAGTCCCATGGCCTCCAGGGTCGTGGACGGTATGACCAGCAGGTCGTGCTCGGCGAAGGTTTTCCACAGCTGTGGGCGGCGGAGCCAACCGAGATATCGGGCCCGCACCCCGGTCCGCTGAAGCAGCGGAGCCAGGGCGTGGAACTGGGCTCTGGGGGCAGCGATGCTCAGCTCGACGCCTGGAATGGGTGCCAGGTTTGTGACCAGGTGCTCGGCGCCCTTCTCGGCGGTCAGCCGCCCTGCGTACAGCAGTCGCAGGTGGCTGGTGGAGGTGTGGGTGGGCCGGGGCGGTGGGTTGGTGAGCAGGTGGTCGGGGATGCCCCAGGGGATGTGGACGATCTTCCGGCGGTCGGCCTGTGGCGCGAGTTTGAGAAGTTGGTCGGCCATCGCGCTGGTGGGGACCACGATGGCGTCGGCGGCCCTGGTTGTCTCGCGCAGGACTTGGAGTTGGTCGCGGTGGGCTTCGGCGAACAGCAGGTCGGTGCCGTGGACCAACGCGATCCTGGGGTGGGCCGGCAGGGCTCGGAGCAAGGCGGGGGTGGCGCCGAACGTGAGGTGTTGCAGGTGCAGTACGCCGACCTGCGTTGGATCGATCGTGGTCATCAGGGCACTTCCCGGCCACCGTCAGCAGGTTGAGCCCGGTGGGTAGCTGGGGTTTCGGGCCGTTGGGGGCCAGCATGAACGCCTGTGCGGGGATGAGGGGCTTGTCGCCGGTGTAGAGGTCGAGGAAGAGTTCGACGCTGCCGCCAGGGCTTCCGGCGGGGAGGTCAAGGAAGGTGGCGGCCAGCGGCCCCGCAGCTGGGCGTACGAGAGGGCTCACAGCGCTCCTTGGGGGATCTCTTCGTACAGGCGGGAGATGTCTATGCCGTTCGTGGCCGCGTACTTGGCGCGCTGCTGCTGGTAGCTGTCAGGCGTGCCGAGGGTGGCGAGGAAGACGAGCTTGCCGAAGGTCATTCCTGGATAGACGCGGGCGGGCTTGGCGACGCGGATCTCCAAGGTCCAGCGGATCGCGTGGCCCTGGTGGCCGAGTGGGGCGGAGACGTGGACCCAGATGCCGAGGGCGCCGATGGTGCGGTCGCCGTTGAGCAGCTGCGCGTACGTTTCCGAGCCTGTCTTCTCCAGGGTGACGCCGAGGTAGAGCACTCCGGGCTTCAGAACCAAGCCGGAGACAGGGATGGTCAGTTCGGTGAACGTGGTGGGGGTGGCGGCGTCCAGGTCGCTGGCGCAGATACGGATCCTCTCGCCCAGCCGCCAGTCGTAGGCGTTGGGGGAGAGCCGTGCCGGGTCGTACGGGGCGATGGTGATCTCTCCCGCGCTGACAGCGGCGGCGATGGCAGGGCCGGTGAGGATCACGAGGCGATCGCCTGGATGGGTGCCGCGTCCCGCCAGTAGCGCGAGGGCTGCGGTCCGGCGGCGCCCTGGTACTTGCCGCGGTACAGGTCGACGTCGCCGGTGGAGATGAAGAACATGACCTGTCCGATCTTCATGCCCGCGTACACCCGCAGCGGGCGGATGGGGGAGAGCATCAGGGTCCACTGGCCGTGGAAGCCGATGTCACCGATGGGGGCGGTGATCTCGACGAACAGCCCGAGACGGCCGACCGACGAGCGGCCGAAGAGCAGTGGGACGAAGAGGTCCGAGCCGACCTCCTCGATGGTGTGGCCGAGGTACAACTCGCCGGGCTGGAGGACGTATCCGTCCTTTCCGATCCTGACTGAGCGGGTGGGGTTGGGGTGGTGGGCGTCGATGACCTTGGCGGCGTACGTCAGCAGGGTCGGACCGAGGCGGACGTTGTAGCTGTTGGGGTTCGTCTGCTCCGGGGCGAAGGGGGCGATGCGCAGGCGGCCGTCGGCCACGGCAGCCTTGATCTCGGGTCCGGTGAGGATCATCGATCGCCCCCTTCGTGGGATTCGGTGGCGTTGGGGAGTGGGGAAGTCAGGGCGCGGCATACGGCCTGCCCAAGCTGGATGCCTGCCTGGTGTGTTCGCCCGCCGAGGTAGCTGGCGGCGAGGTAGTCGGTGGTCAGTACGCTGCGGATTGCCGGGGGCAGGGGAGTGGGGGCCACGACCAGAGGGCCGACGCGTTCGGTGAGGTGATCGAGCAGTTCGGTGTGGTCCTGGGTGTGACGCTCGGGAAGGTAGGCGTGCACGAGCTGGTTTCCGAAGGGCTCGATGGCCAGCAGGTCGCCGAGGGTGAGGGTGGTGCCGAGGTGTACAGGGCGCAGGGCGGTCACGTTGAGGATGACCGCGTCGGCGCCGAGGCCGGTGTGGAGTCGGCCGGCGATTTCTTCAAGCAGTCGGCGGCGGTCCAAGGGCGCGTTGCGGCGGGCCTCGTCCACAGCACCGAAGGGGCTCTTCAGGTGCTGTCCGACGGCCGAGATCTCCTCCAGCAGTGCGGTGAGACCGTGGGGAGCGCCAGGGGTGTCGGGGAAGGCGCAGGTGCGGGCGGCCCAGCCGCTTCCGACGGGCTCGGCAGCGGCGTATCCGACGCCGAGTTCGCGTCCCTTGACCACGAGGGTGTCGCCGACGTGCACGGGGCCGTGGGTGTCGCTGTGGCAGTGCCCGGCGAAGATGACGTCGGCGAACGGGCAGGCGGCGGCCAGCTTCAGATCCTCCTCGAAGCCGGAGTGAGACAGCACCATCCAGGCGTCGGCGCGGTGGTGGTGCTCCAGCATCACTTCGCGCAGGGCCTGGGCCGGATCGGTTACGCGGTGGCCGGAGCGTTGGCTGGCAGGGATGGCGTTGAACGCCTGTGGGCCTATCACCGCGGTGACGGCGACTCGTCGTCGCCGATGTCCTGGATGCGTACGTGGTCGAAGAGTGGATTGCCGCTGTCGTCGATCGCGTTCGCGCACACCGTCATGATGTGTAGCTGCGGTTCGAAGTAGTGCGGCCAGCCGTGGTTTCCGGGTGCGAGCAGGTCGTACAGGGGGGTGAGGATTTCGCGCTCGATGTGCCCTCTGCCGATGTGGTAGAAGCCGCTGCCCTCGAAGAAGTCGCCGCAGTCCACGATCAGGCTCTCGGCCCTGGCGGCGTGGAGGTAGCCGAGCATGGGGGCGGCCGAGTCGAAGGCGGAGTGGACGTCGGTCGTGGCGATGAGCTGCCGGAGTTGCCGGTTCACGGGATCACCTCGCAGATGTCGGCACCCAGGGCGTGCAGCTTGACGGGCAGGTCGGCGTGGCCGCGTCGGAGCTGTTCGAGGCCGCCAAGGGTGGTGACGCCACGAGCGGTGAGGCCGGCGATGAGCAGGGCGGAGCCCGTGCGGATGTCGGTGGCTTCGACACCGGCACCCGTCAGCTGCTGAGGACCGGTGAAGCGGCACTGGGTGGACGACAGCTCGTGGATCTCGGCACCGAGGCGGGCGAGCTGGGGAAGCAGGTTGCCGTGGCGGCCGGGGTTGATGTCGTCGGCAAACAGATGGGTGCCGGGGAGGGTGAGGGCCAGGGCTATCAGCGGGGGTTCGAAGTCCGCGTCCAGGCCGCCGGGGGAGAGGGAAGCGATGGCTCGCAGCGGCCGGCCGGTGGGCTGGGCATCCTGGGCCCGGACGGCGAGGGTGCCGTCCTCGGCGTCGGCGGGTACGCCGAGCCAGCGCAGTGCATTGACCAGGGGAGCGACGTCGTCGCTGCGTACGCCGAGGATGTCCGCGTTGCCGCCGCTCACTGCGACCGCGCAGGCCAGGGTGCCTGCCTCGATCTTGTCGCCGGGGACCCTCCACGCAATGGTCTCGCCGGAGACGGACCGAGGAGGGTGGAGCGCGAGGACGGCGTCGTTGATCCGGCATTCCCACCCGGCTGTCCTTAACGCCCCTACGACGCTGAGTACTTCGGGCGACAGATTCGGTTGGCCCAGACGCAGCGGGCGTCCGGCGACGACCGCGCGCAGGAGGGCGGCGATGCTCGCTCCGCGGGACCGGAAGGGCAGCGTGATCGACACCGTCTCGTGTCCACCTGCGGCTGCTTCCACGAGGTAGCCGTGGTCGTCGACGGCCGTGCGGTCACCGAAGCGCTCGTACACCTTGAAGTGCTGCTCCATCCCGCGTTCCCCGATGTCGCAGCCGCCGGGCCAGGGCAAGTGGGCCCGTCCGGAGGCGCCAAGTAGTGCGGGGACGAGGTAGTACGAGGCTCGGATGCGGGCGGCGACCTCGGGGTCGGGATCCGGCTGCGGCTTGTCGCTCGACAGGATCACCACGGTGTGCGGATCGCTGACCGGGCGGGCGGCGTGCCAGCCGGCCTGCTGGAGAAGGGTGACCATGGTCTCGACATCCGTGTTCGCCGGGACATTGCTCAGGTGCACCGGGCGGTGCATGGCCGCAGCGGCGGCCAGCAGAGGCAGGGCCGCGTTCTTCGATCCGTCGACGGTCACGGCCCCGGCGAGCGGATTGCTCGGTCGCACGGCGACCACTTCCGCGGCGACTGGGGGAATCCGTACGGCTGTCAAGAGTCAACTCCTCTGCAGGGGCAGGTGTGGTGCGACGGGCAGGAGTGGTGCGCCGAACTCGAATTCGGCCCAGCAGCGCTTGCCGGACGGCAGAGGGTCGAATCCGTGGCGGTCCGCGAGTGCGGCGACGAGGAACAAGCCGCGCCCGTCCTCTTCGTCTGCGTCCGGCAGACCGACCTGCGGGGTGTCTGAGTTGGTGTCGATCACCACGATCCGCAGGCCCTTGTTGTTCAGGTAGGCGCCGGCCGTGATCGGACCGCCGTCCGCGTGCTGCACCGCGTTCGCGAGCAGTTCCGCAGCCACCAGCTCTGCCGCGTCCAGGAGTTCCGGTTCGAGGAAGGCGCCCCAGGCCCGTATCGCCTTCGCGATCTGCTGGCGCGCGGACGCGGCACCGGCAGGCGTGCCGGAGACGGACATCCGGATCTGGTGCGCTTCCGTGAGCGGCCTCCTGGATCGGTTCGGCCACTCCACGCAACCGCCACACGGGCACCTCGAACCAGGACGTGTGCCGGTGCTGCATCGTCTATGCAGGAGCTGCATCAAGGTGAACTGCCAGTCCATTACGCTCGGTTGAGCAGGCAGGATCGGCGACGGCAGGAAGAGCCGTGGCACAGATGGCCGAAGCACAAAACGAAGCGAGACGGATCGGTGAAGTGATCCGACAGGCACGCGTATTACAGCGGCGCTCGCAGAGGGACGTCGCCTCTGCCCTCGGCTATCACCAGTCCAAGGTGAGTCGGCTGGAGAGCGGCAAGGGCACGGAAGACGTCCGGATCCTGCGCGACGTCGCGCAGGTGCTGGCGATTCCGCCGCATCACCTCGGCCTCGCCGCCGCTTCGGACCCTAGCCCCGCCGACCCCGAGACAGAGGACATGCGCCGCCGTACCGTTCTCACCGCAGGCATCGCCGCGCTCGCGGCCCCAGCCATCCCCAGCGCCGCTCATCAGGACCTGGTGCAGGCTCTCCTGCCCGGAGTGGCCCATGACTGCCGAATCGGTGCCGGATCTCCAGAACCTGCGGGACCAAGTCGCCGGCGTACGCCGCCTCTTCTGCACCTGCGACTACACGCGGCTGGAGGGCACGCTGCCCGGCCTGATCGGGCAGCTACGGCAGGCCATCAGCGACAGCCCCGGCTCGACCGACGTGTCCGGTCTCCTCGCCACGGCGTACCAGACCTCGGCGAGCCTGCTGCTCAAACAGAGCGACCAGGGCAATGCCTGGCTCGCGGTCGGACGTGCCATGGCCGAGGCCGAACGCTCCGGTGACCCCGTCGTCCTCGCCTCCAGCGTCCGAGTCCATGCCCACGCCCTTGCCCGCGACAGCCACACCGCCCAGGCCGTCACCCTCGTCCGCCACACCACCGACCAGCTCACGGGCTCGTACGACCAGCGCCCCCCGAAGTACCTGGCGGCACTCGGCCTGCTGCTCCTGCGCGGGGTCACCGCCGCCAGCAGCGGTGGTGATCGCTCCGCCACCCAGGACTTCCTCACCGAGGCGAAGGAAGTCGCCCGCTACGTCGCGCTCGACGGCCCCGACGTCTGGGCCAACTTCAGTCCGACCAACGTCGCCTTGCACTCTCATCGCGGCCGGACTCGGAGTACTCGCCGCCACCGCCGACGGCGGTGGCCTGTGGCCCTTCCTCGCCAGTACCACGCTGCTGGGTGCCGGCATCGCCTTCGCCGCGACCCCGGCCACGGAAGCAATCGTCGCCGCGCTGCCGCCTGCCAGGCAGGGCGTCGCCTCCGCGCTCAACGACCTGACCCGTGAACTCGGCGCCATCCTCGGCAGTGTCTTCAACACCACCTACCGCGCCGACACCGGTGACGCCGTGCGCGGAATGCCGACCGGGGCCGCCGACGCAGCGAACGACTCCCTGAGCGGCGCCCTGCGCGTCGCCGCGGAGATCGGAGGTCACCCCGGGGCCCAACTGGCTGACGCCGCCCGCGAGGCGTTCAACTCGGGAATGGCCAATGCGCTGCTCGGCGGCATCGCCGTCGTCGTCCTCGGCGCGCTCGCTGCCGTGGCTCTGCTGCCGCGCCGCAACTGACAGCCAGGCGGCCCCGGTCATCGGCAGCGTCGCGGCATGGGTAGGCTGACGCGGCCAAGGGCAATCATCAGCGCCGAAGCGGGCGCGACAATGACCGGCAGGGACTCGTGGGCGGTAGTGCGAAGGCGGGCGGCGTGGCCCTGCGTCTTGTGCTGCTGGCTCTGCTGTTGCTCGGTGTCGGCGTTGTGCACACCCTGAGCCATGCCGGGGCGCATGGCGGAGTGTCGACATCCGAGGCGGTCCAGCATTCTCCGCAGAGCTATGCCGCCTTCGACGAGGCGCCCGTTGGTGCGGACGACCCGCATGCTCCCTCCCCGGTGGTCGTGGAGCAGGAAGACCCGCACCACCGCGCGCATGCCGAGGGAACGACGGCGTCCGACTGCTTCGCACTGATCCCGGACGGATCGGAGCTGGCCCCGACGCCCTGCCCGACACCGTGGTGCGGTGCGGTGGGTGTTGGCGCATTGAGGTTCGCCCCGGTCCCGGACTTCGGCGATGGTCCAGGGCTGTCCCAGCTGTCGGTGCTGCGGATTTAGGCCGACGGTGATCTGAGGCGCGCGCTCCCTGAGCTGCCTCGCCATGGCGTGCAGGCCCCTCTCGGTCCGGTCGCGCCCATCAACTCTCACCGTCCATGCTCCCTCGGGCCGGTCCGACGCACTCGCACGCCCGGCCTGCGCTGAAAGGCGTCCTCAGTGTCCCAGCATCACCTCGCCGACCGCACCGCGGTGCCCGCAACTCCCCCTCAGGGCTACGCGCCGCACCCCCACGCGCCCCAGCGGCAGCGGTCCGCGCCCACGCCGTACTCGCCAGAGACGTCGGACGAGCCCACTCCGTCCGCTCGCCGCGCGGAGCGGCGAGGCGGCCGCCGACGTGCGCCGAAGCGCACCCCGTTGCTCGGTAACTACCTTGGCTACGCGGCCACGTTCGTCGGCGCCGGGCTGATCAGCGGCGCCATCGTGCACCATCCGCTGGACCCTGCCCGCTATACCCTCATCGCTGTCATCGGCGCGGCGGTCTTCCTCTTCGCCACGGTCCTCAACGAGTTCGTCCTCACCAAGCAGCGCCCCGGCGCGACCAAAGTGTTGAGCATCGTGGCAGCCTCGCTCGCGCTGTCGTTCGGTATCGGCATGCTCAGCGGCGGTCTCCAGCACTTCGAGGACTTCCCCGAGCGTGCCGCGATGTTGATCCCCTTCGGGCTCACTCTGTCCTTCATCGCGTATGTACTGCGGCACGAGCCGGCGCGCTGGCGCAGCATCATCGGTCCGGCGGGCGTGCTGGTCCTGGTGACCGCGGCCCTCGCGTTCGTCGGCCTGCGCGGCATCGCCGACGGGATGGCAGCCGAGTCGGACGACGGCGGACACAGCCATGGTGAGGAGACCGTCGAGGACGGAGGGATGCCGGAGGAGGCCGAGACGGGCCACGGTGAAGAGCCGGGCGGTAAGGCGCCGACCTCAGAGCCCTCGCAGCCCGACGCCCCTGCCGAGGACGCCGGGCACGCCGACGAAGGCCACAGCCATTGAGCCCGGGAGGCTAGCCACCAGGCTTGTCATGGGTCCGCGCGGGCGCTCTTGCTCACGAATCGGTCGGGTGATGGCCATGAGCGGTGTGTCGTCGAGGGCCGCGCGGCGGGTGGGCGGAAGACGAGTCGTCATTCCCGCTGAGGTATCGGGAACGCCCTGCCGCTGCGTCGGAGTCGGGAAGCCTCGCGGCAGGGCGCACCCCGGTCAGCGTGACCGCGACGAGCCGGTGGACCGCTGCTTTGGACGGCAGGTCGCCGGCTGCGGTGAGGGCGTGGAGGCAGTAGCTCGCGAGCTCGTCGGGGTCGATGTCGTCCCGGACATCACCGGCCTCCGTGCCCTCGGTCAGTAGCTCCTGGATCAGGGCGTGGAGCCGCTGCTGGGCCTGAGTGACCTGCTGGTCCCGGTGCAGGAGCGTCGCGAGTTCGTTGTCGTGGTGCCTGCGGGAGTAGTACGAGATGAGGGCGAACGCCCCCAGTACGGCTTCGAGCCGTTCACCGGTGCCGTCGGCTTCGTCCCGGACCTCGGTGAGGTGCTCGAGGTGCTCGGCGATCTGACGTTCGTGCCAGGCGAGCAGGATCGATTCGACGTCCGGGAAGTACTTGTACAGCGTCGCGCGCCCGATCCCGGACTCCTTGGCGATCCGCGACATCGTCACCGACGTCAGCCCATGCTCGGCGACCAGCGCCGCCGTGGTGTCAAGGACCGCTGTGCGCACCGCGGCGCGGTGCGCATCGATCGTCTCGTTCCAGAGCTTCGGCACGGCGACAGCATACAACCCGACGAGTGGAGGACACTGTGGATTGACAGTGACAATGTGTATCGATAAAGCTGGAGGCGTCACGAGGATCTGGACGATCACGCCCGACGGGAGGGCATGACCATGGCTGGCTCGACCCACCATCCCCATGCCGGTTGCACCTCATCGCACGGACCCGAGGATCTGTACCTCACTCCGCCGCCGTGGGACATCGGTCGACCTCAACCGGCGTTCCTCGCTCTCGCCGAGGCCGACGCCATCCGCGGCCGGGTACTGGACGCAGGCTGTGGGACCGGTGAGCACGCGCTCATGGCGGCCGGTCTCGGCCTGGACGCGACCGGCGCCGATCTCGCCACCAAGGCGTTGGCAGCGGCGGAGGACAAAGCGCGCGATCGAGGCTGTAGCGCGCGGTTCCTTCGCCACGACGCCCGGCACCTGGCCGATCTCGGGGAGTACTTCGACACGGTGGTCGACTGCGGGCTCTTCCACGTCTTCGACGGCGACGACCGTGCCGCCTACGTCGAGAGCCTGCGGTCCGTACTGCGGCCGGGCGGCCGCTACTTCATGCTCGCCTTCAGTGACCGCCAGCAGGGCGAGTGGGGGCGCGTCCACAAACTCACGCGGGACGAGATCGAAACCGCCTTCGCCGACGGGTGGCGGATCGACTCCATCGAACCGTCCACGATCGACATCACTACCGACCCGGACGGCATCAGGGCCTGGCTCGTCGCCCTCACCCGAACCTGAACCTCCCCCAGGCCCGGCAACATGAAAAGGAACGCCATGCTGACCGCCGAAGCCCGCGTCGAGACCGAGCGCCCGAGCCGGTATCTCGTCCAACTCTGCAAGCACTTCAACAACAAGGGGCGGCATCTGGGGCACCGGCCGCGCGCCCACAGCGGTGAGGATGCGCAGGCGCTCCGCGAGATGCAGGAGGTGGCAGCCCAGGCCGATGTCGATTGGTCGGATACGTACGGGACCGTCAGTCTGCCCTGGGGCCAGTGCGTGATGCAGGCGACCCCGACCGCACTGACGGTCCAGGTGGAGGCCGTTGACGAGGAGAACCTGCGGCGGCTCCAGGAGCTGGTCGCGGGGCACGTCGAGAGGTTCGGCAGGCGGGAGCAGCTGAAGGTGACCTGGCAAGAGCTCGAAGTCTCTACGACTTCTCCTGGTGAAGCGGTCGATGCGGCTCCCGCGTCCCAAGGGGGAGCGGCGAGGCGCCGTTGGCGCGGCGGGACCATAGCCCTCACGGCAGGCGGCGTACTGGCGATTGCCCTGCACCTTGGGCTCGGCGGCATTCTGGTGGCGAACTGGCAGTGGACGGCCGGGACAGTCGGCGGCCTCCTGGCTGTAGTCCTCGTGAAGGTCGTGGTCCTGGGCGGCATCGTCGTCCATCGCAGGAAATCATCCAGGGCAGGCTGAAGTCCGCACCATCGCGAAGCGAACGGCGGAGTCAATGCCTTGCCCCGCGCGAAGGCTGTGGCTCACGCGGACGCAGAATCGGGTTCCGCCTCAACGGCCGTACGGTGAGCCGGATAGCGTTCGTCGAAGCGGCGGACCTTCCAGAGCGTGACGGCGCCGATCCAGGTCGCCAGGAACGTCACCACGATGACGAAGCGGATGGTGTTGAGGTCGACGGAGGCGAGCCACGACCACGGCGCACGGTCGTCCGCACCCAGCCGCTCCGCGAGCAGCGAGACTAGTTCCACCGTGCCGACCACGAACGCCGGAGACCAGCGTCCCGATGACTCCGCCGATCTCCGCGAAGCCTGCCTGGAACCGGTTCGCGGCCTGCGCGGCGAAGGCGATGCCCACGGAGAGGCCGAACACGACGGTCGAGTGGCCGAGCGAGAAGGCGAGTCCCAGGCCGAGCGGGCGCTTGCCCTTCTGCAGCAGATAGCGGGTGGTGTCGTCGATCGCCGAGATGTGGTCGGCGTCGAAGGCGTGGCGCATCCCCAGCGTGTACGCGAGCCCCGCCGCACCCGCGTACAGCAACTGCCCCTAGCTGTCGGCGAGGCCGTGATAGCGCGCGTTGTAGTAGGCGAACAGCCCGAAGCCGACGATGTGAAGCGCCGCGATGAACGCGTACATCGCTACCAGACGGCGTATCTCGCCTCGGTCGAACCGCCGGCCCGCCGGGCGGTGCGGCATTCGGCCGACGTCAGCCGGGGGTTCAATGCCTGCCGCCCGACTCGACGGTGAGGCGCAGGGTGAAGGTCTTGCCGCCGTCCTTCGACTCGTACACGCCGTTCTGAGTCGCGGCCAGGACGTGTTCGGCGTCGACAGCGGTGAGGGCCTGGGGCTGCCCGCCGGGGACGGTGCCCGTCTTCTTCCAGGTTGTCCCGCCGTCAGTGCTGCGGTTGAGCCCGCCGGAGGTGTCGATGCCGTAGAGGCCGTCCTTCGCCTTCCAGGAGAGGAAGGCCATCACCGGCTGCTTGCCCTTGGCGAAGGTCTTGCCGCCGTCGGTGCTGCGGGCGATCCCTTCGCCGGTAGTGGCCAGTACGCGGTCGGGGTCCTGGGGGCCGACCGCGATGTCGAGCGCCTGGATGCTCGCTCCCTTCTTCCAGGTGGCACCGTCCTTACTGGTGCGCAGGAGGCCGTTCGTGGCGTCGTAGCCGTAGATGGTGCCGTGTGCGTAGTCCAGTGCGTGGAAGTCGGACTCTCCTGAGAGGGACAGCGACTTCCAGGTCTTGCCGGCGTCGGTGCTCTTGATCAGTCCCTTGTTGCCGGGGCCGTCCGCGCCGGGTGCGGGGTGACCGCTGGCGTAGAACGTCTTGTCCTGGGCCACGGTGAAGCCCATGTAGTCGTCCTTGCTGTCGCCCACCAGCTTGGGCCTGCCCTTGGTGTCAGGGGTGTAGACGCCGTCGTGCGTGGCGACGTACAGGCGCTGGTCGGACGGGTCAAGGCCGAGTCCGTGGATGTGGCTCACCGAAGCTCCCGACGCGGACGGGTCCGCGTCGTCGCTGTCGCTGTCGGAGCAAGCGGCCAGAGTGAGGCCGAGAGTGAGGGCGGTCGCCGCTGCGGCGGCATGGCGCTTGTTCATGGGTCCTCAGGGAATCGTGCGGGCGCCCCGGTGAACGGTGATCGGCGCGGGCGAGGGGGAGTGGGGCGACGGCCCGGGGCCGCGCCGCGAGCGCGGCGCGGAACCCGGACCATCTGGGTGCGACGTGTACCGGATGGTCGGCGTACGGCGAAGATCAGAGCTGGTCGAGGATGCTCTGAAGCTGCTTGACCTCGGCGGACTGGCCCTTGACGATGTCCTCGGCCGTCTTCTTGGCGTCGGAGTTCTTGCCGTCCTTCTGCTCGGCCTTGGCCATGCTGATCGCACCGTTGTGGTGCTCGATCATCATCTCGGCGAACATCTTGTCGAACTTGGCGCCCGTCATGCCCTTGAGTTCCTTCATGTCCTCGTCGGACATCATGCCGTTCATTCCGGAGTGGTCCATGCCGGGCATGGACTCCGCCTCGGTCGGCTTGTCCCAGGAGTTGAGCCAGCCCTTCATCTTCTTGATCTCGGGGTCCTGGGCCTTCTCGATCTTCCCGGCGATGTCCTTGATCTTCGAGTCGGCAGCGCGACTGTCGGCCAGCTTGGCCATCTCCAGAGCCTGCTCGTGGTGCGGGATCATCATTTGCGCGAAGGTGACGTCCGCGTCGTTGAAGTCCTTGGCCGCCGCGCTCTTGCCCGGCTCGGCGGTGGACGACGCCGACGAGTCACCGTCGTGGTCCATGCCGCCCATGTCGTCGCCGTTGTCGCTACAGGCGGCGAGGAGCAGGGCTCCCGCGGATACGACACCGACGGCCGCGATGCGGCGGGCGGGCTTGCGGCGCGGGGCGCGCGTGAAGGAAGTCATGGTGGATTCACCTCGTGTGTCGGTTCTCTGGTCTGTTTTGGCGTACGCGAATCCGCTGGACGGCGCCCGGTGCGCGCGTCCGCAGGAGTGGTTCGGCCTACAGCCGCAGGACTGACAGTTGGGTGAGGTCGGGGCCACGTGGCGGGGGGTGGGGTCGCATCGCGACGGTCACCTGGGCGAGGAGACGCGCCAGCCACTCGCGGTGTCGGGCGAACGCCGACTTGAGGAGCGCGGTGATCGCCCACGCTCCGAACAGGACCGCCATGCAGAGTGAGGCCATGTCCATCGACATGGCGGGCTGGTGCGCGGACGGCGAATCCGCCGAGTGGCCCGGGGCCATGGAGGCGGGAGCGCCCATGAGGTCGTCGGCCGCGGCGGCCGCATCCATCGTCGACGTGTGAGATGCGGTGCTCATGGCGGAACCGGACGGCTCCTCGGGATGCCCCGTGGAGTGCATCGCGAAGATGCCCAGCGCGAGCACCACGACGAGCAGCAGGTGCCCGAGGGCGCCTGCTGTGCGTACGTATCGGCTCGCCGTCACTCTGGAAACCCTGCCACTGGTCGTCCGGATCTGCGTCTTCGACGGTACCCAAGGGGCGCGCAGAATACCGCGGCGGGGCCAAGTATCCGTCGATCTACTAAGCTGTTTGGTATTAGGATACGGCAGAGAGGCGGACGCATGCGCGTATGGACGGCACGTCAATGGGTGCTGGCGGCGGCCGTGGCCATCGTCTCCGGCGTCGCGATCGGCGTACCGACCGGGGTCGTACCAACGCACTTCTACACCCGGATGACTCCGGTGCTGTGGTGGAACTACCCGGTCTGGGCGGTGTCATCGCTGCTCATGGGCCTGCTGGCGGCGACCTACGTGGGCCGGCCTCCTGCGGCGCGAGCTGATGGCCCGAGGGGCCGCCGTGCGGTGCTCGCCGGTGCGCTGTCCGCCTTCGCCGTCGGCTGCCCGATCTGCAACAAGCTGGTGGTGATGGCCATCGGGGTCAGCGGGGCCCTGTCGTACTGGGCTCCGGCGCAGCCGGTGCTGGCCGTCGCGTCGCTGGCGCTGCTCGTACACGCCCTGGTTCGGCGACTGCGTACGGCGGCCGCCTGCCCGACGCTGCCGGCACCCTCCGCTGATGGCTCTGCGGGGCGCGAAGGCGTCGCCGACTACGATGAAGGTTCACTGGTACCGGAGGGTTCGAACTCCGGGAGCGAAGGGAGCGGACGTGCGTCAGCTGGGTGAGCTCGAGGCGGAGATCATGTACCGCCTGTGGACCTGGGGACGTCCGGCGACCGCGCGCGACGTACTGACGGACATCAACAAGCAGCGGCCCCTCGCCTACAGCACAGTGAAGACCGTGGCCGACATCCTCTACAACAAGGGCATGCTCAAGCGGCACAAGGAGGGGCGGGCCTGGGTGTACACCCCTACCTGTACGCGCCAGGAGTACACGGCGTCGCAGATGCACGAGGCGCTCGGCAGCAACCCGGACCCGGCCGGAACGCTGGTCAGTTTCCTGGACCAGATCACGCCGGAGGAGGCGAACGCACTACGCTCGGCCCTCCGTGCGGCGAAGAGGCGGAGCGACGCATGATCACAGCCGTGGCGCTGGCCGGATACGCGGTCCTGGTGGGTGCCGCGGCGCCAACCTTCCTGTCCCGGGCGCGGTGGCCTCACCGCGCGCCGGTCCTCGCGGTCCTCGCGTGGCAGGGTCTCATGGCGACGTTCGTCGTCGCCACCGCGCTCTCGGTGTACCACCTGGTCCTCACGGAGCAGCACGTGCATGACGGCCTCGTCGGGTTACTCAGTGCCTGCAGTCTTGCCGCCGATGCCCCGGCGGGCGGATCCGTGCCCACCCTCACCGACGCTCTTGTGCTCGCCGCCCCCGTCGCGATCATCCTGCTCCCGCTGGGCTGGCTCGTGCGCTGCGCATGGCTGGCGCGCCGAGCGCGGCAGCGTCACCTCGACATGCTCACCCTGGTCGGAGAGCCGGCGCCCGAGTACGACGCGACCGTCGTCGACCACGGAGTTCCGGCCGTCTACTGCCTGCCCGGCCGCTGCCGCCGCGTCGTGATCACCCGAGGCGCCCTGGACGTGCTGTCCGATACGCAGCTGCGGGCTGTTCTGGAGCACGAGCGTGCGCATATCGAGGGCAGGCACCATCTGCTCCATGTGCTGGTTGACGGCTTCTCGCGCGCCTTCCCCGGTCTGCCGCTCGCCCGGCATGCCAAAGAGCAGACGGCTCTGCTGGTGGAGATGATCGCGGATGACCGCGCCCTGCGGTTCCATCCCCGGGAGGAGCTGGCCACTGCGATGTGCGAGGTGGCGGCCGGTCGGGCACCGCAGGCGGCTCTGGGCGCAGGGGGCACGGGTGCCCTCGTCCGGCTCCGCCGCGTTCTCGCTCCGCAGCCCCGACCGCATCGCGCGACCTGGGTGGGCGTTGTCGCAGCCACCGTCGCGGCACCGTTGCTGCCGTTGCTGGTGGCGTGCGGGCCCTGATCCAGCCAGGGCCCGCACGCCACCCCACCGTCCATCTAGGACACACCTCCCGGGAGCCTCGGCTCGTCTTCCTGTGTATCGGGGGGGGCGACACAAACGAGTCGAGGCTTCCGGTTAGCGAGGTGCTGCCGCCAGGTTACTGCTAATTGTCTTAGTGGTCCAGTGTCGCCCTCAACCGATCGCCCTCCCGCCTGTGATGGTTGAGTTCCCTGCCTGGCCTGTATGCGTCTGGTGGACATTTCGCTAAGCAACTTAATAGATTCACGTATGCGTTGGCATGCAGCTCGCTTACTTGCCCAGCCCGGCGCGAGGAGTCGTAGACCTGGGGCCGCTGCCTCTTCGGGCATACGCCCTCTGCATCATCCTGGGCATCTTCGTGGCCGTCTGGCTGACCCGGCGACGCTGGGCCGCACGCGGGCGTGATGCCCATGAGGTGGAGGACATTGCGATCTGGGCCGTTCCGTTCGGCATCGTCGGCGGGCGCCTGTACCACGTGATCACCAGTCCCGATGCGTACTTCGGTAAGGGCGGCGATCCGTGGCAGGCGCTGCGGATCTGGGAAGGGGGACTGGGCATCTGGGGCGCCGTCGCCCTCGGAGCGCTGGGCGCCTGGATCGGATGCCGTCGCCGAGGCGTCTCCCTCCAGGACTTCGCGGACGCCGTGGCGCCAGGGCTCGCCCTCGCCCAGGCCATCGGCCGCTGGGGCAACTGGTTCAACCAGGAGCTGTACGGACGACCGACGACCCTCCCGTGGGGCCTGGAGATCGACCCCGGCAACCGTCCGGAGTCCAGCCCCGACCTCGCGACCTACCATCCGACGTTCCTGTACGAATCTCTGTGGAACATCGGTGTGGCCGTCCTGTTGATCTGGGCCGGTCGGCGCTTCTCCCTGAAGCAGGGCCAGACGTTCGCTCTCTACGCCGCCGCGTATTCCGTCGGCCGCTTCTGGATCGAGTATCTGCGCATCGACGAGGCCCATACGTTCGGCGGGCTCCGCCTCAACGACTGGACCTCGATCGTGGTCCTCATCGCGGCCGTCGTCTTCTTCTTCGTCCGGTCTGCACGGCGGGGTGACGGCGACGGCCCGAAAGGCTCCGACACCACGTCCCAGCAGCCTGACCCGGAGGAGAGGGCCGCAGCATGACCAAGGAACGGCACAAGGAGTTCTCGGAGGCTTTGACGATCCTCCTGGGCGGTCATTCGCCCTTCTACCTGGTGGGAGGTGTCGTCGCGATGGCCGTGGGGGCGTGGCGGGCCGGGGTGCTCGACGCCAAGTAGAGACGGCCCGCCGACGTCAAGTAGAGACGGCCCGCCGACAGGGAACGGGCGGTCCGGGCTACTGGGACTTCTTGACCATGATCTTGCCGCAGCAGCATGTCGGACTCTGCTGACCGGTGCAGGTCGGCGGGGCCGCCTTGGTCACGGTCAGTTCACAGCCGCAGTTCGACTCCGGACAACGGTAGACCTCGCCCTCACGGAACGGCATGGTCACCACCTCCCTCGTCTCTCTCGTCGCGATTCATCGGAACGTTCACGACGCTAGAACCCGGCCCCCGGGGCAAGGTCAAGACTGGGGGTGAGGAGGTAGGGGCATGGCGCTTCAGGGACTGACCATCGGGCAGGCCGCCCAGGTGGCTGGGCTGACCCGCAAGGCGGTGCGGGTGTACGAGGCCAGGGGGCTGCTGCCCGCCGCCGAACGGAGCCCGGCGGGCTACCGCCTCTACGGCGAGCACGACATCGACGTACTGACCTTCATCCGAAGGGCCCGCACTCTCGGCCTGCACCTGGACGACATCCGCGAAGTGCTCCACATCCGCGACGGTGGCATCCCTCCGTGCGACACGGTCCGCGACCTGCTCGACGCTCGCATCACGGAGATCGACGACACCGTGTCCGAACTCCTGGCCCTGCGCGGGACCCTCGTCGACACCCGGCAGCGCGCCAGTGACTGCACCGACGTACGTCCCGTCACCGTCTGCGGGATCATTGAGGACGCGTAGTCCCTTCCGCACACGGCTCAGGGCTTCCGCCCGCGGCTCAGGGGCTTCCCCCTTGACGCAACCACCGGCCGCCGCCGGTCGGCGCTGATCGTGCTGTGCTTCGTGCAATTCATGCTGGTCCTGGACGACAACGTGGTGAGTGTCGCTCTCCCCAGCGTCCGGGATGAACTCGGCTTCAGTGCCGCGGGCCTGGCCTGGGTCGTCAACGCGTACTTCCTCGCCTTCGGCGGGCTGCTGTTGATTTCCGGCCGCGCGGCCGACCTGCTGGGCCGCCGACGCGTCTTCCTCAGCGGCGTGGCGCTGTTCGGTGCGGCGAGCCTGGCCTGCGGACTCGCCCAGGAACCCTGGCAGTTGGTGACCGGGAGATTCGTCCAGGGGGCGGGCGCGGCCATGGCCAGCCCGGCCGCACTGTCCCTGATCACACTTCTGTTCCCAGGTGCCGAGGAGCGCGCCAAGGCATTCAGCATCTGGGGCGGCATCGCCGGTCTGGGCGGCACCATGGGCTTGGTGATCTCCGGGGCGCTGACCGGCCTCACCTCCTGGCGCTGGATCTTCCTGATCAACCTGCCCGTGGCCGCCGGGGCTCTGGTACTGCTCCCGCGCCTCGTCGCCGAGAGCCGGGCCACCCGCCAGGCGCGCCTGGACGTACCTGGCGCGGTCTTGGGCACCGGCGCCGTCTTGTCGCTGGTCTACGGTCTGCTCCAGGCCGGGGAGTCGGGTTGGGGTGACTCGGCCGTTGCCGGGCCCCTGCTCCTTGCCGTCGTCCTGACCGTCTCGTTCCTCGCGGTCGAGTCACGCACGGCCGAGCCACTGGTGCCCTTGTCGTTCCTGTCCTTCCGCACCCGTGCCGTCGCCAACGGTGCGACCCTGCTGTTCTCCGCTGCCCTCTACGCGATGGCCTTCCTGCTGATGATCCACCTGCAGACCGTGCTGCGCTACGGTCCGCTCAAGGCTGGCATCGCCTACCTGCCCTACGGTGCCGGAATCCTGACGGGCATGTGGCTCTCCTCCCGCGCAGTGATCAGGTTCGGGATGCGCCGGACTTTCGTCGTGTCGTTCCTGATCAGCTCAGCGGGGCTGCTCCTGCTGTCCGACGTGACACCGAACGACAGCTACGCATCCGGGGTGCTGCCCGGCATGCTTGTCATGAGCCTCGGCTGCGGCCTGAGCCTTCCTGCCCTGACAGTCGCCGCGCTCACAGGCACCACCGAGGAGAACGCCGGTCTCGGCTCTGCGCTCCTCAGCTCCGTTCAACAGATCGGCGGCGCTGTGGGGGTGGCGGTACTCGTCACCCTGGCCGCGCGCCGCAGCGACGCCGTGGCCGATTCGACCGGCCCGCTGCACGCCGCGACGGAAGGCTACTCACTCGCGCTCATCGTCGCTGCGGCCCTCCTCGCGCTCGGAGCCCTCCTCATCGCCACCCTGCTCGGAAGCCGCCGCTCAGAATCTGCGGCGGACGTACGCGACATGTCGGCAAAGCACGGCTAGCTGCACGAAGCTGTCCCGTGCGACGCCATCCGTGAACCCCTATCGGGCACAGAGGGCCTTGCTCTAAGTTGCCTAGTAGACGTCGCGCACACGCGACGACAAGTTCGCATCGAGGCGAAGGTGAGCAGGAACCCGGTGGAAATCCGGGGCGGTGCCGCCACTGTGACCGGGGTGACCCGGGAGTCAGACACTGACCCTTCGTCCTCCAGGCAAGTGGGGCGTGCGCACCCCACGAGGAGGTTTCATGAGTGCTTCAGCGGTTCCCGGAACGCGATCTGCCGCGGGGCTGGTCGTTCACCCGCTGCGGGACGGGCTCATCGCTGCCGCGGCGGTGATTCTCGCGCTGGTCGTGCTGGACGCGGTCTTCCTGGACCAGGGGGCGCTGCTGTCACCGATGCTCGGCAAGGTCGCGACATCGGCCAACTACGTCCACGAGTTCGCGCACGACGGGCGGCACCTCTTCGGTGCCCCTTGCCACTGAGGAGAGCGCTCATGACTTCTCTCCTGTTCCTGCTGGGCCGGGGCACGTTCGCGGGTGGAGTCGCCGGTCTGGTCAGCGGAGGCTTCTCGGTGCTGTTCGCGGAACCGGTACTGGACCGTGCGGTGCGGCTGGAAGCGGCCCGTGAAGAGGCGCGCGGCGCGAGTGCCGCGGTCGAGGTCTTCTCCCGCTCCACCCAGCACACGGGCCTGGTGGTGGCCGCAGTTGGCACTGGTGCGGCGATCGGGGTGCTCTTCGCTGTCGTGTACGCGGTGCTGCACCGTCGGGACCCGGACAGCGCGCCCTGGAAGCGGTCGCTGATGCTGGCGGGCGCCGGATTCACCGGAGTCTGGCTACTGCCATTCCTGCGCTATCCGGCGAACCCGCCGGGCGTGGGCGACCCGGGCACGGTCGGTGTCCGCGGCGATGCGTGGCTCGCGGCCATCGGGATCAGCTTGATCGCTGTCGTCCTGGCCTGGAGCATCCGCACGTGGTTGGAGCGGCACGGCCACCCCGCGCCGCTGCGCCAGCTCGCTGTCGCGGCCATCATGGTGACCGCGCTCGGCTCACTCTTCGCGCTGCCGGACAACCCCGACGTGGTGAACGCTCCCGCGACGCTGGTGTGGGACTTCCGGGTGCTCTCGGCGGCGTCCGTGGGGCTGCTGTGGGCCTTGCTGGCCGTGGGCTTCGGTCTCATCGGCTTGCGGGCGGCTCGTACGCGGATGGGGGCGAGTGCGCGGACTGCACCCGTACCCGCAGCCTGACCCTCCGGTCGTGCCTCGGCCGACGTCCCTGTGCGCGTCACGGGCGTCGGCCGCTCCGGCGAGCGGCTGGTGCTGTCGCAGTCCGCGTGAGGCTTCAACGCACGATCAGAGTGCCCTTCATGGACGGGTGAAAGGTGCAGTCGAAGGCGTAACGGCCGGTGTCGGAAGGGGCCGTGAGAGTGGCGGACCCGCCGCCAGGGATGCTCCCTGTGTCGAATGTCTTGCCCTCCGTGGCGGTCACCGTGTGTGCTTCGGAGTCCTGGTTGACCACCGCGATCTTCTCGCCGGGACGCACAGTCAGTGTCGCGGGGCTGAACGCGAAGTCCTTCACGGTCAGGCGTACCTCGCCGGTGCTCGTTGGCGCGGATGTCGAGGCAGGGGGCGAGGAGGCCGGGGTGGAGGCGTCGTCCCCGCTGGAGCAGGCGGTGACGAAAAGCAGTGCGGCCGCGGCTCCGAGTGCGAGGGAGGCGACATTCCGCCGGTGATGCGAAGACGTCATCGGACCGGGCCCTTCGGATTTCGGATGGGCATCCCCGAGTGGGACCGTACGCAGGGGCTGAGAGCCAACGAATCCGAGCCCGCCGGGGTGCGTGGATCGGTCGGGTCCATTCTCGCCCGCGGCGCTGAACCCGACCACTCTTGTTCAGCTCAGACCGCTGGCGAGGGTCCGCGCGGCCGGGCCAGGTGCGGGGCGGCGGGCCCGCGCATCAAGCAGCCATCATCAACAGCATCGCGGACATGGTGCCGCCCATGCCGATGTGGGCGGCGAGCGCCGCCTCCGGTGTAGCGCCGAGCCTGCGGCGCTGGCCGTGGCGCCCGCCTTCCGCTGCGCGGGCCCGGTCCCACACCAAGATCGTCAGCGACGCCAGGAACACGACGACCGTGTCGGGCATGGTGAGCAGCCAGCGGCCCCAGCTGCGGCGTCGGCCACGCTCGCGGTTTCCGGCGAGTCTGTCCCTGCCCGTGCCGCGCACGCGTGCCCACACGGACGCGGCGATGGACAGCAGGAAGTAGACGGCGAGTGCGGCGATCACGAAGCGCCAGACGGAAGGTGACGGCGCGTCGGCCCCGGCGGCGACAGCATGGGTACTCATGCCATGCGTGTCCATCCCAGGCATGGACTCCATGCCTGCCATGTCCTCCGTCCCTGGCATGTCGGCCATGGTGGAACCGTGGCCCAGAGCGAGCACCGGTCCGGACGGGGTGCTCGTCATGGCCAGAGTCATGATCACCATGCCGGAGCTGCCGACGATGAGGTGCACCCAGTGGCGGCCACGCTTCCAGCCGTACTCGCGCGTGTTTTTGACGGCCAGTACGGCTCCGCCGAGTCCGAGGGCGGCGAACGCCGCCGCCCACCACATGCCGTACCCCGCGTACCAGGCCGCAGTCGAGGGCAGGGCCATGGCCGCCATGCACAGCCCCATCAGCAGGTCGCCGCTCGCCGCGAACCGGGTTTCGCCGCGCGTGGTCGTCACTCGGACCGCCTTGACGGCGGCGACCAAACCGGCGATTGCCGCAATGGACCAGCTCAGAGCCAGAGTTCCCATCCTCGCCCTCCCCTTCGGGACGCAATCTGCTACGGCCCTTAGTACGTATGGGGGCGGGAGGATGCTCACGGGGCGGGTGAGGTTTTGCGTCGCGACTGTTCAGGGCGATGTGTCTTGTCCGTGGGGCCGTCGGGTGTCGCGCTCGGCCGAGGGATGCTCGCGCTGATCCCGCCGGTCCCTCCATGACTGCCAGACGAACAGCGCCACCGCGAGGAGGAGCACCAAGACCCCTATGGCGAGACCCATGGTGGACATGCCGGCGAGGAGGCCGTCGTTGTCCGCCGGATTGTCGGTGGAGAGGTACACCGTCGGCGGCGGCTCGGAGGGCAAGGGCACGGGCGCTCCTGGTCTACTGGGCTGAACTGCTAAGCAGCTTAGTCAATTGGAGCCGCGTGAGGACGGTTTGGGTAGGGCCGCCTTCCCGGCGGGCCCGAGTCAGGGGCGCGAAGCGGCGAAGAACGGCATCGAGTCGAGGGGGGTGACCTCCACGTTCTTGCCGGTGCGCGGTGCGTGGATCGCTTTGCCGTCGCCTATGTACAAGCCGTTGTGCTGGGTGTCGTTGTACCAGTAGATGATGTCGCCCGGCTGCAGGTCCGACTTCGCGACCTTCCGTCCCGCGGAGTACTGCTCATTGACGGTGCGCGGCAGCGAGACACCGGCCGCGCGCCACGCGGCGCCCGTCAGTCCCGAGCAGTCGAACGAGTTCGGTCCGGTCGAGCCCCACTCGTACGGCTTGCCGAGTTGGGCGTACGCGAACTCGATGGTGGAGCGGGCGCGTCCGCTGGCGGAGCCCTTGTATGAGGCCGAGCTGTCGCTGGTGCCGGCGGCCTTGTCGGCCTTGGCCTCATCGGCCTTGAGGCGCGCGCGCTGGTCGGCGGTGAGGCTGTTCAGGAGCTTCTGCGCCTTGCCGAGTTTGCCCTGGATCTCTTGCTTCTTGCCGCTGAGCCGCTTGCGGGCCTTCTCCGCCGCGGTCAGCTTCTCGAGTGCCTCGGCGCGGGTCTGGGTGAGCTCGCGCTGCTTTGACTCCAAACTGTGCAGCAGGGCAACCTGGCGCGAACTCATGCGGTCGAGCGTCTGCGCCTTGTCGAGATAGTTGTCCGGGTCGGCCGAGAGGAACAGCTGCACGCTCGAGTCCAGGCCGCCGCTTCGGTACTGCGCGGCGGCCACCGGGCCCATCTTGTCGCGGATTTCGTTGATCTCCGCCTGCTGATCGGCCACCCGCTCCTGGGTGCGGTTGGCGGCCTTCTGAAGCTTCGTCTTCTTCGCGAGGGTGGCGTTGTACTCCTCTGTGGGAGTCTCGGCCTCCTCGTAGAGCTCCTCGACTTGCTGCCGCACCTCGTCGACCGAGGGCTTCGGTGCGGCCTGGCTCTGTGTCGGCAGCAGGGAGACAGTCCCCGCCGTTGCGGCCAGGACGGCGAGTCGGGAGCGGCTCGGCGGCTTCGGTCGGCGGTGGGATCCCATCCTGCGACAACTCCTCTGTTCACCCGCGAAGGCGGCGGACGCCGCTCCCCGGTCGGTGGCGTTGGCGTCGATCAAACACGTGGGCAACTTAGTAGCTTCGTAGTTCAGGCCGCAATTCAGTCCGGGAAAGACGGGCGGTTTGTCCCTGGTTACCCGATAGCGTGTGCGCAGCTCATGAGTAGCGGGACCAGCGGCACCGTGGCCGCTGCCGCGGCCACCGAGCCGCGGAGTGCGGCGTGCGGTCTCTGCTGCGGGGTGAGGATGCGTCGCAGGCGGATCAGCGCGGTCGGACCGCCCACCGAGAACGCGCCCACAGGCGCCGTCCCGGCCGCCATCTCGTACATCGCGGCGGCCAGCACCTCGCGCGGCTGGTGCCGCAGCGCCCGGTCGTCGGCGATCATCTCCAGGAGAACGGCGGTCTGCTCCCTGGCGTGTCGGGCCAGCGGAAGGCGGCCGAAGATCCTCGCGAATGCCGCGGAGGCGGCGAGCGCCAGATGATGCCGGCCCGTGATGTGTGCGCGTTCGTGTTCGAGTACGGCATCGAGCTGCTCGGTGGACAGCAGGCGCACGGCGCCGGCGCTGACGACGACGCGCGGTCTGCGGCCGGGAAGGCAGTACGCGGCAGGCAGGTCGTGTTCGAGAACAGTTGCGCGCAGCCGCGGTGAACGGCGCCCCACCACGTCGAGGATCTTCCGGTGGCGGGACCTGGCGCGTAGACCGCGGAGCACCTCGAAGGCGAGGCCCCCGAGGACGACGAGTACTACCGATCCAGGCAACGCCACCTCCAGATGCGAGGCGATCGTGGGGCCGGAGACGGCCGTGGCCGTTGTCAGGCCGCACGAGTGCAGCAGGCCGGTCAGGCCGACGTGCAAATGCTCGGTGGGTGCGATGAGTTGGTACGTAGCAAGCGCGATCGCCATGGTGAATGACGCGGACAGCGCGAGCCAGACGGCTACCGCCAGAGTCGGCGCCCGTTGCGGCCAGGCGCTGCGCAGCAGCAGCCTCGGCGCGAGGAACCCGACCGCCGCGGCGTAGCCGAGCAGCGCGGGGGCCGCGTTCACGTGCGGTCCTGGCGCCCTGCGGCGCGCAGCGCCTTGCGCAGTGCGCCGACCTCCTCGGGGCTCATCTGCTCCACGAAGTGGGCAAGGGCCACGGGACGGTCCTGGCTTGCGCCGAGCGCCTCTTCCATCAAGGCGGCGGAGTACTCCTCGCGGCTGCGGACCGGCGTGTATACCCATGCGCGGCCCTGTTTTCCGCGCAGCAGCCATCCCTTGTTGTAGAGGATGTTCGCCACCGTCATGACGGTGGTGTAGGCGAGCGGTCGCTGCTTGTTGATGTCGTCGACGACCTCCCGCACCGTCGCAGGGCGCTTCCATCGCCACAGGCGGTCCATGATCTCCGCCTCGAGTTCCCCCAGCAGCCGCATGGTCACTCCCTCCCTCTTCGCCGCAACACGCAGGCCAATAGTAGGTCGCCTCCTCGGTTGTCCGGTGATCTGTCGCGGCTGCTCACCTGCGGGCCTCGCCGAAGCAAACCGGTCATTTGCATGGCTCGTTAACCCGTCGTTTCGGGGGAGTTGGTGGATCAAAGTCTGCGAGCCGTTAGTATCACGGCGTGGTTACGGCTGAGTCACTCCGACGCATAGCGCGAGCCCGTGCATCTGCGGGTCCGCTGTTGCGTGTGCTGGCGTTGGCTGTGCTGCTGTTCGGTGTCGTGTCCACGCACGGAGTGAGCGTCGAGGGTGTCAAGGGGCACCTGGCGACCAGCGCGGCAGTGTCTGCGGCGGTGGTGTACGAAGACGTGGACGACACCGTGGACACGCAGGTTCCGCCCCGCCTTGTCGCGACGGGCGACCGGCATGACGATCACAGCTCGTCGCATCCAAGTGAGCAATGTGCCTCAGGGCAACCCCATCAGGGATCGGTACTGGCGCTGCCCTGCTTCACGGCATCAGTCAGCGAACCGGCAACTGCCGAGCCTGCAACCGCAAAGCGAGGGCTCGGGAAGCCAGAGCTTTCCGCCTTGTCGTCAGCAGCCCTGAGATCGTCCGTGGTTCAGCAGGTCTAGAACGCCGGGTCCTCCTCCCAGGCCGGTTGATACCACGCTCGTTCCGACGGGCAATTGCAATGGTTCGCCGGTCCTCGCGCGCGACGAGAACCGGATCCCGCGTCCTTCGGCGTAGATCCAGTTCTGAATCGTCGACGCCGCCCTACCCCCCACCCATGCCTGCCGTTTCCTGCTGCCCGGACTGTTGCCGTGGCCGAGGAAGTAGCGGGCGCACGGAGGACCTGTGCCGACACACTCCCGTACGCCTGCGCATATGCCGTTGGTCCTGGCCGACCCACGATGGATGCGCCGACTCACCTTGCTGATGCGCGGGTGCCTGCTCCTGGCGATCGCTCTCTGCGCCCTCGTACACGGACTGATAGAGGAGACGGACCGCCCGACACCCGCCCCCACCGCGGTATCGGTGACAACGGCGGCCGGTGTGATGCCCCACGGACCTCATGGGCCCCATGGGGGCGATGAGTGCGCAGCAGACGGAGCCGTCCGCACGACGGCCCAGGCAGCGGACCATCAGCCTGCCGGTGCGGCGGTGATGGTGCTCTTCGGCGTTCCCGCGATTCTGAGGCGGCCGTCCACGCGCCGGCCGCGCACGCGGCGCCGAAGAACACGCACGGGCCGGGTCAGAATCGCCCGCACGTCCCGGTGGCGCATCTAGACCTCTCGCCCGCAGCCGGCTGTACCGGCTGCCGCGCCGCGGCTCCACAGGCTCCGGACTGACCTTCCGCCTGTGGCTGTGGCGCGAGATGAGCACGCACCCCGCGCAATCATCGAGCGAGAGCGAAAGAAATGCAGTCACTGACGAAAACCGCCGTCACGCCTGACCGATCCGCGCTGGCGGCGCTGGTGGGGAACACGCCGCTGCTGCGCGTGTCGGAACCGCTGGCCCCCGCCGATCGCGGCTTCTGGGCGAAGCTCGAGGGCTTCAACCCCGGCGGGATCAAGGACCGGCCCGGGCTGCACATGGTCGAGCGGGCGCGCGCCCGTGGCGACCTACGGCCCGACGCCCGGATCATCGAGTCCACCAGCGGCACCCTCGGCCTGGGCCTGGCCCTGGCCGGGATGGTCTACGGCCACCCGGTCACCCTGGTCACCGACCCCGGTCTGGAGATGTCCATGACGCGGCTGCTGACCGCGTACGGCGCCCAGGTCAACGTGGTCTCCGAGCCCCACCCCACCGGCGGCTGGCAGCAGGCTCGTCGGGAGCGCGTCCAGCAGTTGATGGCGCAGCACCCCGACTCGTGGTGCCCGGACCAGTACAACAACCCGGACAACACCACCGCCTACACCCCGCTCGCCCTGGAGCTGGCGACCGAGATGGGGCACATCGATGTCCTGGTGTGCAGCGTGGGCACCGGAGGGCACTCCGCCGGCGTCTCCCGCGTCCTGAAGCAGCTGTACCCCGGTCTTGAGGTGGTCGGGGTCGACACCATCGGCTCGACGATCTTCGGGCAACCCGCCCGTCCGCGGCTGATGCGGGGTCTGGGCTCCAGCATCTACCCCCGCAACGTCGCCTACGAGAACTTCTCCGAGGTGCACTGGGTATCCCCGGCCGAGGCGGTGTGGACCTGCCGGCAATTGGCGTCCTCGCACTACGCCACCGGCGGGTGGAGCGTGGGGGCGGTCGCCCTGGTCGCCGGATGGCTGGCCCGCACCATGCCCGAGGACACCCGGATCGCGGCGGTCTTCCCCGACGGCCCGCAACGCTACCTGGGGACGGTGTTCGACGACGACTACTGCGCCGCCCACGGCCTGCTCGACTCCGCGCCGGCTGTTGAACCCGAGGTGGTCGGCAGCGTGGACGAGAAGGAAGTCACCCGCTGGACCCGGTGCACCACCGTGGTCGACCCGCTCACGCTTGCCGACTCCTCGGAAGATGCGGAGGAGAGCCGGTGAAGGGCACCCTCGCGCAGGTACGTACGTACGAACGCAGCGTCCAGCTGTTGATGGTCAACCAATTCACCATCAACCTCGGCTTCTACATGCTGATGCCCTACCTGGCCGCCCACCTGTCCGGCACCCTCGGACTGGCCGGCTGGGTCGTCGGGCTCGTCCTGGGAGTACGGAACTTCAGCCAGCAGGGCATGTTCCTCGTCGGCGGGACGCTCGCCGACCGGTTCGGCTACAAGCCGCTGATCGTGGCCGGATGCGTATTGCGCACCGTCGGCTTCGCGACACTCGGCCTGGTCGACTCGCTCGCCGCGCTGATCGCCGCGTCTGCGGCGACGGGTCTCGCCGGGGCGCTGTTCAACCCGGCGGTCAGGGCGTATCTCGCCGCTGACGCGGGGGAGCGCAGGGTCGAGGCGTTCGCGCTGTTCAACGTCTTCTACCAGGCCGGGATCCTGCTGGGCCCGCTGGTGGGAATGGTGCTCACCGGGGTGGACTTCCGTATCACCTGCCTGGTGTCGGCCGGGATCTTCGCGCTGCTCAGCATCGTGCAGATCCGTGCGCTGCCCGCCCGGCGGGCCAAGGACGCCAAGGAGAAGGAGGGGCAGGGCCGGGAGAGTGTGCTCGCCCAGTGGCGTGGCATTCTCGCCAACCGGCCGTTCCTGCTGTTCTCCGGGGCCATGATCGGCTCGTACGTGCTCTCCTTCCAGGTCTATCTGTCCCTGCCGTTGGAGGTACGCAGGCTCGGCGGTGACGGTGAGTTCGGCACGGCCGCGGTTGCGTTGCTCTTCGCCGTCTCCGGACTGGCCACGATCCTCGGTCAGACGAAGGTCACCGCGTGGTGCAAGGCCCGGTTCGAGCCCGGCCAGGCGCTGACCGGGGGTCTGGCGATCATGGGCCTTGCCTTCGTGCCCCTGTTGCTGTCCACCGCCGTGCCCGTCCCGGATTCCGGTGTGGGGTTGTGGCTGCTCGCGGCGGTTCCGCCGACGCTCGCCGCGCTGCTCCTGGCGGTCGGCACGATGATCGCCTACCCCTTCGAGATGGACACCATCGTGCGCCTCTCCGGTGACCGTCTAGTCGCCACGCACTACGGGCTCTACAACACCATCTGCGGAGTCGGGATCACGCTCGGGAACCTGCTCACCGGCGCCGCGCTGGACGCCGACCGCGACGCGGGGATGCCCGCGCTGCCATGGGCTTCGCTGTTCGCGCTCGGACTCGCCTGCGCGGTCGCCCTGTACGGCCTGCACCGCACCGGCCGACTGGCGACGCCCGCGCCGAAGCCGCAGTCCGTCACGGTCTGACCCACCGGTCCGCGGTACCAGGGGCGGGCGCCACACAGCGCCCGCCCCTGCTGGGCCGCGTCATTCACCAGGAGTGATCGATGCACACCCCTGCCCTTCCCATACCGGAGCCGACACCCCTGCGGCTCCGCCCTTTCCGGGCGGTGCGCTACGACGAGGACCTCGTCGGCGACCTGTCCGGCCTTGTGGCCCCGCCCTACGACGAACTCGGTCCGGCGCAGGCGCGGGCGCAACGAACCCGTCCGCACCACATCGCCCGCCTGATCCACACACACGATCCGCAGGCCGCCGCCCGGCAACTGCGGCGCTGGCTGCACCGTGGCGTTCTTCGCCAGGACGAGCGGCCCGCCATCTACGTCTACCAACAGCAACGCGGCGCCCGGATCCTGCAACGCGGCTTGATCGGCGACCTGTTGATGCCACGTCACAGCACCGGACCGGCGGGCCCCCTGCTGCCGCACGAAGGCGTGTCTCCCCATGTGGTGCGGCAGCGTGCCGCGCACATGTCCGGTATCGGTGCCCAGTTGGAGCCCTTGCTGCTGACCTGTCGCGGCACGGAATCTACGGCCGCGCAGGTGGTGGACCGCCTCACCCGTCGTACGCCGGCGGCCGTCGCCCGTATCGGCGAGATCACCCACACACTGTGGGCCTGCACCAGCGAGGAGGAGGTCTCGCTGGTGACCAGCGGCCTGCCCCGGGGCCGGGCACTCATCGCGGACGGCCACCACCGCCATGCCGCCTGCCTGCGTCTGAGCGAAGAGCCGGGCAGTCCCTGGGAGAGCAGCCTCGCCCTGCTGGTCGACACCAGCGCGTACCCCCTGCGGCTCTCCGCGATCCACCGGGTGATGCCCGGACTTGATACGGAGAAGGCGGCCTCGGCCGCGGCGGAGGTGGCCCGCGTCCGGCGCCTGCCCGAAGGGCCGCGACCGCCCGAGCCGGGCGAGTTGGTCCTGGTCGGCGCGGGACGCGCGTGGACGATCACCGAACCGGAACCCGGGGCGCTGCACGAAGCTCTCACCGGTCACCCCGAGCAGTGGGCCACGCTTCCCGCCGCCGTCAGTGACCAACTGCTGCTGGCGGCCGTCTGGTCCGTGCCTGACCTGCCCGGTGCCGTGCGCCATCTCCACGACGCCCGGCGCGCGGTCACGGAGGTGGCCGCACCCGGCAGCGGAACCGCCCTGCTGCTTCCTGAGATCAGCGAGGACCGGGTGCGTGAACTGGCGGGCTCCGGAGTGTTGCTTCCTCGTAAGTCCACGTCGTTCGGCCCGAAGCCGGCGGTCGGTATGGCGTTCAAGCTCTGCGAAGTGCTTTCGTAGAGATCGACCTGCCGGGCGCAGAACTTGCCTTACTCGGCGACGCTTGCCGTGGTCACGGCGGGTGGGAATCATCACCATGCGACCAGCATCTACTAAGTAACTTAAAGCATTCGATGGAGGATGACCGTGCAAGACAGTCGACGCGGGCTCCCAGCGTCCGCAGGGCAGCGGCCCAGGCGCAGGCGGCTCGCCGCCGCGGCGCTCGCCACGGCCGCGCTCATGACCCTGACGGCCTGTTCGCAGGCCGCCTCGGGAGCGACGGACTCCAAGGGGAAGGACACTTCGCCCTCGAAGCCGGAATCGGGTGCCGGGACGACGAAGTCGGCCGGCATCAGGGTGGCGCCGATCACCGACGGCAAGGACGTCATACCGGGTGAGCCGGTCACCGTGAAGGCGGCGGGCGGGAAGCTGGAATCGGTCTCGGTCACGGCCGAGGGCGGCAAGGCACTCGACGGCGAGCTGTCCGCCGACGGGACGTCCTGGTCCTCTGCCCACGGGACGGACTACGGCACCACGTACACCCTCGCGGCCCGGTACACCGACGCTGACGGCAGCAAGAAGACCAGCGAGAAGACTGTGACCGCCCTGAGCAAGGACCAGATCTTCGTCGGCACCTACAACGTCAACAAGAATTCGACGGTAGGTGTCGCCCTGCCGGTGTCGGTCGTCTTCAACAAGCCGATCCACGACAAAGCGGCGGTAGAGAAGAAACTCAAGGTCACCACGTCTCCCGCCGTCGAAGGCTCCTGGAGCTGGATGAAGGACCGCGACGGCAAGGACCGCGTGGACTACCGGCCCAAGGAGTACTGGAAGCCCGGCACCAAGGTGAAGTTCAGGATGGACCTGGTCGGCGTGAAGAACGGTGACCAGGTCGGCACGCAGAAGCGTGAGATCGACTTCACCATCGGCAAGTCCGTCGTGAGCACGGTCGACGTCGCCAAGAAGATCATGACCGTCGCCGAGAACGGCAAGGTCGTCAGGACGCTGAAGGTCTCCACGGGCAAGAAGAAGTTCGAGACCTGGAACGGCACCATGGTCGTGCTGAGCAAGGTCCCCACCCTTCGAATGGACTCGTCGACCGTGGGCATCTTCGGGCCTGAGGCGTACGACATGGGGGCGGTCAAGTGGGACGTCCAACTCACCCCTTCCGGCACATATGCCCATGCCGCGCCCTGGAACGAGGGCAAGTTCGGTCGCGTCAACGCCAGCCACGGCTGCATCGGCATGAGCACCGCGGACGCCAAGTGGTTCTACGACCGCGTCGACTTCGGTGACCCCGTCACCACCGTCAACTCCACGGACACGGTCGCGGTCAACAACGGCTACGGCGACTGGAACGTCGACTGGGCCAAGTGGCAGTCGGGCAGCGCCCTGAAGTAACTACGCGAAGCTGTGCCCGCTGCCCCCAGGCTGGCGGGCACAGCTTCAGCAGTGCCCGGATGCGTGACCGGGCCGGGTGCTGCGAGGCGGCGCCGTGCTGTCGTTCCGCAGGGACTCGTCCAGGCAGGCATCCGTCCGGCTGTCGGGGTGCGCGTGGTCGTACGCGACCGGGGTGGAGAGCGCGAGGACGGCCACGCGGCTGTCCGACTGCACCAGGGTCACCCGCACCGGATCATCCGGGCCGGACGACGTCAGCACGTACTCATGCAGGTCATCCGGCACGCCGTCGGATGGTGTGTCCCCCTGCGACGGCTGCGCCCCCCGTCGCCCTGGTCTCGTGCCAACCGCAGTGCCGCAACCGCGAGTTGAGCGTCGCGGTTGCCCCGGTCGCCTCGGAAGGGCTTGCGAACACCGCGATGCGGTGCTGCGCGGTCGCCCGCCCCTGACCCGCGTATGTACGCGCGACCACGTCGGTGGTGTCCAGATCCTCGAACCACGACACACGGCACTCACCGCGGCCCGCTTCCGGCAACGGTGTGTCCGGCGTTCGGCCCGTGGCCGCGGTCCGCCAGGGGTAGGCGCCGTTCCAGGGCAGGGCGGAGGGCGACAACAGTGCCTTCGCGGTGAGTCTGCCGTCCGCTTGCGCGGGGGGCAGCAGAGCGGCGGCGGAGACCAGCTCCCGACTCTAGGGTTCGCCGTCGGCGGGGCGTCGCGCCCCTGTGCGTACGGCAGCACGCCCCAGACGACGCCGACGGTCAGCATCGCGCCGCCCACCAGTGCCGCGGTGCCGGTCCGCCGCCGGGCCCGGTGCCTGCGCGCGCGCTCGCGCACCGCGTGCGGGCGGGCGCTCACGGCGATCAACTGCTCGGCGTCGTCGGCGAGACCGCGCAGCCGGAGCCCGAGACGTACGTCGTCGGCTGTTTCGGTGGTGGTTGGTCCGTGCTCCTGGCGACCGGAGTTCTCAGTCATGCGTGGGCACCTCCGCCGGTCGTACGCTCCGGTCCTGTCCGGGAGCGTATCGGGTCGTCCGTTTCTGCCGCGGGACCGTGTCGCTCTCCTCCAGGTGGGTGCTGAGCGCCCGGCGGGCCCTCACGAGGCGGGTGCGGACGGCATCCCGGGTCGACCCGGTCTCCCGTGCCACCTCCTCCACCGGCAGATCCAGCAGATGGTGCAGGACCACCACGCGGCGCTGCTCCGGCTTGAGCTTGCGCAGCGCGGCGACCAACGCCACGTGATCCGGAGCCAGACCCGGCAGGTCGGCCGGCGGGCCGTGGCGGAAGTGGGCCCGGACGCGGTTGCGGGACTTGCGCCAGGTGCTGACCGCGAGGCGCATGGCCACCGTACGGACCCAGGGGGTCGGGTCACCGGCCGCGAGGAGCCGGTCCCAGCGCAACCAGGCCCTCGCGAACGCCTCTTGGACCGCATCCTCGGCCTCCGCCACGTCACCCGTCACGGCATACACGATGGCCACGAGCCGCTGGGCCTGGTCGGCATAGAAGCGGTCGAAGGCGCGCGTCTTCTCCGAATCAGCCCTGGTCGGGTCAGCCATCGTCGGTCCCTCCGGTACCGCGGTGGCGGCCGCGTGGGCCGAAGCGGCGCAGCAGCGGTGGCGTGAGGGCCTGCACCTCGGCGATGCGCAGCGGGCGGGCGAGAGCGACCAAGGACACGGCGATGGCCGTGCCGCCGAGCAGCAGCCCGGTCAGGTCACCCGCCGGGCCGTCGCGCGCGGGCGCCGGGACGTCGCTCGGGGAACTGTTCAACGACGTGGTGCGGCCAGCGCTGGGGCTCGACCTGTGGTTCGGGGTGCCCGCTTCTGAGCTGCACCGCGTGGCCGATCTGGAGTACGCGAACCCGGACTGGCCGCGCCAACTCTCCTAGGTGCCCTGGTTGGAGACGCCCCCCGGCGTCCTGGACGTGCGGCGGGTGAACTCCGGGGACTGGCGGCGGGCGGTCTTCGGGGCGGTCAATCTGCACGCGGGCGCGACCGCCGTGGCGGAGTTTTTCTCCCGCCTCACGGACCCGGAAGGGCCGGTGCGCGAGCTGCTCGGGCCCGATCTGCACGCCGAGTACATCGCACCCCAAGTCACCGGCCACGACGAGGTGTTCGGCACCACGGTCACCTGGTCACTGGGACTCATACGAGACCGGCACAAGATAGCCAAGGGCGGGGTGGGCGGCTCGGCGGCCTGGTGGTCGGCCCGGTACGGCCATGGCGCCGCCTTCCTCACCCGCCGCCTGGACGACCTCTCCCGCGTCGCCGAGATCGCGGCAGCTCTGGGCGACGACCTCACCGTTGTGGGGGAGGAGTGATGGCCTTGGGGAGGAGGGCGGCCGCAACGACGAGGCCGACGGTCCCGGCCGTTTATTGCGGGATGGCCGACGTGGCGCCCGTCCATGTGTGGTGACCTCGACGTGCTGACCGTTGATCTGCGGGGACGCCTGGGGGTCAGGCGCCTGCGGTGTCCGCTGTTTCCGGGCGCATCGACCGCAGCAGTTCCTCGACCAGTGTCCCCACCTCGGTGCGCACCACCTCCGGGTCCGGGGCCTCACCGATGGCCATGGCGGCCTCGCTGACCATGCGGAACAAGACCCGGGTCAGCAGCGGCGTCGGCTGAAGTCTCATCTCGCCCGCGGTGGCGAGCTCTTGAAGCATCGCGTCCAGCAAGTTCATCATCCGGGACTCGAGTTCGCGGCAGCGCTCCCAGCCGAGCGCCACCGGCGCCTGCTGCAGGCAGATGCGCTGGTACTCGGGGTCGAGGCAGGCGTCGAGGAAGGCGTCGAGCCCACGGGTCAGCCGGGCCCAAGGGGCGTCCGTCGCCGCGCCGGCGCCAACCACCTTGTTCGCGATGCGGTCGTTCACGTCCTGGACCACCTGCTCGAAGAGCGCCTGTTTGCTTGCGAAGTGGTGGTACAGGGCCCCCTTCGTCAGCCGCGCTGAAGCGGCGATCTCGTCGAGAGAGGTCTGTGCGAACCCCTTCTCGGTGAACAGCTCCGACGCGGAATCGAGCAGTGCGGCCCGAGTGGCCTCCACGTACTCCTGGCGACGCCCCTTGACATTCATAACCAGCAGGATATTCCATACTCAAGGTATGAAGTAAACCGTTGGAATGAAATCTCCTGGGGGTTCCATGCTTGCCCGCCTGGCGTCGTTGGCCATCCGACGACGCCGACTCGTCCTGGTGCTCGCGGTGATCGGATTCGCGATCGCCGGGGCCATCGCCTCGCCTGCCATGAAGGTGCTCTCCGCGGGAGGCTTCGAGGACCCCAAGGCGGAGTCTTCGGTCGCCGTCGACGTGCTGCGTGACCGTTTCGACACGGGTGACCCCAACTTCGTGCTGCACGCGCGGGCCGACGGGAAGGTCGACTCCCGCGAGGCCGTTGCCGCCGGCCGTGCGCTCAGCGAGAAGCTCGCCGACCAGAAGGGCGTCGCCGAGGTCACCTCGTACTGGACCTCGGGCCGCCCCGCCGACCTGCGCGCCAAGGACGGCAAGTCAGCTCTCGTCCTCGCCCGCCTCGGCGGTGACGACGACGAGGCGCTGAAGACGGCGAAGCGGATCGCCCCACTTGTGACTGGCGATCAGGGCGGACTCGACGTGAAGTCCGGTGGCCGGGCGGAGTTCAACCGTCAGGGCTCCGAGCGCATCACAGCGGATCTGACACGCGCCGAGGGTGTCGCGGTGCCCCTCACCATTCTGCTGCTGATCCTCGTCTTCGGGTCCGGGATGGCGGCGCTGCTGCCGCTGGCCATCGCGGGCGTATCAGTGGTGGGTTCACTCGCCGTGCTGCGGCTGCTCAATGAGGTGACCGGCGTATCGATCTTCGCCATCAACCTCTCTACGGCGCTAGGGCTCGGCCTCGCCATCGACTATTCGCTCTTCATCGTCAGCAGGTACCGGGAAGAGCTGCGGAAGGGGTACGACACTGCGGCGGCACTACGCATCTCCCTGCGCACGGCGGGCCGAACAGTCATCTTCTCCGCCCTGACGGTGCTGCTCTCCCTCTCCGCGCTGCTTGTCTTTCCCCTGTACTTCCTGCGGTCCTTCGCCTACGCGGGCATCGCCGTCGTCTTCTTCGCGACGCTGGGGGCGGTGGTGCTGCTGCCCGCGCTGCTCGCGGCCATCGGCCCACGCATCGATAAATTCGACGTGCTCGCCAAGCTGCGACGAGGCCGCGAGCAGGAGCGGAAGCGGGTCGAGGACGGTGTGTGGCATCGCCTGGCGACGACGGTGATGAAGCGTCCGTGGCCGGTGCTCACCGTCGTACTCCTCGCCCTGGCCGTCATCGTCCTGCCCTTCACCAAGGCGTCGTTCGGCCTTCCCGACGACCGGGCACTGCCCAAGGATCTCGCCGCCGCCCAGGTGGGGCATGCCACGCGCACTGAATTCCCGTCGTTCGCCGGGCAGGACCTGAAGGTCGTCCTGCCCGAACGAAAGCCGGACGACGCCGCGTTGACGACATACGCCGAGCGGCTGTCCCAGATCTCCGGTGTCGACCGCGTGGACGCCGCGACCGGCAGCTTCCTGGACGGTAAGCAGACTGCGCCGCCGACGGCGGGCGCCGAGAAAGCCTTCACAGATGGCGGCGGTGATGGCGCGTGGCTCGCCCTCGCCACCGGCGTCGAGGCGTACTCGCAGGCCGGCGAGGATCTGGTCGCAGATGTGCGGGCGGTGTCCGCGCCCAAGGGCACGGGCCCGTTGGTTGCCGGGCCGGCCGCCACTTACACGGACACGCTGGACAGCCTCTGGTCGGCGCTTCCGTACGCGCTGCTCATCATCGCGGTGACGACCTTCGTGCTGCTCTTCCTCTTCACGGGCAGCGTGGTCATGCCGCTCAAGGCCATCCTGCTCAATCTGCTGAGCCTGACCGCCACCTTCGGCGCGATGGTCTTCGTCTTCCAGGACGGCAATCTGCAGTGGCTGGTCGGGGACTTCACCGTCACCGGGCGCGTCGACGTCACCATGCCGATCCTGATGTTCTGCATCATCTTCGGTCTGTCGATGGACTACGAGGTGTTCCTGCTCTCCCGTATCAAGGAGGAGTACGACCGCACGGGTGACAACCGCAAGGCGGTGGCCATCGGCCTGGAGAGCACGGGTCGGCTCATCACGGCAGCGGCGGGGCTGCTCGCGATCTTCTTCGCCGCTCTGGTCAGCGCGGGCGTCACCCATGTGAAGATGCTCGGCCTCGGTACGGCGCTCGCCATCCTGATGGACGCCCTCGTCATCCGCGGGCTGCTCGTACCGGCCTTCATGCGGCTCGCGGGCCGTGCGAACTGGTGGGCGCCCGCGCCGCTGCGGCGTCTCCACGAAAAGATCGGCCTCAGCCATGGCCCCGACGACGAGCCGCTTCCTGAGGGGGCCGCTGCTCCGGCGCGGGACGCTTCGTCGCCGCAGGCCGTGGGCTGACCCGGGCTCAAAGTTGACCGGGGCTCACGGTTAACCCGGTCTCAGGGTTGACCGCGTCTCAAAGTTGCCCCAGCCTCAGCACCAGGCCGTCGCCGCCCCAGCGGCGACGGCCATGGGCGCGGCGACAAGGCCCATCAGCCAACCCGTTCCGGCGGCCGCCGACCGCTTGCGCTCCACCCCTCCGATGTCGAGGAGCCGGTTGATGCGCTCGGTCACATCCGTCCCCGTGGCACCGAGCGTGGCGGCATCGGCGGGCATGGCCACCCCGCCCGCTGCCACGACCATCAGGGCGAGGCCACGGGCCACCGTCTCCTTGGCCACGTGACGGGCGGCCGCGTCGTCCGCCGCCATCTCCACGAGGCGCGCCACGGCGGGACCCACACAGGAAAACAGCGGAATCCACGGCAGCGCACGGCCCAGCGAGGCCGCAGTCGTGGCCAGCAGGGCGTGCCGGCCGTGCAGATGAGCCTTCTCGTGCTCCACCACGGCTGACAGCTCTCTGGCGGGGAGTACGTTCAGAGCCGCCGTGGTCACCACGACTCGACCGCCCTTCGCGGCGACGCAGTACGCCGCCGGAACATCGTGGTCGACGGCCAGCGCATGGCAGCCGGATACGCCGACGGGGCGGCCCAGCAGATCGAGCGCGGCGGCGTGGCCATGCCGCCGCCGCCGCATGCGCAGCGCGTCGAGACCCACGACCCCGATCACCCGGGCCGGTACGGCGACCGCGAGGACGCCCCACACCGACAACGGCAGCACACCAGTGGCAGCGGGCGCCCGCCCCGAGAACAGCATGAGACAGCACTCCCATGGCGTGCCCGCCGCGACGGACTCCGCCACATGGCAGCCGAGCGCGTAGACGCCCACCAGCGCCGAGACCGACAGGGCGATCCAGAGGGCGACGGCGAGACGAGGCGCCCGCACCACCCAACGGGCCTGCCGCAGCGCGCGCGGGACCAGCAGACCGACGACGGCGACGTACAGAGCGATCAGAGCGGTACCCGTCATGCGTCGCTGTCCAGAGCCCGGCGCACGGCACTCAGCAGATCCGGTGAACCGCTGGAGTGCACGCGCTCCACGAAGTGCAGCAGCACGGACTCGGGATTGGTGCTGCTGTTCAAGGCGTCCGCCATGATCCGTGCCGTGTAGACGTCGCGACTCTCGTGTGGTTCGTAGAGGAACTGCTTGCCCGAGCGGGTCCGGTCGAGCCAGCCCTTGCGGTGCAGCTTGGCCATGGTCGACATGACCGTCGTGTACGCGAGAGGGGCGGGGCGGTCCTTGTTCATCTCGTCGACCAATTCGCGCACCGGGACAGGCCGCGCGGCGGTCCAGAGCCGCTCCATCACCTCGGTTTCAAGGGATCCGAGATTCCACACACTGCCCCTCCAGCTCGCCTCTCTGCATCGTACCGGCGTCGAAGTGGACGTGGACATGACGGTGCGGTGCCCGCACTTCCGCGCGAGCACCGCACCGATTCACCTTCGCCCGTCGATCACTCGGTGGTGCCCGGCGACAGCCAGCGCCGGAACAGCCCGGCGAGCCCGGAGCCGCGCCCGCCGCGCGGCTCCTGCCCCCGCTCGCCGTGCGCCGTCTCCACCTCGGCCTGAGAACCGCCCAACTCGGCGATGAGGCACTTCAGGAGATGTTCCCCCGCGGCCCGCCCGTCGCCGGGCGTCGTCACGCCGATCAGCAGTTCGCCATCGACCGTGCCGCACAGCAGCTCGAAGCGGTGCCGGAGTGGGGTGTCCGGATGGACGAGCCGTCCCGGCCGGAGCGTGGACGGGTGCAGGCCGGGGATGGCGTACAACTCGTCGACCGCGCCCAGGTAGTTGAACGCGAAGTCCGCTGCCGGCACTGCGGCCTGCCCGGAGTGGGCCCGCGACCCGTAGCGGGCGACGGCGGAGTCGAGACCGCCGTTGAGGTGACCGGAGCGTTCCGCGACGGCGGCACGAACGCCGTCCTCGGTGTCGGATGCAGCGGGGACGCGGAGTTCGTACCGGACCGACACCCTGCCCACGGTCCGCGACAGATCCGCGGCGGGTGCCTCCTCCGAGTCGGACGGCAGCGCGGCGGCGCGGCCGTGGCCGTCCACGTCGACCCGGATCGCATCGCCGAGTCCCGCCGCACGCGCGGACCGGGCGAGCGCCGCGAGCAATACGTCACCCAAGGTGGCCGCCCCGCGTGCCTGTTCGCGGAGAACCGCGACAGCGGGTGCGCCCAGGACGTCGATCACGGTCACGGCGTCACGCGCCACCGCAGCGGATTCCCTCGCCGGTGCCTGCGGGAGGTGCTCCGGTAGGACAGTGCCCAGCCTCTCCGCGTGACGCTCCAGCTCCTTGGCCCAGCGCGCGGCCGACACCGTCGGCGCGGGAAGCCGCGCCTGCCCCTCCTCGGCGATCTGCCCATGGGCGGTGAGGAGTTCCTCGAGGACGAGCCGGAGCGAGAAGTTGTCCACGGCCAGCCAGTGGGCGACGAGCAGCAGCACGGGACGCCTGCCGCTACCCCGGTCGAAGTAAAGCACCCGCAGCAGCGGCGGCTCAGCGAGATCGAAGCTCCGTTGCGCCGCCTCGGCCAGCTCCTCGACAGAGACGTCCTGTTCGTCGTCCGAAAGCTCCACGATGTCGATCCACTCCAACGGGACGGAGCGTATGGCGTCGGCAGGTTCCACCCGCTGCACCCAGCCGTCGGGACCGTGCACGAAGCCCGTACGAAACGCGTCATGCCGTGTGACGAGAGTGCGCACCGCGACACGCAACGCGACCTTGTCCATGGCGTCGTCGAGTTCGAGGAGCAGCGCGTAGTTGTGCCGTCGGGCGACCCGACCGTCAAGCCCGGCCAGCAGCATGGCCTGGGCCGGCAACAGCGGCACGTCACCTACGACGGCGGCCTCCGGCTTGCTTCCCGTGCGCGGCGCCACCAGCGTGGCCGCACCGGCGAGACCGGCGATGGTCGGGTGCTCGAAGAACTGACGGGGCGAGAGTGAGAGCCCGGCGTCAGCCGCCTTTCCGATCACGCGCACGGCCAGCAGGGAGTCGCCGCCGAGCTCGCCGAATTCGTCGTGAATACCAACGGACTCGATGTTCAGAACGTCCAGCCAGATGACTCGCAGCCGCCGCTCGATGTCGTTGCGCGGCTCGGAGCCGCTCTCATCGACGGCGACGCTGTCGTGCGTTGCGGACTTCGGCACGGGAGCGGGCAACGCGGCGCGGTCGACCTTGCCGTTGGCCGACAACGGCAGCGCGTCGAGGACTACATGGCTGCGCGGAACCATGTAGTCCGGCAGCACGGCGGCCAGCGACTCTCGTACGCCGGCGATCAGCGTGTCCGGGTCGGCCGCATACCCGGGGTCTGCCGGTATGAGGTAGGCGGTGAGGTGGTTGTTGGTGGCGGTGACGAGGGCGTCTTTGATGGTGGGGTGTGTGGTGAGTTGGGTTTCTATTTCGCCGAGTTCGATGCGGTAGCCGTTGATTTTGACTTGGTGGTCGTTGCGGCCGAGGAATTCGATGGTGCCGTCGGGGTGGTATCGGCCGAGGTCGCCGGTGCGGTAGAGGGGTTGTTTGGTGGTGGGGTGGGTGAGGAAGCGGTCGGCTGTTTTGTGGGGGTCGTCCCAGTAGCCGTGGGCGAGGCCGGTGCCTGCGATGAAGAGTTCGCCGGGGACCCAGGTGGGGACGGGTTCGAGGGTGTGGCTGCTGAGGATGTGGAAGGTCTGATTGGTGAGGGGTTGGCCGTAGGGGATGCTTGGCCAGGTGGGGTCGAGTTGGTTGATGGGGTGGTGGATGGACCAGATGGAGGCTTCTGTCGCACCACCGAGGCTGATGATTTCCGCGTCCGGTGCGCAGGCGCGGATCCGCTCGGGCAGGCTCAGCGGAATCCAGTCCCCGCTCAACAAGACGAGGCGCAACGGGTCCAGGCTTTTCGCTTGCGCCCCGGCATGTTCGGCGAGCATCTCCATCAGCGCCGGCACCGTGTTCCATACGGTGACCCGATGTACGCGGAGGAGTTCGGCCCATGCAACGGGGTCGCGATGGGCGTCCGGGCCTGGCAGCACCACCGCACCGCCCGCCGCGAATATGCCGAAGATGTCCCAGACGGAGAGGTCGAAGCTGAGTGAGGAGAGGCCCAGGACGCGGTCGGTGGCAGTGATGTTGTAGCGCTTGTTGATGTCGGTGACGGTGTTGGCGGCGCCGCGGTGGTCGATCATCACGCCCTTGGGTTCTCCGGTCGAGCCGGAGGTGAAGATGACGTACGCGAGATCTTCGGGCCCTGCCGGGCAATCGACGGGCGAATCGTCAAGACCTTCCCAGACCGCGTCATCATCAACCGCCAGCACAGTCAGGCCAGTCGGCCACTCGACCTCGTCGACCAGGGCAGTCTGCGTGAGGACGACCGTGCAGCGCCCGCGTTCGAGGATGTGGCGCACGCGGTTGCCGGGCCATGTGGCGTCGATGGGGAGGTAGGCCGCGCCGGACTGGAGGACCCCCAGCGCGGCGACGGGCTGCTCCCAGCCCTTCTCCATCACTACGGCGACCAGTGTGTTGGGTTCCGCTCCGAGTTCGCGCAGCTTGCGGGCGATGCGCGCCGCCCGGCTGTCCAACTGCGCGTAACTCAGGGTCCGTTCGGGAGCGATCACGGCCGCTGTTTCGCCACGCGCATGCAGCGGCCCACCCAGCTCGTGCAGCAGCCCCTCCGGCAGTACGGCCTGTGTGGCATTGGCCGCTTCCCGGGCAGCCAGCTCATCAGGCCCGACGAGCCCCAACTCCCGCTTCCCCCACAGCGCTTCGTCATCGGCGAGCCGCTCAAGCAGCCCACCGAAGGAAGCGAAAGCCGCATCGATCATCCCGGGCGGGAACAGCTCATCCACCACCGCCCAGTTCACCCGCAACGCCCCGCCCAGCTCGAACACCTGACAGTCCAGATAGACCTGGGGAGTCTGCGTGAGGTGATACGTGAGCTCGCCGAACTCCTCGGCTGCCCGCCCGAGTGACGCCTGCCCGTCCCCCAGTGCGCTGGTGAAGACGACCGGCATCGAGGCGCGCGCCGCGCCCCCGGCGCGGCCGATCTCCCGCAGTACGTGCATGCCGTTGAAGGCACGGTGCTCGAAGTCCCGCCAGAACTGTGCCTGCAGGGCGCGGGCCTGCTCGCGTACTGTCGTCGTTGCGTCGAGCTCAGCCGCCAGCAGCGTCACCGAGGTGAATTCGCCGAGGACACGGTCGATGTCGGGATGGACGGGCAGGCGGTCGTTCACCGTGACGTTGAGTGTGAAGGTGTCGCTCGCGGACCATGTGCGCAGGGTCGCCGCGTAGGCCCAGCACAGCACCATCGACGGAGTCAGGCCGTCGGCCAGAGCACGTTGCCGCAGCCGCGCCCACCGCTCCTGCGACAGCTCGACCGACCGCGACGAGAACCGCGCGGCCGAAACCGACTCCGGACTCACCCGCAACGGCAGTTCAGGTGCGGGTGGCAGCTCCGCGATCCGACCCAGCCAGTACTCTCGCGAGGCCCGGAAGCCCGCCGAATCCTCCACACCCTCCAGTGCCCGCACATAGTCCCGGAAGGACACACCCGGAACGGGCGGCACGTCACCCCCGCCCCGGTAGTGCGCACCCCATTCGTCGACGATGCGGCCGAGTGTGGTGCCGTCGGCGATGAGCAGGTCGATCGCGATATGGATCCGGGTGTGGTCCTCGTCGAGGCGCGTCGCGGCGATCTCGAAGAGCGGCCAGCGCTCCGGTTCGCGTACACGCCCGGAGATGCGTTCCCGCACCGCGCCGAGGCGGGCCGCGCGCTCCTCGACGGCCAGACCTCGTACGTCCTCGCGATCGAAGACGCAGTCGGGAACCTCGGAGAGTACGCGCTGGCTGCCGTCCTCGGTGAAGATGGTGCGGAGCATGTCGTGCCGTGCCACCAGGGCGTTCCATGACGCCTCAACGCGTTCGACGTCGAGTGATTCCGCGTCGATCTCCGCGTAGAAGGCCGCCGGTCCGCCGCCGAGCGCGAAGAAGCCGCCGCGTCCGAGCAGATACGCCTGTTGCAGATCCGTCAGCGCGAACGGCTCGAACCGCCCGGCGGGGTCCGGCAAGACGATCGGCAGCCCGGAGTAGGCGCCCTCGGTTCCGTGCTCGCGGCCGGCGAGGATCTCGGCCTGGCCCGCGATCGTGGGGCGGGCGAAGACATCGGACGCGCTGAGCGGCAGACCGCCCGACGATGCCGCGCCCGCGGTGCGGACCGCGAGCAGACTGTCACCGCCGGCGCTGAAGAAGTCGGTGTGTACGCCGATGTCGCGGGACCCCAGCACATCGCACCAGATTGCCGAGAGCCTCTCCTCAAGGAGGGTGCGCGGCCTGGTGTAGTCGTGGGACGCGCCGTGCTCCTCCTCCGCGCCAGGCGCGGGCAGCCGTCCCCGGTCGACCTTGCCGTTGGCGGTGAGGGGGAAGCGCTCCAGGAACACATATCGCTCGGGCAGCATGTAGGAGGGCAGGGCCTCGCTCACGTGGCGCTGGACGGATTCCCGTAGCCGGGTTGTGGCTCCGGGGGCGGCAGGCCGGTTGACCAGTCTGTCGAGACGGTTCTCCAGTTCCTGGCCGGAGCAACTGTCGCTCGCTTCGGTCACGTACATGGTCGGATCCCCGCGGTGCAGTACGACATCGACCTCGTGCGGCACCTCGGTGAGCCGGGCCTCCAGCTGCCAGCCCGCCGCCGCCGCGGCGGAGCGCAGGTCATCGGGCCGGAATCCACCGACCGGGGGTTGGACGCCGAGATCACGGACGAGACGTGGGTTGGGTACCCCGCGCAGCGTTACGGCCGCCGTGCCGGGCAAGGGTTCTTCGAGCACGGCCGTCAACTCGGCGAGGACGTTGGCGGAACGACCGTCCAGGATCACCACATCACCCGGCGCACCGGACGGCGGGGGAGCGGACGGGGCGGACTTGCGGAGGATCGCGTCGTAGCGGTAGTCGGCCATCTCCGTCTGTGCGTCGCCGGTCTTGGGCCGCAGACTCACTTCGGTGAATCCAAGGCGCCGCAGCCCACGGAACAGCTGTGGAGAGATCGCCAGTTCCCGCTCCTGCGCGGCACGCGCGGCGACGCGGTCCGCCAGCCCGTCAGCGGAGTCCGTCGGATCCGTGCGGAAGAGCTCGACAGACGTGTGGAAGGCGCGCAGCAGCCTCAGGTCACGCACATCGCCGACGAACAGCGTTCCGTCGTCGGACAGGACACGCGCGGCCTCACCGAGTACGTCTAGGAGGTACGCGCCGCTGGGGAAGTACTGGACCACGGAGTTGACGACCACACAGTCGACGCTGCCGTCCTCGATACCGGCCAGGTCACGGGCGTCGCGGTGGAGCAGGTCCACGCGGTCCGCGTACTCGGGGCGCGCGTCGAAGTAGGCGCGCACCGTCGCGAGCGTCTCGGCGGAGACGTCAACGCCGGTGTACGCGGCGTGCGGTGCGAGGCGTGTGGCCAGCAGGCCGGTGCCGCAGCCGATCTCCAGTACCCGGGACGGCCTGCTCTCGAGGATGCGGCCCACGGTCTCGTCGACCCACAGACGCATGGAGTCGTCGGGGATCAGCTCGCCCGTGTACGTACTCGTCCAGCCGGTTGTGTCGAAGTCATGGCCGATCGCGCCGACTTCGGAGCGCATGGTGTCGAAGACGCTCTCCCACTCGGTGACACGCAGCGCGTCGTCCTCCGTGTCCCGATCGGTATCGGGTATGAGGTAGGCGGTGAGGTGGTTGTTGGTGGCGGTGACGAGGGCGTCTTTGATGGTGGGGTGTGTGGTGAGTTGGGTTTCTATTTCGCCGAGTTCGATGCGGTAGCCGTTGATTTTGACTTGGTGGTCGTTGCGGCCGAGGAATTCGATGGTGCCGTCGGGGTGGTATCGGCCGAGGTCGCCGGTGCGGTAGAGGGGTTGTTTGGTGGTGGGGTGGGTGAGGAAGCGGTCGGCTGTTTTGTGGGGGTCGTCCCAGTAGCCGTGGGCGAGGCCGGTGCCTGCGATGAAGAGTTCGCCGGGGACCCAGGTGGGGACGGGTTCGAGGGTGTGGCTGCTGAGGATGTGGAAGGTCTGGTTGGTCAGGGGTTGGCCGTAGGGGATGCTCGGCCAGGTGGGGTCGAGTTGGTTGATGGGGTGGTGGATGGACCAGATGGAGGCTTCTGTTGCACCACCGAGGCTGATGATTTCTGCCCCCGGTGCGCAGGCACGGATCCGCTCGGGCAGGCTCAGCGGAATCCAGTCCCCGCTCATCAGGACAAGGCGCAGTTCGTCGATCGTCTCCAGCCGCGCAGCCGTCGTGTGCTCGGCGAGCATCTCCATCAGCGCGGGCACCGTGTTCCATACGCTCACCCGGTGCTGCCGCATCAACTGCAGCCAGGACTCTGGGTCCCTGCCGGCATCCGAGGGAGGCAGGACGAGTGCTCCTCCTGCCGCGAGCATGCCGAAGATGTCCCAGACGGAGAGGTCGAAGCTGAGTGAGGAGAGGCCCAGGACGCGGTCTGTGGCGGTCACGTCGTAGCGGTTGTTGATGTCGGCGACGGTGTTGGCCGCGCCGCGGTGGTCGATCATCACGCCCTTGGGTTCTCCGGTAGAGCCGGAGGTGAAGATGACGTACGCGAGATCTTCGGGCCCTGCCGGACAGTCGACGGGCGAATCGTCAAGACCTTCCCAAACCGCGTCATCATCAACCACCAGCACAGTCAGGTCGCTTGGCCAGGCGTGCGATACCTGGCTCTGTGTCAGCACGATCTGGCAGCGACCTCGCTCCAGCACGTGCCTGATGCGGTCACCGGGCCACGTGGCGTCGATGGGGAGGTAAGCGGCACCGACCTGGAGTACGCCCAGTGCGGCGACGGGCTGCTCCCAGCCCTTCTCCATGACCACGGCCACGAGGGCGTTGGGTTCGGCGCCGAGCTCGCGCAGCTTGCGGGCGATACGCGCCGCCCGGCGGTCCAACTCGTCGTAGGTGAGAGTCCGTTCGGCAGCGATCACCGCCGGGGCGTTGCCCCGCGCCCGCAGTGGTCCGCCCAGCTCGTGCAACAGCCCCTCGGGCAGCGCGCCCTGCGTGGCATTGGCCGCCTTCCGGGCCGCCAGTTCAGAGGGCCCGGTCAGGCCCAACTCCCGCTGCTCCCAGAGCCCTTCGTCATCCGCGAGCCGCTCAAGCAGTCCGCCGAACGCTGCGAACGCGGCATCGATCATCCCGGGCGGGAACAGCTCGTCCACCACCGCCCAGTTCACCCGCAGGACGCCGCCGAGCTCGAACACCTGACATTCGAGGGCGACTTGAGGAGCCGTCGCGGCGACATACGGAATGCCCCGGAACCACTCCGGGAGGTCCGCGGTGGCGAGGTCCTGGCCGAGCACGGCGTCGAAGACGTACGGCATGGTCGTACGCGTGCCGCCCTCGCTGCGGGCGAGTTCGCGCAGGACCTGTACGCCACTGAAGCCCCGGTGCTCGAAGTCACGCCAGAAGCGGTCCTGGAGCATGCCGATCTGGTCGCGTACGGGATTAGTCGCGTCGACGTCCACGGCGACAAGGACCTGTGAGGTGTACTCGCCGATGACGCGGTCAATGTCGGGATGGACCGGCAGTCGGTCGTTCACCGTGACGTTCAGGGTGAAGTCGTCGCTCGCGGACCAGGTGCGCAGGGTCGCCGCGTAGGCCCAGCACAGCACCATCGACGGCGTCAGACCGCCCGCCAGAGCACGCTGCCGCAGCCGCGACCACCGTTCGCCCGACAGCTCGAAGGACCGTGACGAGAACTGTGCCGCCGCCACCGACTCCATGGGCGTCCGGAGCGGAAGTTCGGGCGCGGGTGGCAGCTCCGCGAGCCGTTCCAGCCAGTACTTCCGCGCGGCCCGGAACCCCGCCGAATCCTCCACGGCCTCCAGGCCCAGTACATAGTCACGGAAGGTCACTTCGGGGACAGGGCCAGGATCGCTCCCCGCGTCCACGGCCAGCCACTCGCCCAAGAGCTGCCGGATGCTCGGGGCGTCGGCGATCATCAGGTCCACGGCGATGTGGATCCTGGTGTGGCGGTCGTCCAGGCGAGTGGTGCCGATCTCGAAGAGCGGCCACTGCTCGGGGGCGCGTACCTTGCCCGCGATCTCCTCGCGTATCGAGGCGAGCCGGTCGTCGCGGTCCGCCGGTTCGGCGCCACGCAGGTCGTTGCGTGCGAAGCGGTACGCGGGTGCCTCGGCGATGACCTGCTGGCGGCCGTCCTCGGTGAAGACTGCTCGCAGCATGTCGTGGCGCGCCACCACCGCGTTCCATGCCGCCTCGAGCCGCTCCACGTCGACCGATTCCGCGTCGATCTCCGCGTAGAACGCCGCGGGCACACTCCCCAGCGCGAAGAACTCGCCGCGTCCGAGCAGGTATGCCTGCTGCAGATCCGTAAGCGCGAAGGGCTCGAACCGCCCGTCGGTGTCATGAGCGAGAACCTGTGATGTCGGCGGTGGTGCGGTGCCGTCCATCAGATCCAGGACGTTCGCCGCCAAATCGCTGGCACAGACGGGGTGGCGAAGGGTCCAGAGGTCCGTCTCCACGCCCAGCCGTGCATCGAGTACGACATTGAGTTCCACCGCGATCAGCGATTCGAGTACGGCAGGCGTCTCCACGTCGGCCCGGTCGTCGAGGGTGCCGCTTCTGACGAGGAACCGCAGGAGTGCTTGGGAGAGCAGGGCGTGTCGGTGTGCCGTGTCCGGCTCCCGCAGCAGACGCGTCGCGAAATCGGGGTGGGTCAGGTCGGGTCCGGTACAGGCGGGGACGGGCTCGTTGGCCATGCGGAGTCTCCTCGAACGTGCAGGCAGCTGGGCACTGTGGCTAGACGCTCGTCGCGGAACGCCGTCGTGGCATCGCCCGTCGGGGCAGATCGATCGAGGGTGGCCGAACGGGTACCTCGGCCGGCGGCCGGAAGTGGACCAACGGGGTGACCGTTCGCCCCGTACGCTGCACCGTTCCCGTCTTCTACGTTCGGGACATTGATCGCCGATCCCGGAGGTGGCCGTGTCCTCGATATCCCCGAAGACGCCCCCGAAGACGTCCCCGAACCGTGCCCGTACGCGTTCCTTCGTCGCCGCGGAGGCGACCGGCTTCTCCATCCCGGAAGGGCTTCTCAGGGCTCCCGAGACCGCTGCCCTCACCGTGCTCGACAACGACCTGAGCCCTCGGCGCATCCCCTACGGCGAACTCGCCGAGATGGCTGAGATGGCTGCCAAGTCGCTGCGGGCGAAGGGCGTTTCACCGGGGGACCGGGTCTGTCTGCTCTCGCCCACCACGAAGGACCTGCTGGTCACGGTCTTCGGGATCTGGCGGCTCGGCGCGGTTCCCGTCGTGCTGCCGCGACCGCGCCGGGCGGACACCGAGACCTTCATCGAGGAGGTGCGGCGCAGGATCAAAGCGGCGGCGCCCGCCCTTCTGGTGACGACGGAGCAGAGCGTGTCGCTTTTCGCGGGCCGCGTTCCCGTGCCCACGGTGAGCCTGCGCGGGCTGCGGGAGTCGACGGGTGCCGTGGGGCCCACTCCCGCCATGCCCGCGCCCGACAGCATCGGCCTGCTGCAGTTCACTTCGGGCACGACGGCGGTCTCGCGCGCGGTCCCGGTCACCCAGGCCCAGCTCATCGGCAACATCGCCGCGGCGGGGGAGCGGGCCGGGTTCGGCGCCGATGACACCTTTGTCAACTGGCTTCCGCTCTACCACGACATGGGAATCGTGTCGCTGGCGGGTATCACGGCCGGCGGGGCGGACGTCGTCATGATGGCGACCGAGACGTTCATGCAGCAGCCCGGCAGCTGGATGCGGACGATCAGCGACTACAGCGGCACGTTCACCGCGGCCCCGAACTTCGCGTACGGCCTGGCGGCCAAGGTCCAGTCGCTGCGCCCCGCTGCCCTGAACCTGTCGAGCCTGCGGGTCGCGATCAACGGCGCCGAGGCGATCGACGCCGACGGCCTGGCGCAGACCCAGGACATGCTTGGACCCTGCGGTTTCGGGCCGAACACTATGTGCCCGATGTACGGCCTCGCCGAGGCAACGCTCGCCGTCTCCGGCAGCGACCACCTCACCCCCGTACGCGTCCTCGAGGGCGGTGGCGCCGGCCCGGCCGACGTGGGCGAACCGCGCCCTGACCGGTCGCTGGTGAGCTGCGGCCCGGTCGTGCCGGGGACGGAGGTGCGGATCCGCGGCGCGCAGGGCGGGGCGCTGCCGCCGGGCGCGGTCGGCGAAGTGCTCGTCAAGGGGCCCGGTGTCACGCCCGGTTACTGGTCGGCCGGCGGACGGATCGACGCGGACGAATCGCACCAGGACGGCTGGCTGGCCACCGGGGACCTGGGGTTCCTCGAAGCGGGCGAGCTCGTCATCTGCGGCCGGATCAAGGACATGGTCATCGCGGGCGGGCGCAACCTCTATCCCGAGGACTACGAGATGGTGGCCGAGCGCGTGCCCGGTGTACGCGCGGGCAACGTCGTCGCCTTCTCCCTGCCGGGACAGGAACGCATGGTCGTCGTCGCCGAGGGCCGCGGATACGGAGCGGGTCTGGAGAAGCTGGGCCGCGGCGTCATGGACGCACTGAGCGAGGCGACCGAGTACGCGCCGCACGAAGTGCTGCTCATCAAGCCGGGGACGCTGCCGAAGACCTCCTCGGGGAAGCGGCAGCGGAGGGCCGCACGGGAGATGTATGAGAACGGAGAGCTGGACGTCATGACATCCGTGCGATGAGGCGGTTGCCGACCGGCACCGGTCCTGGACCCGACTCCCCTTCATTTTCGGACCTCTGGAAGACAGGTAGTACATGACCTCCGCATGGGTGGTCCGGCCTCCGGTCGACACCTCACCTCAGGCACTCACGCTCGTCTGCGTCCCGCACGCGGGCGCCGGCCCCGGCGTCTACCGCTCCTTCGCGCAGCACCTCGCTCCGCACGTGTCGCTGCTGCTCGTCCATCTGCCGGGCCGGGAGTCGAGGCTCGGTGAAGCGGCGCTCGACACCGTGCCGCGCGTAGTTCAGGCGCTCATGCCCCGGATCGTTCCCGAACTGCCGGGCAGGTTCGCGCTGTGGGGCCACAGCATGGGCGGGTTCGTGGCGTTCGAGCTTGCCCGTGTCCTGGAGGCCCGCTTCGGTCTCCGGTCGGACGCGCTCGTCGTCTCCGGCTGTCAGGCCCCCCGTTCCGCGGGGCGGGCCGGGCTTCCGCAACGCCGCGGCCTGGACGACGACGAACTGTGGGGGAGCGCCGCCGAGTTGAACGGCATCCCCGACGAGGTGTTCCACAACAGGGCATTGCGGGATCTGCTACTGCCGACGCTGCGAGCGGACTTCGCGGTCTTCGAGACGTACGAGTACCGCGCCGGTGTCTCGCTCGGCTGCCCGCTGTACGCGTTCGCCGGGCAGGACGACCCAGAGGCGCCGGCGGCTGACATGCGTGCGTGGCAGGAGGAGACCCGCGACCGGTTCATGCTCACCGAGATGGCGGGCGGGCACTTCTTCCATCTGGACGACATGGCGAGGTTCGGCGGGCAGCTGACCGCGATGCTGTCCGGCCGTGCGGCCGTCGGCTGACGGCCGCTCACGAGGGCTTCGCTCGGCTCTTGGTTGAGGCGGAGCGAAGCCCTCAAGAACCGGTTACGCCTCGGTCGCGTGCTCCAGGTCGACCAGGCCAAGGCGCAGGGCCAGGGCGACGGCCATCGTGCGGTTGTGGCAGCCGAGCTTGATCAGGATGTTGGCGACATGACGCTTCACGCCATGCTCCGTTATGCGCATGTTCTTGGCGATTTGACGGTTGCTCAGGCCGGTGGACATCAGGCGCAGCGTGTCCAGCTCACGCGCGCTGAGCGGTGGCCGGCTCGGCGAACCGGCCGTACCCGCGTCGGTGGCAAGAGCCAGTAACTCCCTGATGATGCCTCGCGATACGGGAACCATGCCGCGGGCCAGCGCGGTCAGCAGATCGGTGAGTGAGGCGACGGTGAGATCCTCCTCCCGCAGCACCGCGTCGATCGGCAGCGCTGCGGCGGCCTGCAGCCGCTCGCGGTCCAGGCCACGGGCGAGCAGTACGAGCCGGGTGCAGGGCCGGGCCAGGAGCGGCTCGATGCAGTGCGCGCCAGGTAGGGCTCCCACGGACAACAACACCACGGCAGCGGCGCAGAGTTCGTCGACAGGCACTTCCTGGGCGGTCGGAACCGCCACGACAGGGCGGTCGGGAGACGCCTGCTCCAGCATGCGCTGAAGTCCCATGCGCGTGACCGTGTGCGGTTCGACAAGAACGATGTCGGCGGCGTCCTCGAAAACGCGTCGGGACGCTGAACTCATCACGCCTGCACCGGACATCGGCGACCCCCCGTCGAGTGAACCGGGCAGTGGGTGATGGACGGCGGGCGGTGGGCGATGGATGAAACGTCAGCGCGGGCGCGCGGACGCGCGCTCGTGCTCTCCCCGTTGTGCACTGATCCCCCAATTGAACTGTGGGTATGTGTCATACCGGTGTCATGTACTGTGGATCGCAGTAGAAGGCTATGTCAAGGAACTTACGCTCCGTCATGACGCCTGCAGAGGGGAACGGTTCGATGGATTTCGATGTCGTAGTGGTCGGGGGAGGCGCGTCGGGCGTGGACGCCGCCACTGAGGTCCACCGGAGGGCTCCGGGAGCGAGCGTCGCCCTCATCAGTCCCGAGAGTGACCTCTTCTACCGCCCTTGGCTGGTCTACCTTCCCGCGGAGGCCGTACCGGCGGCCGACCTCTCCGTCCCGCTCGCAGGAATCGCTTCCGCGCAGGGCTTCCAGCACATTCAGGACTCGGTCGGCGCGGTGCACCCGGACTCGGGCGAGGTGACGCTTGCCTCCGACGCCCGGCGCATCTCCTACCGCCAGCTCATCCTGGCCCCGGGGGCGCCGGCCGACCGGGATCGCATCCCCGGGGCCGCGGAGCACGCGCTGTTCCCGTGCGATCGCCTGGAGGCCCGTGAACTCCTCCGTCAGCTAGGTGGGTTGACGGAGGGCACGGTCACCTTTCTGCTCACCGGTGAACGCATCGGGCCCGGCCTGGAGTACGCGGGCTGGATCGCCCGCGCTGCACGCGACGCCGGGCGTACGTCCTTCAAGGTGACCGTCGTCGAGGACGGCGATGTCATGGACCGCCAGTTCGGGCCCCGGGGCGCGGACCGGCTTGCTTCCATCGCGGGCGCGCTCGGCATCGAGACGGTCCGGCACGCACAGGTCGAGCGGATCGAGAGCGACAAGCTGCTCCTGGCCTCCGCCACGGTCGGTACGGACCTCGTCTGCGTCACGAGTCCTCTGCGTGGGCCCGATTTGGGCCTGCCCGCTGAACTGCTCAACCAGCATGGGATGTTGCGGGTGGACGCGACGCTGGCCGTCCCTGAGTACGGCAACGTCTTCGCCGCCGGAGACTTCAGTGACGTACGCGATCTGAGCCTGGAACTGCCCAAGACCTGGATGATGGCCCGCCTTCAGGCGGAGACAGCCGCCCGGAACGCGGCTGCGGCACTCGGCGGCGGGGGCCCCGTCCCTCTCGATGAACGCAAGGCGGCACGCATGGCCGCCGTCTCCATGCCGGACATCGGCGGCCGTACGCTCTTCGTGCGCAACAAGAAGCCTCTGGTGGCCGGGAGTTGGCCGTTGCGGCTGCGCTACCGCATGGACGCCAAGTACCTCTCCCGCTACCGCACCGAGCCCGGCGCGACCCGACCCTCGCGGTAGCGGGTCCTCGCCCTGTCGACGTGCAGCGCCCGCCTGCGTGATGGACACCTCTCGGTCGAGGCGGTCGCCGGGGCGTGGCGTATCCGCGTCACGGACACCGGTGTCAAGGTCAAGCGTCGGAACGCGGCAGCTGTGCGAAGCCCTCCGTGTCCGCCGCTTCGGCCCGCAGATGGGCGATGCGCTCCACGAGTTCGCTGCGGTGCCGCTGGAGTTCCGCCGCCTTGGCCTCCACGATGGCCAAGCGCTGCTCGTACATGGCGAGGACTTCGTCGGGACTGCTGTCGCAGGCCAAAAACTCCTCGGTCTTATGTCCAGGCAGGGCGCCACCACGCGGATGTCCTCCGCCGTGAGCCCGGCTCCGAGCAGCTCTCGAACGTTCAGGACCTGGTTGACCGCGCGAGCGTCGCGCTTCCGCCAGCCCTTGCTCGTTCGTGCCGCTTTCAGCAAGCCTGCTGCTCGTAGTAGCGAATCGAGCGGCGGCTTGCGTCAGTGCGCTCGGACAGCTCCCCGATCTGCATGATCGCCTCCTCGTAACGTCAGGCCCACGGTACGTGGGCTCCGCAATTCGACGGGTGGCCGTTCGCAGGCGCTTGACCGCCATGGCCAGGCTTTGCGGCAGGTCGAAGGGGCGTGAAGGGTGAGTGCTCGACGAGCAGGAGCCCCGTACTGAAACGCGGCTTTGACAGCAGACGTCGGGAGGCGCCGCACGTCGGCTTCGCGCCACAAGAACCGTCAGCGGACGGGAGAGGGGCGGACGCCTGGATGGGAGGTCCGATTCTCGCGCAACTGCCGGTTCTCCAACGCCAGCTGGTTGACCACGCGCACCAGTGCTTCCACATCGGTGCGTAGTTGGTCGAGTTCGGCCTTGTCCTTCTGCCGGAGCTCCTTGAGCCGCACGACCTGCAGGCGCAGCTCCCGTCGGCCGATGGCCGCTGCTCGGCGTGAACTGGCCAGCCGGTGTGGCGCGCCGCTCGGCTGTCCGTCGATGCCGGTCACGGGTAGACGAGGAATCAGCACATCGTTACGCCGTCCAGGGCGGGTTCAGTACCGTTTCGGACGAAGTCTCCCGCGAGTGGTCGGGGCGTGCGGTTGTGGCGGGGGCGGTGGGACGGTTGCGTGGCACCGTTCCGGATGGGGGTCTGACTCATGACACCTTTGACCGAAGTGTCTTGTCACGGACGTGTCGGCTGTCGTCGCGGGATGGTGTCTGCTGTCACCGAGCCACAGGGCGTGTCCCAATAGGGGCCTTGCCATCCATCAGGCGCCATCACGGTTCAGACCGCCCGACCGGGCAGGTGCCGGCCACCCAGCACATCACCACGCGGGAGGCGGACCACCATGACACCCAGAAAGCGAAGCCCTCACCCCAGCAGCACCGGTCCGCCCGCTGGGGGCGAGGTCGTCCTGGGGGTGGATACCCATGGTGAGATCCATGTCGCCGCGGCCCTCTGCCCGTTGGGCCAGGTCCTGGGCACCAAGTCCTTTCCGGCTACGGCGGTCGGCTACCGTCGGCTGCTCGTCTGGGCCCGCAGGTTGGGGACGGTGCGCCGGGCCGGGGTGGAGGGCACCGGTACCTTCGGGGCGGGCCTGGCGCGCTATCTGCTGGCGGAGCAGGTCGTGGTGTTCGAGGTGAACCGGCCCGACCGTTCGGCCCGCCGTCTGCTGGGGAAGTCGGATCCGCTCGACGCGCAGGCTGCCGCGCGGGCCGTGCTCAGCGGTCGTGCCACGGCGCGGGCCAAGTCCGGCGAGGGTCCGGTGCACAGCGCCCGGCTCTTCAAGATTGCCAAGGATTCCGCGGTCAAGGCCCGCACCCAGACGATCAACCAGCTCAAGGCCGTCCTGGTCATCGCCGACCCGGCCCTGCGGGAACGACTGTCCAGCCTGGGCAACCGGGAGCTGTTCCGCACCTGCGCCCGCCTGAGCGTGAATGAGGGGGACGACGGGGACGGCGTGGCGCAGGCCACCCGTGTCACCCTGAGCCTGCTGGCCCAGCGCATCGAGCACCTCACCGGACAGATCGATGACCTGAATCAGCGCCTGACCCGGCTCCTCGAACACCACGCCCCACAGCTGCTCACACCTGTGGGCATCGGCCCGGACAGCGCCGTCACGCTCCTGATCACCATGGGCGACAATCTCGAGCGGGTGTGCACCGAGACGTCCTTCGCCGCCCTGTGCGGAGTCAGCCCCGTCGAGTACTCCTCGGGCAACCGGAGCTCGCGGCGGCTCAACCACGGCGGCGACCGGCAGGCGAACGCCGCCCTGCACCGCATCGTGTTCACTAGGCTGCGCCACGACCCGCGCACCCAGGCGTACTACGAACGCCGCACCCAGGAGGGTAAGACCCGGCGTGAGATCATCCGGTGCCTCAAGCGATATGCCGCCCGAGAGGTCTTCAACCTGGTCAAAACGGTATCCAGCGACCCCCTGTTATCGGGGCGTCCGGGATCGGAATCTGTCCGACCTGCGTGCCGCGGCTGCAGACGTCGACCTGATCATCGGCCACAACCTCTTCGACGGCGACTACCGCTGTCTGCGGACCTACGGCGACATGCTGGACGTCGGCGCACTGGCCGCGAAGACGGTGGACACGCTGTATGCCGCCCGTCACGTGGCCGGCAGCGCAGCGTCGCGCACGGCGCGCCTGGACCTCACCACCTTGGCGCGCGCCCAAGGACTGCGGGAACGGGCGAAGACAGCATCCCGGACCGAGGCCCACCGCGGAATCCGCACCATCCATGACGCGGAAGAGCGCTGGCACTTCCAGCCTGTTTCCGATGACTGCGAACTGATGCTGGAGCTGTGGCTCGAGCTGGTCACCAGCCGACGCCTGTGTAGTGTCCTGCGGTCGGGCGAAGCGCTGGAGTTCCCGGTCGGCGAGGACGCGCTGCGGCTGCTGCTGGAGCCGCCACTCACCTCGGACATGTTCACGAACCTGTTGACGACGAAAGGCACCGTCTACCCGCTGCAGGGCGCGGCGCGCAAGGAGAGCGTGGCCCGGATCCACCGCGAGATCGAACAGCAACGGGCCGACGGCACGCTGACCAATCGCCACCCCGCCGCCTCACACCGTCAGCGCTGCATGGCACCCAGCGACGAGGGCGGACGGCAGTGCGACCAGCTCATCGAGGTGACGCAGACGTATTGCCGTGCCCATCGTCTCAAGCGGCGCTGCCGAGGCAACCCGGCGATCGACTACGTCTGCACCGCCGTCGTCCACGGCGAACTGGCTCATTGCCGCTGGCACAGGATGACCGCGCTCTATGTGCCCGAAGGGCAGCGAATCGTAGAGGACTTCACCCTCGCTCTACCTCTTCGTGGCTGGCATCGAGACAGTGACTGGGGATACGACACAGGGACGCGTTCGTACTTCGCGAGGCTGTACCGCATCGGAGCCGATCCGTCTGGCGAGCCGAGCGTATGGCTTTCGGGCACTAATCCCGACCTCGGCAACATGGTCGCGCTCGCGGACGCTCTGCAGCAAGCGACCGGGGCGACCCGGCAGGACGTCCTGGCGGCTCTGAATGAGCACCGGAGATCACCCCGCGAACGAGCGGTGAGCACGCAGGACTGGGAGCCGGCCGAGTGCGACCGCCCCTGCCCGTGCAGCACCACCAACTGCGGCCACGGCGCATCGTGCCCGGACGACGACTGCAACGGCCACGACATCCACACGATGCGCAACCCTTACACCGAAGTGGACGTGACGGCGTGGCAGGACCACTTCGAATGCAGTGCGGGCTGCTCCAGCAGCACCCTGGACATCGCACTCCCGGACCGTCCCTGGGGAGAGATACGCGACGACGGCACCGTGTCCGTGTACGCCGGGGTGCACCACCACGAGCTGGGCATCTCCCCGTAGCCGCGTGCAACCTGCAGGTGGTGGGGAGGGCTGCCCCCTCTCCAGGAGTTCAGTGCGTGGATGGCGCCCGAAAGCGCGTGGCGCCAGCCACACGACCAACAGGGCGACCGCGGCGACGACGCCCGTCGATAACCGGGCCGTCGATCGTCTGGGCGGGCTGCCTGCCCGTATCAAGGGACAGTCGGTGATCTTCGGAGGGTGGTGAATGCTGCGCGTGATCTAGCTGGTGAACTGGCCTGGTGCCAGGATGAGGTGGCCGGACGGACGGGGGGGCTGGGGTGGAGGGCGACAAGCGGCGGATCCAGACGCCGCTGCTGCTGCCCATGGAGGCGATCGAGTTGGACGCCTTCCGCCACCGCTATTCGGATCGTTCCTTTTGGTGCGGGAGGTGGCTCGGCGGGTGTGGTCAACTCCACCCCCAGGCAGGAGGGTTATCTGCTTGTGGAAGGCAGGGCGGCGGTAGCGTGCCGTCGACACACGCCACCACCCTTGACCGGGAGCCACTCCGCGATGTCTGGCCTTACCGACGTGCCGCGCGAATATGAACCCGAGACCGCCGACAGTTACGAACCGTGGGTGGGTGATGTCCTGCGCCACCTCGCATACGAAGGCCAGCGGCTGTCCGAGGCCGACATACTCACCCCCCTCCCCGAGGACTTCGTATTGACCTGGGAGGGCGTAGACGCGGTCCTCTCCGCCGCATGGAAGGCCGGTAGGGAAGAACTCAAGTGGGCCATAGATGTTCAAATAGCCCGACAGGTCAGATATGCCAGTGACGGTGCATACGTCTTCCACCGAAGGTATGGGGCACCTGACCGATACAAACGGTACGTACGACTTGAGAGTCTTTTCACCGCGGACTCGGATTCCACTTGGGGCGGCCTCGTTGAAGAGGTCATTGAATCCCTGAATGACCCAAAACAAGAGTACGGATGGAGCCTAGAGCCCGCTCGACAGCACGAGTACGCGAACAGTGTTATCACCTATCGGCGGGATGTCGCGACGGCGGAGCGCCGTATACGCAGGGCGCTTCTGTCGCGGTGGCTCCGGCTGGTGCCGCTTGTGGTGATGCCGCTGGTCCTGGCAGTGGTCGGGTGGGGAAACCTGTGGCCGGAAGACGTGCCGGACCTGCGCACGTTCAACATCGTGACCATCGCCGTGATGCTGGTCCTGGTGGTGGTGTACCTGGTCGGCTTCCTTCTGCGGGTGAAGGACGAGAAACACGGTGTCAGATCGGTGTTTCTGCTCCGCAGAGATCTGGAGATCATCCATGACCGGTGGATCCTCAACGCCTCAAAGACGCGCCCGACGAGGGAGCGGCGGGACGGCTACCGAGAGCAAATACCGCGGGTGATAGATCGTTTGCGGCGAGATACACGGTTCTATCGGCGTATTCACAACTGGTTCCAGTGGGGGGTGTTCTTCGCGTCAGTGGGGACCACGGCGACTACGGCTTTCTGGGAGACCCCGCAGCCGGGTAAGACGATCCTGATCGTGCTGGGGTCGTTCCTGGCGTTCGCCACCGCGGTGACGGGCTATTTTAAATTCCGTGAGCGGGCGTACAACCTTCAGCAGACCGCGGACCAAGTAGAGCAGCACGCCACGGCCTTCGATCTGGGCATTGCGCCATACGCGGATGCGGATGCGGCGGTAAACCTGGAGAAGTTCGCGGAGAACATAGAGATGCTCCGGGTGGAGCAGCGTAAGCGGGAACAACAGTTGGAACAGCCGCATGAGGGGCAGGCCGACGTCATCTGACCGGCAGCAGGACGGCCGTCAGTACGGCAAACCTGAACGGTGCGGCATCTCGCGCGAGGGGTGAACCGCAACAAGGGGCTCCGTGACATGGCTGCCGACATCATCACCCAGGTCACGGGTACGCCGGGATCAGCGGGAGGCGCCGTTCGGGCGGCGGGGATCGGTCGTGGTGCAGGTGAACGCGCACACCGATCGGATCACGCTGGTCGACTTCACGTGGGCGTATTGAGCGGCTCGGATTGGGCGGCTATCAATCCGAGCCATTGAGGTGTGCACGCTCTGCGACTGTGAATTCCTCTATTGCCCGCCGCAGGTTCACTTGGGCCGGTACGGCAGGTGTTCGGCCCTCTGCCAGCGCACGCAACGGCTCTCCTGGGCGTTGACCGGAGCGCGCTTCTTGCTGTAGCTGGTGCGCATAGCTGACGAGGTTTCGCGCGAGTTTGTCCAGGTGCTCCGGCCTTCCAGGGCGACGATGGCCGCGGCGTCATCCAATGGCTTCAAGGGGACCGCAGCCCGAATCCGGATGGTGCGTTGCTCTGCTTCCCCTTCCCAGTTTTCAGGGAAGCCTGTGGCTCTCATCGCGGACCGGGCTTCGGCGAAGCAGACACCCCAGGACGTTTGGCTCTCGTACGTCCGAGCCGCCGAGAGAAGGCTGGCGTACGCGTCGCGTTGATGCTGTCGGCGGACTGCGTCCACCGCTCCGCGGTAGGTCCCGCGCCCCTGTGAGCGACCGGCTGCATACGCAGCAGCTGCGAGTACAGCAACTGGGGTGGGGATAAGCGCGGCTATCACGGCAGGGTCCATGACGAGCGAGCATGCCGGATGCGGGGGCAGACCATCGAGCGGTCACTGATTCGCACACGGGGATCTCGTTCGAGTGGCCCGACCGACACTGTCCTTCGTCATCCGCTTGGTTTCAGGCGCATACCCGCCAGGTCGTGCTCGGGACGGACCAAATAGAGCCCGCCTCTTTGCTCTTGTAGGGCATCCTGCGCTCATGGACCAGGGGATAGCGGCAGCGCTGGCCGGAGTGGCAGGACTGATGGGTGCCGGCATCGGTGGCGGATCGTCGCCGGCGTGGCAAATCGGATCCGCTCGATGCTCAGAACGCGGCGCGAGCCGTATTGAGCGGGCGGGCCTGCGCTCGGGCCAAATCGGCCGATGGTCCTGCGCAGATCGCCAGGATGTACAAACTCACGAAGGCGTCGGCCGTCAAAGCCCGTACCCAGGCCATCAACCAGCTCAAAGCCGTCCTCGTCACTGCGGACCCCGCCCTGCGGGAGGAGCTGGCCGGACTGGGTAACGCCGAACTCTTCCGTGCCTGCGCGCGATTCACCGACGCGAGCACCCAGGAAGAGGACGGCGAGGAGTCGGTGCTGCAGGCCACCCGGATCACACTGGGGCTGCTGGCTGACCGGATCGGCCAGCTCTCGGAGCAGATCCGGGAGGTGGATGCTCGTCTGACCCGGCTGGTGGAAGGTCATGCCCCGCAGCTGTTGGAGGTGGTGGGGATCGGTCCGGACACGGCCGTCACTTTGCTGATCACAGTGGGAGACAACCCGGAACGCCTGGACAGCGAGACGTCCTTCGCCGCTCTGTGCGGGGTCAGTCCTGTCGAGCGCTCCTCGGGACGGCGGCAGTCCCTCGCCTCAACCGCGGCGGCGACCGTCAGGCCAACGCCGCGCTCCACCGCATCGTGTTTACCCGCCTGCGGGTCGACCCGCGCACCCAGGACAACTACGAACGCCGCATCAAGGAGGGCAAGACTCGGCGCGAAATCGTCCGTTGCCTCAAACGCTACGCGGCCCGAGAGGTCTTCCACCTGGTCAGATGGCTACAGCCAGGACCCCGCTCATAGGGGCTGTGCGGCTTCGTCCCATCGCGGTACGTCGTGCGTGAGCTCGACAGCGTGCTGAGCAATAGAGGACGGTAGTCCATGAGGCCATAGTCCGACCGACGTTCGGATGGGGCAACCTCTCTTTCGCTCCAGAAGCAACAGCCGTTGCGGCTGGCGCGGGAGCGCTGACAGATGATCAACGGGATCACCAATCGGCTGGGCACCAGCCGCCAACGGTGCCAGTTGCCCGCCCGTCGGCCTCTACGTGATCTTCGACGCATCGGGACTGGCTCTGAGCGGCTGTGGTGCGCAGTCCCCGCCGGACGCTTGGCTCGGCTGAGTCACGGCGTATTTACGGTCGTGCGAGGTTTGGCGTATGTCCGTAGCGAGCCGTGAATGACATCCTGGATGCCTGGCGGAGGGGGAGTTGTGGCCAAGATCGCGGGGGACATACCGCTCACGGACTGGCTGAGGGCACTGCGTGCTGAACTGCGTGCGGCTCAGGAGGCGGCCGGGGATGAGTCCTTGAAGTTCGAGCTGGGGCCGATCGACCTCGAGTTTGACGTCTGCACCACGCGTGAGGCCGACAGCAGGGCCGGGCTGAGGTTCTGGGTGACGGAAGCGGGGACGGGTGTCAGGAGGAGTTCTGTGCGCACCCAGCGGGTTCGTATGACGCTGCTACCGCACGAGGGGACTCTCGTGCGGTATCCCGAGGCCGAGGAGAGCCTCTGACGTCTTCTGGCCGGTGGTCTTTGTCCGGCGGAGGGTGAGTAGATGAGCGGTGGGACCAAATCGTTCGACGACTACCCGGGGCGCTGCGTGGTGGCCGTGCGTTGCCGTGCTACGAGGCAGGACCCTTTCGTATTTCGCGGGACCGGCTGCCTGATCGCCGACGGCCTGGTCCTGACGGCTCGGCATGTGGTGGGCGATTCCCAGGAGGTAGAGGTCCAGTTCGGGCTGGCGCCGGGAAGCCCGACCGTGTCAGCACAGGTGTGCTGGCGCAGTGAGGGAACCTTCACTGACATCGCGGTGCTGCGACTGGCCCACGCTGATTGCGATGCGCTTCCTCACGCCCCCGACGTCCGCCTGGCCCGGGTGCACCGGGACGGAGGCGGGGCAGCGATGCCGTGCATGGCGTTGGGCTTCCCCCGTTTTGCCCGCGGACGGCTGCGTGATCCTCCTCTTCCGTATGTCGACGCGTTCGAAGTGCAGGCGCACGTACCACTGTCGACGTCTGTACGCGACGGCAGGCTTCGCCTCTACGTGGAGAGCGCAGGAGGGGGACATGGGTCCTGGCAGGGCATGTCAGGCTCGCCGGTCTTTGCGTTCGGGTTCCTCATCGCCGTGGTCGTGGAGGCTGTGACCCTGAGCGGGCGTCAGGAACTGATCGCTGTGCCCGTCGCTCTCGCGACGGGGCATGAACAGCCCACCGTCACGCATCAGGGACGGCCCTTGGGAGAGCCACGGTCCAACAGCGCGGCCCTGCGGCAGCTGCTGGCGGGGGCAGGCGTCGTGCCGTCCGCGGACGAGGATTCTGCGGGCACGCTGCCGATCGCCCGGCGGCGGTCCTTCTACACGGCAACGGTCGAGGAGTTGACGCGCAGGACCGGACGGCTTGAGGACCGAGAGCACGAGTGGCACGACCTGGCCGACTGGGCACGTTCGTCGAGCCGCTTCGCGCTGTGGACCGGACCGCCCTGGTCGGGCAAGACGTCTCTGGCAGCGGCGTTCGCCTGCGACCCACCGCCCGACGTGGACGTTGTGTCGTACTTCTGCTCCCGTGTCCGTCGTGTGCCACGCCCCGAGCTGTGGTCCGCGGTCAACGACCAACTCGCGGCCCTCGTGGGTGATCCCTTCGCTCCGGATCCCACGATGGAACGGTTCCACTCACTGTGGACACGAGCGGTGGATCAGTCCCGTGGGCAAGGACGCCATCTGGTTCTGCTCATCGACGGGATCGACGAAATGGAGGACGCCGATGCGTTGCTGGCGTCACTTCCCGGCGGGCATCAGCTCGGTACACACGTGCTGCTCTTCAGCCGGACTCCGCTCGAGTCGTTCCCGTTCGCCGAACCACGGTACGAGGGCGTGGACTTCGCTCCGCCGCATCTGAGAGCGGTGCGAGTGGTCCTGACTCCCACGGACCACGCCCGCACGGCCGAGCAGCAAGCTCACCATGACATGGCAGATGTCTTGAGTCAGAGCGATACCACTCCCGTTCATGTACTTCTCGGGCAGATGGCCCTGCTGGGGCCCTTGGACACGGAGGACCTCCACACGCTGAGCGGTTTCATGGACTGCGACCTGACGAAGCGTGAAGTCAGGCGAGTGCTCACGTCCCCGTCGGTCCGGCGTCTGGTGCACGCCGGCGATCGTCGCGGCGCGACGGTGTTCGCCTTCGCCCACGACACGCTGCGCGAGGCATTCCTGAAGGACATGGACAAGAAGAGGCGGACGGCTCTCGATGGCGCGATAGAGACGGCGGTCCGCACATGGGCGGACGCTTGGCCTGATGCAACACCCCGCTGGGTCACCGAGCTGTACCCGGGCTATCTGGGTCGCTCCGGCAAACTCGATACGTGGGGAAAGCTACTTGAGTCCGAGCGGTGGGCGGGCCTGCTGCGCCATCGCACTGGTTCGCAACTAGCGCTCTTGGAGGACAACGAGCGTTATCTGTCCGCTCTGGCTGCCTCGCCCCATCCCTCCGTGCTGCGGATGACCAGTCGGGCGCTGGACCTGGACGAGCTACGGCACCCGGTGACTGGCTTACCCGCGGACCTGGGGCGGGCGTGGGCAGAGGCCGGGCGCTTGGACCGAGCGGAGCGCATTGCGCTTCATCTGGACAAGCCGGATCACCGCGTACGGCTCATGACCTACCTTTGTCTCCTGGCACACCAGCGCGCGGAACGCGCTCATGCCCGGCACCTCCTGGACACGGCGATAGAAATGCTGAAGGACTGCCGCGACAAGGACATAACTGATCTGCGTGCGCTTTTGGCGGCAACAGCGCATCGAGTCCTCAGCGTAGGTGTCGCGTCGTCGGTCCTAGGCGCACCCCAGGACTGTAGCTTCGGGATCCCGCAGATGGATCCGGCGCCCGTGCCTCCAGAAGCGACGTGGTCCAAAGACCCACATACACAAATCTTGTTCCTGGCAGGTAGGCGTCCAGACAGGCCGGCCCGGGAGCGGCGGCGCCGACCCGGACAGGACACTGCCCGTATGGAGTTGTGGCGGCTCGCCAGAGCGGCGGCGGAGCGTGGTGACGTTGACGCACTCCTCGGCCTGATCGAGGCACTCAACCTGTACAGCCTTCTCGGAGTCACCAACGTCGGTGGACGGGCCCAACGTGAGGCTCTCGCGGAGATCGCTCTGGTCTTCGTGCAGGAACACCCGGAGCACCCCAAGGTGGTCGACGTCCTGGAGGCGGCGCAGCGTCGGTGCGCTGAGAGCGTGCACGAGCACGATCCCTCCTACTGCTGGAGCGACGACCAAAAGGCGATGGAAGCATTCGCCGACCTTGTCAGCCTCATGATCCGCACCAACCAGTTCGACAGCATGGCCCGACACACCATCACACAAGGGAACGATGACGGCTTCGATCACGAGGCGAGCGTACTGAGGAGGTCTGCCGCAGCCCTGGGGGCGGCAGACGCCAAGGAGACGGAACTGGCGCGCCACTTCCTTGGCCAGGTGAAACACGATGTCCTGTCCGCTCACTGTCAGCAAAGGATCTCCGAGATCTGGGCCGACGACCCCGATCTCTGGGTCGAGGGAGTCAATCTCCTGGCCAGCTCCTATCCGGACAGGTGGACGACCACACACGTGGTGGCCAGAGCGCTGGACACAGCCTTCGGCTTCGGCATGGAGGATGCGGGTTTCGAGCTTCTGCAAAACTACCTGGCCTCCTGCGACGGCGAGGAATGGGATCTCACCTCGCATGTGGAGACTGCCATCGTCACCGCGGTGGCCGGCTGTGTCGATGCCGGGCTCGACGAGAGTGCACGCCTGCTCGCCGACAGCCTCATGTTGCCGAACTCCCGGGTATGGGCTTGGTCCGTCTATGCACGACACTGCGCACAGGCACGCATCGTCTCCGGTGCCATCGACGGGATCGACCGCGCGGAACGTATCTGCGACTGGGTCGTCTCCCTCGACGGTGCCGGCCGCATCCTGTGCCATCTGGCGTCCACAGCGCTGTTGTTTCGCGACTCGGTCCGCTACGACAAGCTGATCTCGGGTGCCGAAGCCCTTGCTCTACGCGGCCACCGCAAAACCTGGCGCGCTCTTCTCCCTTCCGTGATCCGCACCCACCATGAAGCGGGGAAGACGGACAGAGCACACACGCTGCTGGATACCTTTGACGCGCATGTGCGACGCGAGCGTGATCCGCAGCTTCAGGGCGAGGGCCTGATCACCTGCCCAACTACATGCCGAACTGGGGAACGTACAACCAGCCAGGGACCTGGGGCTGGTTGCGGACAGCCCGGTGTGGGCCCACGTCCACGACCTGTCCCTGGTGTTTCGCCACTTGGTGGAGACCGTCGCCAAGGTCGACGCGGACAGCGCGATTGTGCTGATCGAGCGCGTACCGGCACCGACCAATCCCACGGGGTACGGGCCTGCGGCCTGGTTGATATGGGAACGCGAACAAGGACAGACGTACGACTGGCTCGTGACAGCAGCGCAGTCGGGATTGTGGACCACCGCCGAGCGCGCGGCGCAACAGCTACCGACCGAGATGCGTGCCCGTTGTCTCGGCACATTGGCCCGTCTCTCCGCCACAGCCGCTCCGGAGCGTACTCCCGGCCTCTTGGGTAAAGGGCTCGCCTGCGGCATCACCGCGGACCTTCTGCTGGCGGCCGCCCTGATCAGCCCTGAGTCAGCGAAGCTCTGCCTCACCACGTTCGTCGATCACACCGATAGGTTGTTCCGTGTGTGGTGACTACTCGCCTCACACGGTCTTGACGCATGCGACGGCCGCCAGGGCGAGGTGCAAAGCAAGGCCTTTCTGCTCGGTGCCAGGCCACGCCTCCGACCCGAGGCACAGCTCGGCAACAAGGGGCACGCCCCCAACCGAGAAGAGCTGCGCAAGCGCCGGATCCTGCCAGTCATCTCCCGCGAGTGTGCCCCGAACATCAAGGGACTCGGCAAAGTCCGCTATGTGGGGGCGCTAGCAGGACCAGTGCGGGCGCCACGAGCGGCCTTCCCCAGCACCCCGCTCATAGGGGCTGTGACACGTGAGGGCCACCGTCGGCTTGCTGCGGCGGGGCGTCGTCGTGCAGTTGGTCATGACGGAGTGGGGCTTGCGCTGGAGGCTTCGTTGTACGGGCTGTCGTTGAGGCGTGGGTCGTGCCGACGGACTGGCCGAATTTCGCGGCGAGCTGGGTGAGGGTGTCGTGCCAGCGCAGGTACGCCGAACCGACCGGAGCGCGCTGGTGCGGTGAGAGTTTGCAGCGACGGTCACACTCGTGGGTGACGATGAGCATGTGACCCACTCGACCAGGGTGTGCGGCAGGTCGAGTGCGGCAGAATGCGGAACCAGCGCGGCTTCTGTGCCTGTGGGTTGAGACTTCGAACATCTCCCCAACGGCACGGGAGCCTCGTGCGTTGCGGACATCGGTCTCGTCAATCGATCAGTGGCCACCGTGAGGCTCCGGACCAAGGTCACCAAGGGCGCCGGGAGCCGCGCGGCGGCCCTGGCCATGGTCTTCAAGCTGATCGAGTCCGCGCAGGCTCGGTGGCGGGCCGTGAACGCGCCCCACCTCGTCGCCCTCGTCCGGGCCGGAGCCCGCTTCGAACGCGGCCACTCGTCGAACGACCCGAGGCTCACGCGGCCTGTACAACCTCAACTGATCCACAGGTATTGACAATTACTCCCCGCACACTTGAGTGCCGTGTTTCTGGTGGTCTGTTGGATAAACTACTCTTTGGGTGGATTGCCCCCCCCTCGATGAGGCGAAGGCATCTGTAGTCATTGCGCTGTGTGCCCACCTCACCCCCCTATTCTGCGAGAATGCCTGCTAACTCGTACCAGGCGGCCGGCCGTGATCGAGGCAGCCGCACGCGCGCCAGTATGACGACTAGTGCTACCAGTTCATTGGCCGGAGATTTCTTTGCGGAACGTGAGATCAACTCGCAGATTGGACTGAATGACACGCCAGAAAGCCTGTGGAGGTGGCTCACGGAAGGAGCGGAACGTAACCACTCTGCGGGCTATCCGGTGCTGCCCCACTCGTCGGCTGAGAACGTCTTCTATCGGGGGCAGTCCAATGCCGATTACGGTCTCTCCTCTAGCCTCTTCCGAGTCCTTAGTGCCTCAGTGTCAAGAGTCACCGAATATAGGATGGCCAAGGTAGAGGAACACATACTGCAAGTCATGAGGGGCGAGGGGCTTGGACGGCTGATGACGGACGGACAACTCCTGGGCCTCTTGCAGCATCATGGCATTCCGACCCGGCTCGTCGACGTGTCTAAGTCCCCGCTCGAAGCCCTGTTCTTCGCCGTGGATCAGGATCATGATCTGGACGGCCGACTATTTGTGATCCAGCTCCACCCAAGCGACGGTGGTGAGACAGACACCATCGACCTTACCGACCAGCACGAGCTGGCATGGGCAGACGCCGCACGCGGCGAGCAGTACGCCAAATCGAGCTGGACGGGGCGAGTGGCAGTCATTGATCCACAGGACCTCGACCCCCGAATGAGAGCCCAGCGGGGATGCTTCCTCGTAGGCGGCCTCATCGCCAACTACTCCCGGCGGCAGATGCAGTTTCGTGGCCGGCTATTGGTAGCAGACGACCTGGCCAAGATCACGACTCTCAGCATCCGGTTCCCGCAACGCAACGCACCAGGAAAAGCATGGTCCGCGACGGCCTGGACGGTTCGCATTCCCGCATGTTGGAAGCGCCCTCTAGTCGATCTACTCAAAAGAGAAAAGAACCCGATCACGAAGGACACCATGTATCCGCCCCTGACCGAGGTGAAACGTCTAGCGATCAGCAAGGCGGACGAGTTGTCCAGGACTACATGGGTGACCAGGAAGCGCCCGCGCTCGCGCTCGTGACAAGTCAGCGTCACCGCGCTGGGCTGGGTGGCTTCATCTTCGACCACACGGGGATGCCGTCGGCCCGCTCGTCAGCGCCCTGCAGACCGCAGGACACGCCCGCGTTCTCCCTCTACGCGACCGAACTCAGCCCGGGGCGGGCGACGCATGCGGCTGCCAACCTGGCTGTGACTGTTGCACCTGACCATGGGCTTCGGCGAGCATGACTGGGCTCGGATCGAGGTCCCGCCCCTGGCGCCGACCCGACCGCCGGTACTGGGCCACCGCGTGGCTCAGTACCGGCGGTCCGAGGCCCGCACACCACACTGCCCCCCCGTTTCTCTGTGGCCAGGCGCCTGACGTACGCCCACGCGTGGCCGGTGCTGGCCGAGGTCGCCTTGCGTCAGACCAATTGGCGTGACGGGCGCAGCAGGCAAGGCCGGAAGCTGGCGACCGCCGACTGGCTGAGCAGCGGGCGTACGTGAAGTGGCGGAGCTGCGCCGCTTTGTCGCTGGCTGCCTTCGCCGGGTTTTGTGCGCGGGTGCGGACCCGGCCGACGTCGCCCAGTGGGCGGGCAACAGTGTCGAGGTTCTGCTGAGTCGGTACGCGAAGTGCCTGTACGACCTGCAGTCCATTAGCAACCAGCGCATCGAGGATGGTGTCCCGCTGAGTGGTGTAGCGGCGCGGGATTCGTGACCCCGCAGGTCAGTTGGCCGACGCAGTCGCCTCGGCGTCGGATCGGGGTGCTTACGCCCGCGAGCAGCAGACGCTGCGGCCGGGTGAGCCAGCTGGCAATCGCCACCTCGGCCCTGAGCGGAGCCACACGGCCGGTGTCGGTACACCACTCGGCGGGACGCCACCCGCATCGAGGGGCTGTTGCTCCTACTACCGGCTGCCTGAGCCCGACCTGGCGCACGATTAGCCTGGTATCGCTGACACGGCGTGGTCGTAGAGATCTGCTGTCCAACCGCTGCGACGTGAGTTCGGGTGAGTGTGCGTCTCCGACAGCTCCCTTGCAGCGTCCATGGCCCGCGACTGAGCTGCCGCCTTCACTTCTCCTGCCGTGCTGCGTTTGTGGCGGCACGGACACGGAGCGAGGTCGATGTTCTGCACGACCGTTGCTCTTTTGGGTAATGCAGTGATCTACTGCATGCTCCGAAGTGGCTTATGGGGGAACTGTGCGAACAGGCCATTTAGCCGGGTATCGAGGGTCCAGTGGTGTGCGTCGGCCCGTGCGAGGCGGCCGTGGCTCTCGCGCCTGCTGACGGCGGCCGTCGCAGCAGGCGAGGGTTTGCGTATCAGGATGCCGTCACGTTGCTGGACTGCCTGGACATGCTCGAAGGGCAGTGGACGGCGGTCTCGTGGGAGGACCTGGAGGACATCCTGTGCCATCGGGATGGCGCCCCTGTATACCGGCAGGTCAAGACGATTGAGGAAGCCGGGACACGGCACAGTATCGCCAACATTTGCAGGCCGGAGGAGAAGAAGGCCGCAGACAGCAGTTATCTGGGCAAGCTGTTCCTGGGTAAGCCGCTGCCGGACGGTACACGGTTCACGTTCATCGTCAACGAGACGCCTCAGCGGGACCTGTATGAGTTCGTCGCGGAACGTGACCGTCCTCGTGGTCCGGTGAGCGCGGGAGCACGCGCGGACATCGTCAAGAGGCTCAGAGGGGTGCAACTGCCTGACGGCAGGAACATCGGATGGTGTGTCGACCGTCTGGACGTTCTGGTTGAGGCGCGCACCATCGACCAGGTCGAGGCGGAGGCCATGGCGCGGATCGCCCCATTGGTGGAAGCGTGCCTGGGAGAGAAACCGCTGTACGAAGAAGTCGAGGAGGTCATGATCTGGCTGATCTCCCGATACATCGCCCGCAGCGCCCTTGAGTTGCGACCGAGAGTCTTTACCGCGGACGACTTCGGCGCGGCCCTTGACGACAGCGTGCGCAGAGCTACCGGGCGGAGGCGAGACGGTTCCACCGAACTGTTGATGAAGCTAAAGCACAAGCTGCGGGCTGCCGAAATACCGGAGCCCGAGGCGGAAGCCCAGCACGATGCCATGCTCGCCTACCGTCGGACCTACCGCGCCAGTGTCGGCACCCGGCGCCGCGCGTACGACGATCTGGCCGATCAGATCAATGCCATCTGCACGCTCATGATGGCGAAGCGACGCGCCGGTCGTCTCGACGCCGGCTCGGCGGCGTATTTCGAGACGCTCGTGGCGGTGAGCGAGCTGCCCGAGGTGACCAGCCGGCAGTTCACCCTCGCAGAGGCGCACGCAGTGCTTTCTGACATCACGGCACGCTGCCAGAACAGGTACGCCGATGCCTCATAAGATCGGCAGCAGCGTGGTGCCCCCGCTGTACCGCGCCTGGGACCCGGACGACTCTCCCGACTTCCACGCCGCACGGCTCCTGCTGCTCATCTACCTCTGCGGTGAGGAGCCCGGTCCCTACATCGAGGGACGGACGAAGTTCGCCAAACTCGACTTCTTCGTGCGCTATCCGGGGTTCCTGGAACGGGCCCACGCCGCGATGCCGGAAACCGTCGATGCCGAAACCGTGTTTCTCGCTCGCGACCCGTCCGAAGTCGAGGCACCGATGATCCGCTACCGCTACGGGCCCTGGGACCAGCGCTACCGGCAGTTCCTCGCCTTCCTCATCTCCCGCGATCTTGTCACCGTCACGAGCCACCGGGTCGAACGCGTGAAGCTCAGAGCCGCCGGCAAGCGGACAGCGCAACGTCTCACCGAGGCCCGCCAGTTCCAGCCGTTGGTCCGGCGCTGTGAGGCCATGCGGGGGAATCTGGCCGCCATGTCAGGCACCGACCTGAAGAACCTGATCTACGACCTGTTCCCAGACGAGGTCGGCAACGCGCCCTTCCGCCAGGAGATCCGGCCATGACGAAGCCCGTGACCGCCCACCCCGACCGCGGGATCAGGATCGACTCCGTCAGGCTCGTCCACAACACCGCAGAGATCGACGAGTATGCCTTCGGGACCGGCATGCTGAACATCCTCAGCGGGCCCCGCAACAGCTCCAAGACCACCACGCTGAAGGTCATCGACTACTGCCTCGGCGACCGCGGTGGGATGATCGACGCTCTCGGTGCCGCCGTCTCCGACGAATACATCGAGGTCTCCACCGCGATCCGGCTCAACGGACACCCGCGCATCCTCACCCGCCTCCTGCAGCACGGGCGCATGAACAAGGTGTACGTCGACGGAGACGAGATGACCGACGCCGACTTCTCCGACTGGATCCTGCGCGAACTGGGCTGGCCCAACCTGCGCATCCCCAAGGGCCTCCACTCGGCCACAGCCAGTGAACTGACGCCCTTGTCCTTCCGGAACCTGCTGCGCCACTTCTACCGCAACGAGGAGTCCTGGACGAGCTTCGCCAACAAGGAGCATGAATTCATCCGGCGCGGCGTCGTCAGCATGCTCCTCGGCTTCGCTGGATCCCGCTACAACACCAAGGATTTCGCCGTCGCCCAGGCCAAGCGGCGCCTTGCCGAAGCCCAGGCAGTGGAGCGGGACGTGCAGGACAGCACATTGCAGGCCGTCACCGCTATCTCCGAACGGCTCCGCATTCCCGTCGCCCGCACCCTCGACCAGGTAGCGACCGCACGGGAAGAGGTCACTACCCAACTCGACGCGGTTCGCCAACGGCGTCACGAACTGACGCAGGAGATCAACAGCCTCCTGCAGGGAACGCCCACCACCGAGACGGCAGCCGGATACGACTCGTCACTGACGAGCGTCTACGAAGACATATCCAGGCGGCTACAACTGGCGATCGACGAGGTCGTTGCGCTCGAACAACTAGGCAGCGAACACGCCTACTCCGCCCAGACGGTCACCTCGGAGGTGACCCGCATGGAACGCCTCATCGCCTCCGTGGAGATCTTCGACGCCCTCCCTGTACGACTCTGCCCAGCGTGCGAACAACGCGTGGACCCAAACCGAGAGCACGACGAAGACGCCTGCTACCTGTGCTTCCAACCGGTCGACGACGACCAGCGCCGCCGCCGGGCACAAGTGGAGATCCGCTCGCTCAAGTCGGAACTCGCCGACCTGGACGACGTCACCGCCCGCACCGCCGCCGATCTGCAGGTGGCCCGCACCCGCCGAACGGACCTTCAAGGCGAACAGGCACGGCTCGCGCACCGCATCAACGAACAACGCGCCGCGCAGCTGGCTCCCTTCATGGCCAGCCTCGAAAACCTCGCCGCCCAAATCGCCCAGCTCGAACAGAAGATGACAGCCTTTCCTGCCATTGAAGAGATCCTCCAACGTCGCGCGGTAGCGAGCCAGGCCGTCACCGCTGCACAACAGACCTTTGACACACTTGGCCAAGAGCCTGCGGCAGTTGCCACAGCCACGCTCGGCTCCGTCGAACGATGCGCCTTGTTCGCCGAGCGCATGAACGAGTTTCTCCACCGATACCGCGAACGCGGCTGGGTCAAGGGCGCCATCACCATCAACGACAGTGACCTCACCTTCTACGTCGGCACCCGCCCCTGGGACCAAGCCCTGGGGGCAGAGACGAAGGTGCTCTTCTTCCTGGCCTACAGCTACGCCACCCTATTCCTGGCATCCGACCTCGACGAAGAAGCCGCCTTCCCCGGCCTCCTGCTCCTGGACAACCCCTACCAGCAGGGCATCGGCACCACCGTGGTCGACGACGTCCTGAGAGAACTGGCAAACGCAGCCCAGGCCACGGGCACCCAGGTCATCAGCACCCAGGCCGTTCCAGTGCCACTCGACCCGGCCACCATCCGAGAAATCCACATGCCCACGGAGTACGAAGCGCCGTAGGCAGACCCTCTCGTCCTTGGCGCAACGGAGTCCTATCAGCGGGGAGCGGACCTTGGCCGTGCGCCGTCGCGGTGGTGAATCCAGGAGGTGCCGAGCGTTGCGGCACCGCACTATGCCCACGGGCAGGGTGCGCACTTGGCACACGGGATCAGGAGCGGGGTGATGAGCAGACCGACTGCGATGAGGGTCAGCTCGCGATGAGTCCCCTGCGGAGTAGTTCGCGTTGAAGGGGCGCTTGTCAGCTCTTGGCGACGGTTGCCACCGCGCAACAATGCGAGGTTGTTCGGGGCGTAGATCGGGATCGGCGCCGGTCCGGGGCGGCGAGGGGGCGCTGGCCCTTTGCTCTGGCCGCGCCCCGCAGGGTCACGTCCGCTCGTACGACATCTAACTGGACTGTGCCGGTCGTTCCGCGATCCTGGAAGCGGACGAGTCCTCCCGCAGCACTACGCACCTGCAGGCTGGTCACCGGTGCCGGCAACGTGCGACATCGCGGGAGACACGGTACAACTGGCTGTCGTATAGGGGGAGGAACTGGTGAACGTGGGTCAGGGAGCAAGTCCGTTCCGCTTTGAGGTGGTCAAGAAGTACCCGCCGCGGGGCCCTATGCATCAGTACCGCCTCGCGACGGCGACAACATTCACCTGCTGCCGATGCGGCAGAGACAAGAAATCCAAGCTGACGGTCTCCATCCACGATGAGTGGAATCTCTTGTTGTGCAACGCCTGCTACGGGCGACTCCTGTCCATCTGGGAGATCAAAGCCGGAGAACTCAGCGACTTTGAACGCCATGCCGAGCTTATTCGCCTCCTTGGCAGCCTGTCGGGGGAAGCTGAGGTCGAGCGAGCCCGCGCTGTTCTGCTGGCTCGTGATTCCCGATCCACCCTCTTGTCGGCCCCTGCGCTCACGATGTTGGCGACGGCTGCCGCAGTGGCCGATGGATTTGCCGTCAAAACGGCCACGGAACTTGACTGGTCCGCTGCCGTTATCGGCTTGTGCAAGGCCGTTGAATTGGAGGCTGTCCGGCTGATCTGCGAACCGCTGAGCACAGCCGTGTCCGGCATGGAACTGGCGGACGACCTGCGCGACCGCAGCTTTCAGCGCATGGCCCAGTACTGCAAGAGCGGGAAACCCATGGAGCTGGGCACCCTTGGCTACTTCATGCGATCCGTGGCTGGGTCCCCTCGCTCGGTAACCAGCCCAATCGCGTCAGCGATGCGTGCTCTCGCCAGCCGATGGCCTAGAGCAGACTGGCTGTTCAAAGCGGACGGCCTTCCCGAAGATGTGCGGATACTGACCAAGAACTACAGAAACCCGGCAGCACATACTGAACTGCTCTCCGAGGCCCAATACCGATCATGTGCCGAACTCGTTCAGGGAATAGACGGAGTTCTCTGGAAGGTTCTCGCAGCCGTGGATGCAACCCGGCGGTAGTCCGTTCGATAGCGCGGTGACTGCCCGCAAGGTGGGGAAATGCCGGGGTGCGCACGCAAGGTGCGCCGGCATCGTGCGGCAACCGTCAGGCGCTGGTGACATATGGAGCGGTGCAGGGTTACGTAGGTAGCGGTGGCCAAACTGGGGGTGACTTACCAGCCTCGTGCCTCTACGTCCCTTGCGCCGCCGGTACTCCCAACACCCCTCTCGGGCAGCGCAACCCCGTTCCACGGCTGGAGTTAGCATGTTGCCCGGGAGGTCTTCACCTGATCCAGCCCGTATCCTCACAGCCCCCGTCATAGGGGCTGTGGCACGTGATGGTCGCTCAGGTCCCACTCGCGTAAGCCGTCCCTAACCGCAGCCAGTCGCTCTTTGGGTACGCGATGGATGCGCGCCGACTCGCGCGACGACGAGAGCGGCGGCGTGTCCGTCAGCGCGGTGCTCGCGCAGCGTGGTAGTGGATTTCCACAGTCGGACGACCGGGTCGCTCGGCACAGTAGGGTGTGCATCCTGGCGTACGTCACCCGGCCTTCTGCGGGCGCGCTCGTCGCGGCATTGGCGGTCAGGTTCGCGGCGCGCACTAGGCCAGTGGAGTCGGCCAGCTCGTCGCCGAGGATCCGTCGTACGGAGGCGGTGCGCTGATCGGTGCTGGGGCAGGCCCCCGGCGAGCGGTTCGGGTCGTCTATCCCTGGGCGTGGATGACGAAGGCGAGCTTGGCAAGGCAGGCAGCGATGTGCGCCCTTCCCTGGCAGGCATGGAAGCCACGCTGAGCCGTAGCGAGTCGCTCAAGAAAGGTTGCAGAGGGCCGCCCAAGTGTGGAGTTAGTCTTCCCTGCCCGGAGTACCGTGCCGGACAGGGAGCCAGCCTTGCCGACGTAGTCCTTGGTGCTTACAGCGGTCAGCGGCAGTACGTCGAGGAGACGGTCGCCGCGGAGGTCACATACATGCACACGATAGACAGCGCCGTTGTTCATCGATCTCTCTGACAGAGCACACTCCGCTCCATAGGCTTGATGCATCCGAGGGATAGGGGCATGCATGTCGGACTTAGGGTTCGTGGCCGAGAGCGTCACTACGGCACTTACTGGTCTGCTGGTCAGCGACGCCTACACGACTGTACGTCCGCGACTCAGCACGGTCTTGCGGCGATCAGGACGGAGTGAGGATTTCCGGATCGAGCACCTCGACCGTCTGCGCGGGGCGGACCCGGCGGCTCTTCGTGGTGCGGTGCATGAGTTTGTCCAGCGGCTGGCGGCTTCGGACGAGCGCCTGCTGGGCGAGCTCAGGGACGCTGTGGGTGCGCCAGCGCCGACGATCCACCAGGACATCCATCACAACCGATTCCAGGGCCCGACCCAGGTTGGCGGCGGCATCCAGATCATCAACATGCGGGAGGTGGAGCCCGAGCATGAACCGGAACTCTGATGGCTCGGAGATCCACCACAACGTGTTCTACGGCCCTACCGCGATCGGTACGCAGTACGTAGAGGGCGCCCCCCAGGTATCGGCGTCCCCGAGGCTGTCGGTGCCTTCGCAAGCCTGGAGAATCGTCATGTTGGCCTGGGCGCTGTGCCCTACGGCGGCATGGGCGACACAGGCCGTTCCGGAGGGTCTCGTCAGGCTGACGGACATAGTCCATGCCTCCACGCCGTTCATATGGCTGGCCGGTGGACTCGCGCTCTGCCTTGACGCAGCGGGCTGCTTTCTGTACCGACATTGGGCTGTGGCGCAGCGGGCAATCACTGACCCTGTTACGTGGAAGCTGCGACTATGCGCCGTGGCCTTGGGAGGCATTGCTTTGGGCGGGGCCGTGTTCATGGCCGGGCATACACCTAGTTAATCGGGCGAAGAGCAGGCCACCTCTTCCCTTGCTGTCCTCACCAGTGAGCCGAGCGCCAGCGCAGGACGGCGGCGGCGCCTGGGTCGGGAGCGATGTCCTCGGCGGCCCGGAAGGCGAGCAGGTTGGGCCCCGGGGGCGAGGACGAATGAGGGCTCGGGCCTCGCCCCGGTGAGCAGGCTCGTACCGGTCTCGCCGTTGAGGGCGACCGTGCTCTCGAAGGTGTCGACGGCCATCACTTCGTCGCGGCCGAGGATGACGTCGTATCCGAGGACGGCGCCGGTGGTTCGGTTGGTCAGCAGCGGTGTGGGCACAGGGCTGCGTAGCTCGACTACAGGGTGCGTCGGTGCGGTGCCGGTGTTGGTCGCCCTGGTGTCGCCGGTCGAGGCAGGTACGCCGCGCGGGCCGTTGCCGTAGTTCGCGAGCCAGGGAAGGCACGGTTCGGGCAGCCCGGTCTCAGAGTCGGTCTCCAGCGTCTGCGTACAGCTGGCGGGTGACGTCGGTGAGATCCTCGACCAGCTCGGGAGAGACGGGCGTGTGTGCACCTCCCGCGGACGATTCGGATTTGTCGTTACGCTCGAGGGCTTGTGATTGAGTCCCGGACCTTGCGAACGAAGATAGCTCTGTTCTCCTCGGCAACTTGGATGTTGCGTTTGAAGCCTTCTAGGAACCGGGAGCTTGCGTCGTTGATCTCTTCCTGCAGCTCACCGAGAGTGGTTGCCCTACGTACCCACTCTTCCGCTTCGGCCGTAGAGTGCTCCATATTGACAACGAGCTGCTCCAACTCCTCTATGGAGTAAAGCTCTTCCAGCTTCTGTAGGTCGCCTGCGTGGTGCAGTAGCTCGTTGAGCTGCTCGAGGGGAAGGTCCGGTGAGACTTCTTGAACCCGACTTGCCTGCTCGCGCACGCGTGCAAGCGCCGACTTCATATAGTCGCCATACTTGTCCTCTTGTTCGACGTTCTCCAATGTCGCTTCAGATATTGATTGAGCTGCTTGAGACACCTCGTCGGGGCCGAGAATCTCAATGCGTTTCGCTCGCTCCAGCATGCGAGCTGTTGCTCGACTCAGTTCTGCGCGGAGCTCGATGTGTTGAGTCTCCTCTGTCGGCCGGGTCAGCTCCTTGCGGATGCGGGTGCACTCATCCCATGCATCGAGGAACCCCTCGCAGCCGGCGAGGCGTTGCTGCCGCAGCCAATGCGCCTGCTCGTTTGCGGCTTGGTCGTGTGTCTGTCCGCGCATGGCTTCGGCACTTTTGTGCGCTCCGGCTTTGGTCGCCCATACAGTGCCAGCGGCCCCCAGTATCGAACCGAGAACTCCGCTGCCTGCGGCGATCAGTGCGACTGTCCCCTCATCCACAACAGGCCATGATGCGCGACGAGTTGGGGTTATGGAGGTTGATCGCTCGTCGTGGCCGCCCTTGGTGGCGATGGAGTGCGAGTCAGCTCTGCGCCGTAGCCGAAGGCCGGGTCTGCTGCAGGGGGGGTGACACGGACGACCTGCGGATCCACGCGACCTCGGTAATTCGTGTTGAGAGGGCCGCCAAGACGATCCACCGGCAGGGCCGCGCACTGTCGGGGAGGAAGAAGTGTGGCTGCATTGTCATACCTGGCCGCTACGGTGCTGTTATGGCTGCACACTCCAAAGGTCCGAACGGTCTAGCCGCTGTCCACGTTACTGTTCACAACCCTGCGGAGATAGAGGAGCCCGATCCGCAGGCAGCCGACTATGCGCACCAGCTTTTCGCGGCCTCCGTCAGGTACGCAGACATGTCTTGGACCGAGGCGGGAGCTGAGCCGCGCTGGCTCGGCATGGACACCAGCACCTGCGTCGCAGCCATTACTGAGCTTGAACTCATGAAGTCGTTGGGGTGAGGGATAGGCCGGTTCCGGCAAGGCATCCGTCGATGAGGTGGGGCCGGTGCTGGATCTTCCTCATCCCGTGTCGGATGGTCTGGATGAGGTGTTCGGGGGTGGTGAAGGCGGTGTTGGACAGCCAGCCGCGCCGCAGCAGCGACCAGATGCCCTCGACCGGATTGAGGTCGGGTGCGTAGGAGGGCAGCTGGTAGACGGTCAGCCAGTCCTGTCGGGCGATGAACTTTCGCATCCCGTAGGCAAGATGGACGTTGAGGTTGTCCCAGACGAGCACGATCGGGCCGCCGAGCTGGGTGTGAGCGGTGATCAACAGGTCGCGGTAGTCCGTCCAGTCGAAGCTCTTGCGTCCGTTGCGCCGGCCGTCGTCACGGCGCGGCCGGTAGATCAGTCTCGAGCGTTCGCCCGGCTTGTGGCAGGCCAGGGCGGCGATCGAGATGCGGCGACGGGAGCGGCCGCGGACCCGGATCACGGGTGTCTGCCCGCGCCTGGCCCAGGTGCGGGCGACCGGCGGCGTCATCGAGAAGCCGGACTCGTCCTCGAAGACTATCCAAGCGTCGAGCGCCGCCGTGGCCCTTCCACCTGTGGCCAGGTCTCCTTCACCCAGCCGGTGACCTTCTCCTCGTCGCGTTCGACGGCCCGTCTGGCCGGCACCTGGCAGGAGAAGCCGTGCCGGATCAGCAGCTTCCGCACGCCTTGCAGGGTGTAACTCTTGTGGAAGCGACGGCCGATCACGGTCTTGACCCTCGAGAGTGTCCACCGCTGATCCGGCCAGCCGTGCGCGACCGGCCCCTTCACCAGCTCCGCTTCCAGCTGGGTGAACTGGGCCTCGCTGAGCCTGGGCAGAGAAGCAGGTCCTGCGGACCGCAGAGCCCGCGGGCCACCCTTGTCCCATAACCGACGCCACCGCTGGACCGAACGGACGCCGACCCGTAAGTCCTTCGCGATCGCCGAGCTCGACTTGCCCTGGGCGAACCGCTCGGCGGCCACCATACGGATGCCCTCGCGGAACTGTCGGCGTTCGTCCGACAGACCGCCACCCTGCGCGTACCTCATGCCAACGGAGTACCTCGAGGATCAAGCCCTGTCAGCACCAACGACAACCCGAGTTCAAGCTCAGTAGGAAGCGGCGAGGCGCACGAGCCGGGTCGGGCATTTCAACATGCTGTCCGAGGGGAGGGGTTCTGGGGAGCAAACTGCCTTGATGGGCTAGTCGCGTGTCCTTGCGTCCGCATTCGGTGCCCACACCGAGGGGACTGACCATGAAGAGCAGGCCCCTCGGGTAATTGTCAAGAGATGCCAGCATATGACCAGACGTCTGCTGGAAGTTCGTGGCTAAGCTTCCATGTGATGGCCATCGGCTGGCTGCCTGTGTGTTGGACGTATTCGGCAGGGCCGAGAAGTGTCCATGGCTGAGATCTGCCGATGTCATTGCTCTTGTACTGGCGGATGAAGAGCAGCACGCTGCTGCCCATGTCGATGTGATTCTGGTATCGAATTCCCGTGCTCGAGGTTTCGGAGGTCGCGTTCTGAGACTCCCAGTGAAAGAGCGTTCTGGTCAGTGCATAGTCTCGAAAACGACTCCGGGGCGAGAAGTCCCCCTTATTCCTCTCTAGCGTGATGAGTAACATGTCGGTACTGACGGACTTGCACCAGTGAACTCCCTGAGCGAAGTTGCCTGGCATGGGGCCGTCGATCTGAACCTGCCCGAGTGCAGACAGGATTTCTTCACGGCTGTAGGAGGCGTGGATGTTGAGCGGGATATCCTGTCCCCCGTTGATTCCGAGTCGAGGGGTCGTGATACGCGCAGTGTGGCTCGTGTTGTACGCCAGGATCTGGCGTAGTTCACTTCGTACCGCAGGCTGCTGACGTAGTTCTGTGAAGGCTTGCTCGTAATTAGTGAAGCGTTCGTTGGGTGGTCCGCCGAGTGGCCAGAGTTGGAAGAAGAGCATGCGGGCGTACGCCTGGTCTCTCTCGTTCAGATCGCTGTAGCGGGGCGCGTCGTCTGCCAGCATGCGTGTGTATGCGTCTGAGCGGTACGGGTCGTCCACATGGAGAAAGGCGGCCAAACGCCGGAGAAGCGCACCCTCTCTTTCTGTTCCCTCACTCTTGAGAAGGCCGGAACGGCGGAGCAGGCTGGTCCAGGAGTTGGTGTTGCCGCGGTAGAGCTCACTTAGCTCCCGCCCACTTTCTTTCAGGTAGGGGTCGAGTTCGAGTTCTCCGTATCGGGCGACTTCGTGGGTGAGTCTGGTGATGCTTCCTCCCATCTGCTCTTTGACGTTGTCGACGATGATCCTCTTGGCCTTCGCGTCAAGGCTGATCTGGCACCCGGTGGGGAGGTGGGGGAAGTTGCGCTCCACCTGGTCGATTAGATGCTTTCCAGTAGAATTCGTTAGTGCGCGGAACTGCTGATCGAAACGGAATTCCTTGCTGGGTTGTCCGATGAAATCGAGCACGGTTAGAACGGATTTACCTGGCGAGAGGCGTAGACCGGTACCGATATCCTGGAGGAACCTTGTTGTGCTGCGATACGGGCGCAGGAAGAGGAGGGTGTCCACCTCAGGGATACTGATACCTCCGCTGAATAGGTCGACGCAGAAGATGATCTGCAACTCCCCGTCCTTGAGCTGAAAAATAGCATGCTGGCGTTGAGCTAGAGGAGTCTCAGCGGTCAGGGCTATGGCATTGAAGCCAGCATGGCGAAAGAACTCGGCCATGAAACGGGCATGCCTCACTGACATGCAGAAGGCCAGGGCTCGCATGCTAGTTGGGTCGGCGACCTTCTCCAGGACAGCTTCGATGATAATCCGCGCTCGCGCGTCGCTGTCGGAAATCATGGCGCTCAGCTCTGCGGGATCGTACGCTCCCTGATGCCATGCCACTGCCTGCAAGTCAGTGCCATCCGAGATGCCGAAGTAGTGGATAGGGCAGACCATTCCATTTTCCAACGCTTCCCACAACCGCATCTCTGCAGCGATGCGGCCATCAAAGAACTGGTCATGGACGTTCATTCCGTCTGCCCGTTCCGGTGTTGCGGTGAGACCGAGTAGCTCCATTGGCTCGAAATGATCCAAGATCTTCCGATACGTCGGAGAAGTCGCATGATGGAACTCGTCGATAACGATCACATCGAAGTGGTCGGGTGCGAGGTCGTCCAAGGACCGGGCGGTGAGGGACTGCACGCTAGCGAACACGTGAGTCCAGTCGCGCGGGATCATGCCGCTGTGCAGGGACTCTCCGAAGTGCGCATCCCCCAGTACCTCTTGATACACGCGTACTGATTGATGAAGGATCTCCGCGCTGCTCGCGATGAAGAGGAGGCGCAGGTCCCGCTGGTGCTTCTGCCGCAGATGCTGGTAATCGAGGGCGGCCATGACGGTCTTACCGGTGCCGGTTGCGGCGACGAGCAGGTTGCGATGACGGCCGTGGATGTCGCGTTCGGCATTCAGGCGCTCAAGCATGTCGCGCTGCATGGCCCTGGCTTTGATCTCTACTGTTGCGTCAGCCTGTCGGCCGTCGGGGGCAACTGCCGTGTCTGGTAGTCGCTTTGAGCCTCTGCTGAGCGCGGCAAGGGGTGAGGACTGTGGACCATCGTCTGCCTCCTCATTATGGAGCAGCCCGGCCTGGGGACTGGCCTGCCTATTGGCGCCGGAGTTGGGTTCGGTGAGCTCGACACCTAGCAGGCGGGCGGTGGCCGCAGCCGCTTGAGCGATGGGCTGTAGCCCGGCAGGAAGACGCACCTGGCTTTCGGGTGAACTCAATGTGGCGGTGATGCCGTGCGGGGCCTGCGGGTGGGCTGCGAGATGGTCGGTGAGGGCGAAGTAGGCATCCCATGCCTGGTCACGGTTAAGGAGTCCGCGAAGATGTGAGGCCGCGGCTGGGTGGAAGCGGTACACGATGTCCGAGGCGCCGTGCCGGGTCGCGGTGAGCAGGCCAGCGGTGAGGAATTCTGCGGTGTCAGCCAGGGTGGCCTCGGGCACCATGCGTTCGCGGAGGACATCGAGAATGGGGATGGTGAACGCGTCGAGGGACGCGGCAGCGATCGCCAGGCGGGCGGCGGGGGAGTCCGCTTCATCCGTGAAGGCTGATGCGGCGGTGGTGAATTGAGCATCGGCTGCTGTCGTAGAGGGGGCGGCTGCAGTGACTAGCCGCTCGCGGCCTCGGGGAGGCATGCGCCCCGAGGCCGGAATGAGGACGGCCTCGCAGCCCTTGGGGTCGGTACGCATCAGGGTGTGCGCCCACGCGAGCATCTGGTCGGGGGCGAACCCCATCACGGGTAGTGCCTGCCAAGGCTGCGTGCCTGGGTCTTCGTATTGAAGAAGACGGGGGCGTCCGTAAGCGAGGAGGTGGCCGGGGCATGCAGGGGTGGGAGCGGTAGCAGTCGTTCGGGGCAGGTCGAGGCCAGAGCGTTGCCAGAGGCGTTTCGGAAGCGGGTTAATTAGGGCAATAGGAGCCGTGCGGCCCCATGTATGGAGGGTCTGCCAAAGGGCGTTCTGGCGCCAGGCAGGAGCCGCACAGTCGGAGACGACTAGGACGAGGCGGTGAGCGGGCTGGTTCTGGCGGGCGTCGGATGGGTCCATGGGTAGAGCGCGGCCGCAGTGGTCGCGGAGTATCGGTGTGGCATTCGTTGGATGCTCGAGATGCCAGATGTGGACGTCGCGGAAGGCTGACAGCGAGTGCAGCACCTTGGCGAGGGAACGCACGGTCTCGTCCCAGACCGTCATGGCCGTGCCGCGGTCCTGGACCACGACGACGTCGAGCCACGGTTCCGGCGCTGGAGCCAGGCGCGGAACCAGCATGCCGGTACGGGTGTAGTGATCGACAGTGGCCGCTATGTCCAGACGCCGGTGGACCCGCGACGGCCGGAGGTGGCGCAACGGGCGCAGGGCGCGGGCGATTTCGAGAGCGTTTGGCAGGGCGGAGACGCGGCCAATACTCAGGGCCTTGCCCGGAATCGTATGGGCGCTGCCGTCGTCGCTCAGCCAGACCGAGGCGCTTCCTGGGGTATCGCTGTCCAGGCCGGTTTCGGGAAGCAGCAAGGGAGTGGGGCTGTCGGTCTTCGCTCCGGGCAAAGAGGATTGGTCAACCGGAGCTTCAGTGGCGTCTGGGAGCGAATCGTTGTCGCTGTTGGCAGGCAGGCTGGTGCGGGATTTGGCGGCGGCGAGGAGGAGGGCGTCAAGGAGGCTTGTGACGTCCCCGACTTCGCTGTCGACCTTGTCATTGAGGTGAGCGAGGGCCAGGGCTGCCAACACCTGCTTGGCTCCGTCGTCATGCACGCCCAAGTCCCTGAAGCAGTAGTTCTTGCAGCCGCATCCTCTGCGCCTCGTCCTGGACGTGATTACCGCGCAGGAGATGGACGGCGCTCAGTAGTTGGTCGACGGCTAGGCTCTCGCCACGGTTCAGCCTGTCCACGAACGCGTCCACCATGGTCTTCGTGGTGTCATCATCGACCGTCTCCAAGTGAGCCTCGACGATCTGGGTGAGGGTCGAGGCGGTGAGCATGGGCATGTTGAATCGGACGCAGCGGCGGAGAAACGGGGCGGGAAAGTCGCGTTCGCCGTTGCTGGTGAGCACGATGACTGGAAACTCTTGGCACTCCACCAGACCGTTGTGGAGTTCGTGGCTGATGCCTGGCTCGACGGTGCGGACGGTGACTCGGCTCCTGGAGTGGCGGGCAAGTTCGGGAATCTCGAAGTGGCCGCGTTCCAGAATGTCGAGGAGATCGCTCGGTAGGTCGAGATCGCTCTTGTCGATCTCGTCGATCAACAGAGCGCGGGGGGTGCTCCCAGGCAGCAGTGCGGTGCCGAGCGGACCGAGTTGGATGAAGTCCCCAATGTCGTCGCGGGTGGCCCGGGCGGCCCGGGCGGCGAGAGTGGTGCGGGCAGAGCGGCGCGGAGCCCGACCAGTTCCTGAAGCACCGGGGTGGTCGATGGCACGGACGTTATGAGCGTGAATGCGCCCCAGGGCGTCGTACCGGTAGAGGGCGTCGGTGAGAGCGCTCCGGGAGGTGATGTGCCAGCGCAGCACACTTCCGAGGCGGAGTTCAGCGGCGATCTGCTCGATAACCGTGGACTTTCCCGAGCCCGCCGGGCCGGTCAGCAGCAGAGGGCGGCGTAGGTAGAGCGCTGCATTGACCGCCTCGACCAAACCGGGGTCCGGTTGGTACGTGCCAGCCGGGGACGGCAGCAGTGCCTTCCAGGTTTGTCCGTTTGTTCCGCTGTGGTCTCTGTTTGCGGGCGCACGCCAAGGAGGTGGGGCAGGAAGCGTCGGAGACAGCTCGGGGACGGTTCCCGTACCCGTGTAGTACGGCGTCCAGTTCATGCTTGCTCCTTCGGCGTCACGTCTTGTGGGGCCACGACTGCACGGCCTGCGCGTCTCTGGCAGAAGGTTTGCCAGTGTTCGTCGTGCCATGTTGCGCGGATGTCGGCCAGAGAGCTGGGGACACCTGCGTCGTGGTATCCGGCCAGCCGCCCTTGGAAAGCGAGGGCAAGCTTCTCCGGCAGCGAGTCCCAGTGTTCTGCGACTGCCGCGTGAAGCGTCCGGGTGTCCGCGACGTCCTTGTGCCGGGGCCAGATCAGGGCTGGTGTGTGGATGAGGAGTTCCTCCATCATGAGGTCGAAGTCGTTGTCCGGCAGGGTGCTCACTCCCCAGACGCAGGCGCCCGTGCGACGGTGGCCGAGTAGTTCCTGCAAAGTCTTGAAGCTCCGCAGATGGTCACTGCTGAGCCATGACGGGCCTTTATGGGGCGACGACTGGAGGGATGACAGAAGTTGCCTGCCGGTGTGCAGCATGTCGTCGAGACGTATACCGGGTGGGGGCGTCAGCAGGCCGGACCAGCGGGTGGTGACGTCGTAGTCGACGCCCAGCATGCGTCTGCCGCGTACCACTCGCCACTCCTCCGGCGGGGCATCCAGCAGCCAGAGCGTAGGAACCGACAGGTCGATCGGTACCAGCTGCTCGCCCGCCGCGTTTAGCCAGAGGAGCGCCCACCCAACTGCCTTGTCCAGCGTCGATTCCAGGGCATCCGAACCACGGCCACACGGGAACGTCCTGGCGTGCACCACAGCCGAACCGAACAGTAGCGACGCGTCTACGCGGATGATCTCTTCACCGCCGTCGTCGGCGGCCACAAGGACTAGACGGGGTGTCTCGTGGGCGAGGTCGGTGTGCCGACCATTCAGCGCAGCGCTGACACCCAGATTGCTCGCCCAAGCCGCCAACTGCTCCGGGAGATTGGCCCGCGGGCACATCAGGTGAGTGAGAGCAGCGACGAAGTGGGCCAAGGCTCGGAAACGACGATGGGGGTCGGCCGCCGATTCCAGGAGGACAGCATGCTCCACGAGGTCACGGAGGGAAGGACATGGCATCCGGGTCACGACCTCAAGCGGAAAGGGCGTACGTGCCGCCGCTTTGCGGAGTAGGTCGTCGGTCAAGGAGCGACCGAAGGATTCTTCCAGGGCCTTCACGGTGGATTGACAGATGCGGAGATCGTCCTGGAACCACAGGACACGTCGGACGGCGGGGTGGCTTCGACGCCCCGCCTCCAACTGGTCCAGCCAGTCTGCCAGCTGCTCCTGGGTGTTGACGCTTCCAGTCTCATCTAGCGGGCCAAGCACCTTGCGCATCCGCTCATGAGCCAGCGAACCGATGGAGCTCGCCGCACGCCGCGTGACGCTCCCGACGTTGTGGGACAGCCAGAGGGATCCACCGGGCAGAGGAGTGCCGTTGAAACTGCAGCCACTTGGCTCTTGGGTGGTGATCCGGCTGCGCAGTTCCTTGATCAGTCGATCGTCTAGTTCCAGCAGGTCTCCGGCATCCGGCAGCCCACTCTCCATCAAGGTGGCGAGTTGGCTGCTCAAGTTCATGTCCCTGGCCGGCAGGTGGGCGGAGGCGGCGAACAGAAGAGATAGGCGGAGGTTTCCTTGCTGAAGGCCAGCCGTCACGGCCTGCGCGCTCGGCAACGCGCCAGCGGCATAGCAGGTGTCGACGATCGCGATCAGACCGTTGATCCCTGGCTCGTTCGCGACCGTGCCGATCGCAGAGGCCACGTCCAATTGCCGTATAGCTCCGTCCCTCATGCTCCCAGTGGTGACGAAATGCATCGGGCCGCCGTAGCCGCCCATTCCGTGGCCTATCAGGGCCAGGATGAGAGGGCCGCCGTCCTCCTTTGCCTTGTCAGCTGCGACGGCGAGTGCTGTCTCGACGCGTCCCTTGCCCAGGGCGGTGCCTACGAGCAGCGAACCGGTTTCACCCTCGCCACGGCCGAGGCAGGCGCCGAGATCTGGGTCGACCAGGGCTTTGTGGAGGTGGCGAGCGGCGCCTTCTAGGCCCTGCAAGTTCTCGGAGCCATGGCATTGGGCGCCGACGACCAGCACATGGCGAGGAGGCGCTGGCGTGGAGAGAGCTGTCACGGGAGAAGTGCCTCCACGATGGGGTCGGCCACCTGGGCGTGCTCCAGATACTTGGTGGCCGTGTGCGTCCATACCCCAGAAGACTTCACAGCGGTGGTCTCTGCCTTCACACCGCTACTGCTCGGCGCGATCCAGTTCGCCAGTCGTGGGCGGCCGACGATGACATCGTTTCGGTCCCAGAAGTTGAGCCACGTCGCCACGTTCTCCGGGCAAGATGGTGGTTGCGGCACCAGTCGCTGCAGGACGATGCCGCCGAGCGCGAGAGGGGAACCAAGCGTTACCCAAAGGGCGACTTGGCCCTCGTACTCGTGCAGCGCTTCGTAGGCGACGACCGTGCCGAGAGAGTGGGCGACGAAGACGAGTGGACGGGTGGGATCAAGTCTCTCCAGCACTCGAGAGCGAATGGCGCTGCCGAGGGCAGCCTTATGGCCACGCCGGTTCAAGTACCTGGCAACTTGCGCGAGATGCAGTGCGAAGGATTGGCCATTCAGCCACTGCGCTGTCTGGCGAAGACCAGGGAGCTGCAGAAGAGCTGTGGTTACCCATACCAACTGCCGCCCGAACTCCCCAGGCCCTTGAGCCTGGCTGCCGGACGCGAGTGCATCGAGGTGGTGTCGAGCCTGTCCGATGACGCGAGCGTCCTGCGTGCCGTTCCCTGGCGGAAACTGCTCGGCAAGTTCATCAAGCATTGCGTCTAGCAGATCGGCAAGCAGCCGCTCGTCGTCCGGCTCCAACTCGTTTACATGCGTCCCTCCTTGGGTCCCCTTGGGGGTGAGGAACTCGCTGTAGTCGGCGAATGTCACGTCTGCCAGCCAGCCTTGAGTGAGTGCCGAGATCCGCTCTGCATGACCAGACAGCCGGGCGCCGGTGGCCAGCGCCTGGAGCCACAGCTGTTGATCGTTCGCTGCGTTCCGGAGCCCGCCGATGCCATGTACGAAAACGAGTTGAGGCTTTGCCGTTGTCACTAGGACTCTCCCCCCTGCACATCCTTATGAAGGTCATCCTGCCTCGTAAGAGCCTGGTGCGGTACACGAACACTGACGCGGCGGGTGCGCGGCTGTCGGAAAATCGTTGAGGGGCGGCGAGGCCGACCACACCCACCCCCGAACCCGACCCCTGCCCGCCGGCCTCGTCCCCAACGACCAGCCGAGGTGCCCGTCCCGCCTTGCCGCAGGGAGGACGCATCGGCGACCACACCGACGCCGATCTGCTGACCCTGGCCAGCTGGCTGCTGAGCGACGGATACCAACTCGATCGCGACACGCGCATCGGCCAGGCCCTCACCGAGCTGGGCTTCAAACGGTGCGGCCGCATCCTCACCGAGCGCCTCACTCACGCCTTCGAACAGGCCCAGCACACGACAGACAGGGAACAGAAGCGATGAAACCCCTCGACATCCTCACCTTCGAGCATCGCCCGCCTCATCGTCGACATATACGGCCCCTTCGAACGCCGCGGTTACCAGGTGGAACAGCTCCTGCGACGTGCAGCCTGGCCAACGCCCGCCGAGTACGACGGCTCCCCCCGCATCGGCTGGCTCACTGAGATCTTGGCCGGCACCGATAACCATGGCGCCGTCAGCAGATTGCTGTGCCGCATCTGCGACCCGCTCGAATACGACGACGGCCCGTCCTCCGCCGACCTCATCCGCCAGGAGCTGAACAGCCTCCTCGCCGCCGAGGGACTCGCCGTCACCTACGTCGCCCACCGCCCTGTCATGGGCGAACTCAGCACCGACGGCGACAGCACAGTTTTCTCTGTCCCTGAGGGCCTCGAAGAACGCATCCGCCCCCTAGTCAGCAGCGACGAGTTCTTGCAACAGCTCATGGCGCGGGTCACCGAGACCCAGATCTGCGAGCAGCACGGGGCTTACGGCATGGCACTCATTGGCATTGGCAGCTTCACCGAGGCCCTCCTCCTCGACGTACTCATCTACCGAGATCCCGCCCTACAGCAAGGCTTTCCACAGGGAGGAAAGTGTGTTGCACCTGAGCGAGCCAGCTTCGCCCTGCTCCTGGATACCGCCCGCATCCGCGGGTGGATCCAGATGGACGCCCACGACTTCATGGCGATCGTCCGCGAGTATCGAAACTTCGTCCACCTGCGCAAGCAGAGAGAAGGCGGCGTGATTCCCGACCGTGATGTCGACGGTCAAGTTTTTCCTCATCTGGGGTGGTTTGAGCGCCAAGTAATTCTCCATCCGGAATTCTCCTAATTGGCCATGGGTACGGCGGCGT